>JAEWSZ010000144.1 GCA_023397905.1 Bacillota bacterium | reverse complement strand
GCCAGGTACTTTTTGCCCCAGATAGAGACCAAAATCATGAATGAAGGCTGGGCCAGCTACTGGCATTACAACCTGCTGAACAAGCTGGAGCTGCCCCAGAACATGCACCTGGAATTCCTGAGAAAGCACAATGAGGTCATACGCCCGCTTAAGGCCAGTATCAATCCATATTATATAGGCTTTAAAATATTTGAAGATCTTAATACCAGATTTGGAATTGAAAAGATATTTGAAGTCAGGGAGACGGAAAGAGACCAATCTTTTATAAGAAGGTATCTCACCCAGGAGTTGTGTGGTGAAATGAATCTTTTTGAATACATGGCCACAGGCAATGATTATATGATTTCAGAGGTTTCCGATGACGAGGGCTGGAAAATAATCAGGGATACTCTGTGCAATACCGCCGGAATAGGGAGCATTCCCACTATATATGTCAGCGAGTGGGTGCAGAAGGACAATACCCTGCTGCTCACACATGAGTATGACGGACGCGAGCTTGAACTGAGCTATGCGTATGAAACACTGAAGTACCTGGTGGACCTGTGGGGCGGAAAAATAACGCTGGTGACCCAGCTGGAAGGCAAAAAAAAGAATATTACCTGTGATGAACAGAAGAGGATATCCCTTTTGGGCTGAAGGATAATCAATGTTATCGGGAAATATGTGTTTATATTATTAGCACTCATGATGAATGAGTGCTAAAAAATACTTGAAACTTTCAAGCAATAGTTGTATATTATTATTGTTAAAATTAACAAGTCAGAACACAACAACAGGAGGTCGTTATGGTACACGAAAGCGGAAGTATTTCAATTAATACAGAGGACATTTTCCCCATAATAAAAAAATGGCTGTATTCCGAAAAGGATATATTTATCAGAGAACTTGTGGCCAATTCAAGCGACGCCATAAGCAAACTGAAAAAGCTTGATGCCATGGGTGAGGCGGAATTGCCTGATGACAATAAATTTGAAATCAAGGTAATAGTCAATAAAAATGAAAAGACCATAAAAGTCATTGACAACGGCATCGGAATGACCGATGAAGAAGTAAAAAAATATATCAACCAGATAGCTTTTTCCGGAGCTGTAGATTTTCTTGAAAAATACAAGGACAAGTCTGACGAAGGTCAGATAATAGGCCATTTCGGTCTGGGCTTTTATTCTGCCTTCATGGTTTCACAGCGGGTGCAGATAGACACGTTGTCGTATCAGCCGGGAGCTGCTGCGGTCAGGTGGAGCAGCGAAGGGGGCACGGAATTTGAAATGACAGATTCTGACAGGACGGAAAGAGGAACTGTCATTACATTGTTTCTTTCGGAGGACGGACTGGAGTTTGCGGATGAGTACAAAATGAGATCGACTCTCGAAAAGTATTTTTCATTCCTTCCGTATGAGCTTTACCTGGAGGATTCCGCAAAGGAGCCAGAGAAGGTTGAGGAAAAAGCGGAGGACAAGGCGGAAGACGCTGATAAAGCGGAACCGAAAAAACCTGAGCCCCTGAATGATACAAAGCCTCTGTGGCTGAAAAATCCAAAGGATTGCACGGACGAGGAATACAAGCAGTTCTATACAAAGGTATTCCACGATTTCAACGAGCCCTTGTTCTGGATCCACCTGAATATGGACTATCCTTTTAATTTAAAGGGAATATTGTACTTCCCGAAGCTCAAGCATGAGTTTGAGACTATGGAAGGGCAGATAAAGCTTTATTACAACCAGGTTTTTGTGGCCGACAACATAAAAGAGGTCATCCCCGAGTTCCTGCTGCTGCTCAAAGGGGTGGTAGACTGCCCGGATCTGCCCTTGAACGTATCAAGGAGCTTTTTGCAGAATGACGGTTATGTAAACAAAATCTCCACCCATATTACAAAGAAGGTTGCCGACAAGCTGACCTCCCTGCATGAAAATGAGCGCGACAATTACAATAAATACTGGGACGATATCAATCCCTTTGTAAAATACGGCTGTATCAGGGAAGACAAGTTCTATGACAGGGTGAAGGACGTTCTCATTTACAAGTCCACAAAGGGCGGATATACCACATTAAAGGAATACCTGGAAAACAATAAGGAAAAGCACGAAAACAAGGTGTTCTATGTGTCAAATGAGAAGCAGCAGGCTCAATACATCAGATTGTTCAACGAGAACGGGATGGAAGCGGTGATCCTTTCCACAATGATTGACAACCATTTCATCCAAATGCTGGAGAGCAAAATGACGGACGTTCATTTTAACCGCATAGACGCAGATATATCCGACAGCATGAAAAAGGGAGATACCGGCATTGCCGAAGCCGATGTGGGCTATCTTGAGAATTTGTTCAAGGAGACCATCAATGACGAAAAGCTTAAAATCCAGGTGGAATCCTTGAAAAATGATTCTGTTCCGGCAATGATCCTCTTGTCCGAGCAATCCAGAAGAATGCAGGAAATGAGCGCAATGTTCGGCGGGATGGATATGAGCCATATGTTCCCCAAGGAGCAGACTCTTGTGCTCAATTCTTCAAACAGGCTTGTTAAGGCGGTAATAGACATGAAGGATAATGAAGCCAGAAAGGATGACATGAAGCTCATAAGCGAGCATATCTACGATCTGGCCATGATGAGCCATCAGCCTCTGGAACCCGACGCCATGGCTAAATTTATCGAGAGAAGCAACGAGATACTTTTAAAGCTGGTATAATTTGTGTTTACAAAAAGTTAACTATTTATATGATGTTTATTAATAATACGGTGCTAATATATAAACATAAACTTTTCATTTTTGTTTCTCCTTTTAATACTTTGCAACAGCCCCGTTAAACAACGGGGCTGTATTTATGTAATCCAATGAGATGCAGGTATTTTTCGTAAACTATGAGGCAGGGCAAAAGCTTTAAACAGGTTTTTGGAGTATATATTGGCCGATAAGGAGTGCTGTATGCTTATTTTTGCGGTTATAGGAACAAATTTTATAACGAAGGATTTTATGCGGTCCGGTCTGCTATGCGACGAATTCAGGTTGGGGGCAGTGTATTCCCGTACAAAACAACGGGCGGAAGAATTTGCTTCGGAATACGGTGTGAAAAAGTGCTATGACAGCCTGGAGGACCTATGCGGCGATACGGAGATCGATGCCGTATATATTGCCAGCCCCACAAGCCTTCATTCCCAACAGGCTATCAGGATGCTGAAAGCCGGCAAGCATGTGCTGTGTGAAAAGCCGGTTGCGTCAAACCTGAAAGAGCTGACAGCTATGTGTGCGGCGGCCTCAGAATCGGGAAGGGTGCTGCTGGAGGCCATGAGACCTGTATTTACGCCGGCTTTCAGAGCCATGGGGGATAACCTGCACAAGTTGGGGAAAATCAGGAGGGTCACCTTTAATTTTTGCCAGTACTCTTCAAGATATGATAAATTTAAAAACGGCATTATAGAAAATGCCTTTGATCCGGGCTTTTCAAACGGGGCGCTGATGGATATAGGCGTATACTGTGCCCATACGCTTTGCGGACTTTTTGGAAAACCACGGAATATCAATGCCTCTGGAATCCTCCTGTCAAACGGAATTGACGGTGCAGGCACTATCCTGGCGGGCTATGAAGGTTTTCAGGCCGAGCTGCTGTATTCGAAAATCACAACTTCGTACAACCCCAGTGAAATACAGGGAGAAGAGGGCTGTATGCTTATCGATAAAATCAGCGAGCCCAGGGACGTGAAAATAATCTACCGTTCGGGGCAGGAGGAAAAGCTTCAGATAGAACAGCTGGCTGACGACATGTATTATGAAATACAGGAGTTTATCAGACTGGCGCAATCCGGTGAAACGGCAGAAAGCTATAATCAGAATTCAATCAGTACTATTGAGCTTCTGGATGAGGCCAGAAAAATCATGGGTATCAGATTTCCCGCAGATGACAAAGTATTATTGTGAGCTGAAGCTTTTGGGTATTCAATAATTTGTAACAATTCCCCGATGAAAAGCATTTATTATGAATGAGAGAATAGAAAGGGGATTGTTATATGTTTTTGACCAACTATATCGGCGAAGAGATATTTATAAATCTAAGAAGGGGAGCCGAACAGAACGAAGTATTGAATTACTTCTTTGATACAAGTAAAATTCTGATCAACAAGCTGATGGATGTGGATGAGCTGGGGATCTGGCTTGAGGGCACCGGCATAATGACAAAGCTGGTGGATGAAACGGGGAAGGAAATACCCAAGGAGCAACAAAAGCCCGAAAAGCGGTCCACCAGTGTCCTGGTGAGATGGGAGTACATCGACGACATATATGTCTTAAACCCCGGAGAGAAAGAAACCACTCCCCTGGGCTTCAGACTGGAGCCTTCAAAGGACAAATAGGAATAGATAAGTAAGCATTAGTACCCGTTGTTATTTAAAAGTATTATAAAGCAACCTGAAATATATTTTATTTTTGGGTTGCTTTGTTATGTTTGTAGGGGATAATTGAACCATTTTTATATTTATGCTAATATATTTTATAACCATAAATTTACAATGATTAGAAGGAGAATGTGTTATGCATTTAAAGAATAAGTACAAATGTATTTTGTCTTTAATTTTAGCAATATCTATAGTATTATCAGGCATCGTTATAACTGATTATCCATCGCCAAAACAGAATTTCTTACGATTTGGCAGTGACGTAATGGCGGAAACAGTAGAAACATGGACTCAAAAAGCGAGCTGTTCAGTTGGGAGATATGCACATTCTGCTGTGGCTATTAACGGCATAATGTATGTTTTTGGAGGAAAAACACCTTCTTCATATATTGCCGATAATGGTTTATGGGCTTATAATCCGAATTTGGATATATGGACGAAACTATCTTCTGTTCCAAGCGCACGTAAAAACACCTCTGCAGCGGTGATAAACGGAAAAATGTACATTTTTGGTGGATACGAAAGCTCATTTTTTAAGGAATTGTGGGAATATGATCCGGCAATAGGCAGATGGACACAAATGTCAAATGGCCCATCCAGTAGGGCAGGGCATTCTGCTGTAGAGATAAATGGAAAAATGTACATTTTTGGTGGTGGGGACAGCAGTAATACTAATAAAGATTTATGGGAATATGATCCGGTAACAGACAGATGGGAGCAAAGGACAGGAGCTTCAATAGGCCGTAGATATCATTCGGCAGTCGCTATTAATGGTAAAATGTACATTTTTGGCGGTGTTGACAAGGATGATTACAAATTGGGTGATTTATGGGAATACGACCCCATTAATGATACCTGGACGCAAAAACTGGGTGGGCCAGATGCCAGGGCATACCACTCAGCGGCAGTAATGAATAATAAAATGTATATCTTTGGTGGACACAGCTTTAGGTGTTTAGATGATTTATGGGAATATGATCCGGAAAATGGTAAGTGGACGAAAAAATTAGGTCCTTCAACTTTTGGTCGTGAGTACCATTCGGCGGTTGCAATAGATGGGAAAATGTATGTTTTCGGTAGTTATGATGATAGTTCAAAAGAGTTATGGGAATATTCAGTAAATAATTTACCTGAGATATTGGTAAATTCACCGATTCAAAATCAAACATTTTCGGAAACTGATATAAGCTTTATTCCACAAGTATCTGTTTCAGATTCGGATAATAATAATTTAACATGTAAATACTACATTGATTCAGAAACAACACCCCGGGAAACGAAAATGATATCCAACACAATAACAGCTCAGATTGTAAATTTTTATGCCGTGAATATGAATGGGTTAGCTGAAGGAAATCATACAATAAAATATGAAATTTCTGACGGAATAACCACGACACCGGTAACTAAAATAGTAAGTTTTAAAGTGGATAAGTCAGCTCCTATTCTTGGGCCAGTGACAAGGTCATCAACTATTAACACTATTTCTATATCTGGTTCTGGAAGTGATGGAATAGGAGGACTTGATGGAAATCCATACAGATATACCATAGGTCTCGAAATGTCAGGTTGGATAAATTCAGATACATATACGTCTCAGTCTAATTTGTTACCTAATACTCTATATACTGCGAATTTTGAGATAAGGGATGTAAGCGGTCACATATCAAGTAGTACACAAAATATATATACCAAAGCTGCCGTGCCTTCTTTATCAGTAAATAATGCATCTTCATATACTTTGGATATAGTATCATCAGATAATAACTCAGCAGCTACCCAGTACCAGATCAGTATAAATAACGGAACTCAATATGTAACCCAGGAAGGAACACTCACATCAGCACCGTCATGGATTACATTGAATGGTCAAAAAGTGACTGTTAAAGGCCTAAATTCCAGTAGTACATACACATTTACCGCAAAAGCGAGAAATGCTGAAAATATAGAAACAGCCGTAAGCTCTGCCGTAACTGGTACAACCTTGGTTGCACCTCCTGGTTCACCATCAAACATAATTGCAACTTCAACTGATAAAACGGTAACTGTTTCATGGGATGCAGTGAGTGGAGCAATCGGATATGATATTGAGGCTGACGGAGTCATGGTAAATACAAATACAGCTACTACATACACCCATATAAATCTTAATCCCGGAACACCGCATACATACAGGGTCAGAGCAAAGAATGCAGGAGGGCCGGGAAACTGGAGTGCTGCCATATCAAAATCAACACTTCCGGGCTCACCGGATATTCCTCAGAACATTAATGCAATACCCCTTAGTACCTCAGTTACAATCACCTGGAACAACGTACCCGGAGCTACCGGATATGATATAGAAGTGGATGGGGTATTGGTCAATAACGGACCGAATACAAACTACATTCACAGCAGCTTAGCCCCGGGGACACACCATTCATACTGCGTCAGAAGCATAAATCCGGGCGGAAAAAGTGAATGGAGCGGATATGTAAACACTACTACACTTTTAGATACAGTTCCGGTACCTGTGAATATCACAGCAGTACCAAGTTTGAATAACATAACATTGTCATGGAATGCAGTAAATGGAGCTAGCGGCTATGACATAGAAGTAGATGGGGTTACATATGACAATAGTACAAGAACAACATATACCCATAGCAACCTTGCAGCGGGAACACAGCATATATACCGTATCCGTGCAAAGAAGGGCGGAATAAACAGCGAGTGGAGTGCAGC
>JAEWSZ010000139.1 GCA_023397905.1 Bacillota bacterium | reverse complement strand
GGAAATAGGTACTTACAATCCTGTTGTTGAACCGGCTCAGGTAAATATTGATTCCGAAAAAGCCCAGAAATGGATCAAAAACGGCGCACAGCCCACTGATACGGTAAAGGCGCTCCTTAAGAAACAGGGTATAATCGGTTAAAAAGATTTTTTCAGCCCAAACGGGGGGCAGGCGCTCTCCGCACGTACCTTTGCAATAACCGGAGGTAAAGATTATGAAGCTATTGCTGGAAAATATTGCGAAAGCTCTTGTGGATTATCCAGACGAAGTTTTCGTAAATGAGATTGAAAATGAAAAGTCCATAATACTTGAGCTCAAAGTAGCCAAAGATGATATGGGCAAAGTAATCGGCAAGCAGGGCAGGATCGCCAAGGCGATCAGAACTGTTGTCAAGGCCGCTGCCGTAAAAGACAGCAGAAGAGTTGTTGTAGATATCATACAATAAAATTGGTTTGAAACCAGAGTGGGAATGAATAGATAATAACTTTCCGATTTTATTATTTAGTCATTCCTTACTTTATGTTCCAATAAAAGCTACGGAGGTAAAATGGTCGAATATCTTATTATAGGACAATTGATAAACACTCACGGAGTCAAGGGAGAGCTGAAAGCCACCGCCCTGACTGACGACCCGCAGAGGTTCAAAAAGCTTAAATGGGTCTATATAGATAAAAACGGCGCCCTGGAAAAATACCATATAACCGGCCTCAAGTTTTTCAAACAATTTGTGATTCTGAAATTTAAAGACGTGGATTCCATCGAGGCGGCCGAAAAGCTGAAAGGTTTTTATCTAAAAGTTGACAGGGCCAATGCTGTAAAATTGCCAAAGGACTCCTTCTTTATAACGGATATAATCGGAATGGATGTTTACGACGAAAAGGGCCTTCTGCTCGGAAAGCTCGCCGACGTCATCCAGACCGGAAGCAATGACGTTTATGCGGTAAAATCCGGCGACGGCAAAGAGATTCTTATACCTGCGCTGAAAAGTGTGGTAACGGAAATTTCGCCGGAAAAAGGCAGGATTGATGTTATTATACCAAAAGGCTTGTTGGACTGATAAAAATACTTTTGGGGACATGGAGGCTAAATGAGATTTGACGTTCTTACACTTTTTCCAGAGACCTTTGAGCTTGTAATGAAAGAAAGCATCATAGGCCGCGCCCAGGAAAAAGGCCTCATAGAGGTAAATGCAATTAACATAAGAGACTATACTCTGGACAAACACAGAAAGGTGGATGATTATCCCTTTGGAGGCGGCAACGGAATGGTAATGATGTGCCAGCCGGTTATAGACGCCTACAGGGCCGTAACCGACGGGGCCGAGCCCAGGCCGAAGGTCATTTATATGAGCCCCCAGGGCCGGGTACTGACCCAGAAAATTGCCCTGGAGCTTTCCAAAGAAGAGCGGCTCATTCTTTTGTGCGGCCATTATGAAGGGATCGACGAGCGGATAATTGAAGAAATAGTCGACGAGGAAATCTCCATAGGAGATTATGTGCTCACAGGGGGAGAGCTGCCAGCCATGGTGCTTATTGACTGTGTGAGCAGGCTCATACCCGGAGTACTGTCAAATGAAGGTTCCTTCAGCGAGGAATCCCACTTCAACGGACTGCTTGAATACCCGCAGTACACACGTCCTGCGGAATACGAAGGCAAAGCCGTCCCTGAGATACTGCTGTCCGGACATCATGCCAATATAGAAAAGTGGAGGCATGAACAATCCCTGGAGAGAACCAGGTCAAAAAGGCCGGATTTATACAAGGCGGTTCAGAATACCTCTGATGAAGAAAAGTAGCGTAACTCAACAGCTTTTCGGAGCAAAATTTTCCTTCAATACAAACAAAATTTTATTTATAAAGCTATTGACAAATTCTTCAATGCATATTATACTCAAATATAACATATAAAACATATATGATTTATCTTTTTTATCGGAATTAATGATTCCAAAGTCAATATCAATTAACCCTTGATTACGGTTCTAAAAGTAGTTTATTGTGATTGACCGGGAGATTATATGAAGGTGGTGCTAAAGTGGGTATAGCTCAGAATGATTTTGAACAATCAAAGGTGCCAATCTCAAAAGATGATATTGATAAACTGTATGAAATGGCTAAGACCCTGAAATACGGATCCATAACATTGGTATTTCAGGACGGAAAGCTGATTCAGATCGAAAAGAACGAAAAAGTCCGGGTTAAATAAATACATATAATTTCAGAAATAGTTGACTAAACAAATTAGAGACTAGGCGGAAACCATATTGGTTTTGCTTGGTCTTTTTTAGTTTTGTCCGCTGTTTATGCAATGTGCAGAGCTTTGGCACGATATGTATTTCCGGAGCGTGTTGATTTTTATTCGTCGGTTTATTTGAAAATGAGGTGGCAAACATGGCAATCAGTTGTGGAGTGGAAGTACCGGGGGTTGAAACGGAAGAAAAATTCGGTCATCTTGTAAAAAAACATCCCTGTTTCAGCGGAGAAGCGCATTTTAAGTACGGACGCATTCATTTGCCGGTCAGTCCGGCCTGTAATATACACTGCAAATTTTGCAGGAGAAGTCTCAACAAAACTGAAAACAGGCCGGGAGTGGCATGCAAGGTGTTGTCTCCGCCTGAGGCCGCAGCACTGGTTGAAAAGGCGCTTTTGCTGTGCCCGGAAATAACGGTTGTTGGTATTGCCGGCCCCGGAGATACTCTGGCCACTCAGAATGCACTGGATACTTTTGAATTGATAGATAAAAAATATCCCCATCTGATCAAATGTCTGAGTACAAACGGGCTTATGCTTAAACACTACGCAGAGAGAATCGCCGCCGCGGGGATCAAAACCATCTCCGTCACAGTGAACGCCGTCGACCCGGAAATATTGCGGCACATATGCTCCGGGATATTTTATAAGGGAGAGTATCTGGAAGGCCTGGAAGGGGCCGAAACCCTTATAAGGCTTCAGCTGGAAGGCATAAAAAAGATATGCGGCCTGGGTGTCTCGGTCAAGGTAAATACAGTACTGATTCCGGGCCTGAATGACCGGCATATGGAGGAAATAGCCGTCACAGTCTCAAATGCGGGAGCGTCGATAATGAATATAATCCCTTTGATACCCCAAAATGAAATGGCGGATTTCAGGGCGCCTGACTGCCATGAGCTCAATGAGGCCAGGATGACGGCCGAAAAGTATCTCCAGGTATTCAGGCATTGCCAGCAGTGCCGGGCGGATGCCTGCGGCATACCCGGGAAAGGAAAAGATTTGGCCGGATTGCTTTATGACCAGCCTGCCGAAACCTTTTCACACGGTTGAGGATTTCATGCATAAAAATGTTCACTATGGAAGCTATATTGGAGGTTGTATGTCATACAGAATAGCAGTGGCCAGCAGCGACGGAAAGGTAGTAAACCAGCATTTCGGACACACCAGGCAGTTTCTGGTTTTTGAAGTAGAGGCTGATGGAAAATGGTCTTTCAAAGAAATGAGAAATACCGAGCCCGCCTGCGGTGTCAATGAACACAGCACTTCATCAATGTCACAGGCTGTGGGGCTGTTGTCGGACTGCCGGGCGGTAATTGTCAGCCAAATAGGCTTTGGCGCCAGACAGGCTTTAGGCGAAAAAGGTATACAGGCATATGAAATGCCCGTCCTGATCCATTCGGCATTAAAAGAAGTAGCCGCCCTGCAGCCGCAATAATCGCAATAATTTATAAGTTATGGAAATCAGGGCTTTCAATGTCAATTATAAAAATAGGAGAGAGGTCAAAATGGCAAAAAAAATCAAGCAGATAGCAATATACGGAAAAGGGGGAATCGGAAAGTCCACAACCACGTCAAATCTCAGCGCTGCACTGTCCATTGCGGGGTACAAGGTTATGCAGTTCGGCTGCGATCCCAAAAGCGACTCCACCAACACCCTGAGGGGCGGAAACTACATTCCCACTGTGCTGGACACTTTAAGGGAAAAGAACACCGTAAAGGCCCATGAGGTTATTTTCAGCGGCTTCAACGGAATATACTGCGTTGAGGCGGGAGGACCGGCGCCAGGGGTCGGCTGTGCCGGCAGAGGGATAATTACGGCAGTTCAGCTTTTCAAGCAGCAGAATGTGTTTGAAGAGCTGGACCTGGATTATGTCATATATGACGTCCTCGGAGATGTGGTCTGCGGCGGCTTTGCAGTACCTATACGGGAGGGTATTGCAGAACATGTTTTTACAGTATCCTCGGCGGATTTTATGGCGGTGTATGCCGCAAACAACCTGTTCAAGGGCATCCATAAATACTCCAATTCAGGAGGGGCGCTGCTGGGAGGCGTAATTGCCAATTCAATAAACGCCCCCTACTCCAAAGAGATCATAGACGATTTTGTAAAACAGACAAATACCCAGGTGGTAGAATACGTGCCCAGATCCGTCACAGTCACCCAAAGTGAGCTCCAGGGAAAGACAACCATAGAAGCGGCTCCGGACTCAAAGCAGGCCCAGATATATAAATCCCTTGCCGCCAAAATCGCAGGCCATGAGGAATCAAAGGTCCCAGCGCCTCTGGAGGTTTCAGAGCTGAGAAAATGGGCGGCAAAATGGGGGGATTACCTTCTTGCTCTGGAAACAGGCGAAGTGAGGACAGAGGCTGCCGGAAACCTGTAATGAATGTAAGCGTCATAAATGTAATCCCTATAAAGGAGGTCGTATATTGTGAGTTCAATAAATATTAAAAGCCCTGAAGTACAGATACGCGAGGTCCGGCTGGGTTCCATAACGGGCTTTGAAGGCACTGCCGGTGAGCTTGTAAAATGCGCCAGGTCCGGAAAGCTCCAGGACAGCACCAGAAGCTTCAGCCAGTGCATGGGCTGCAGCTCCGGAAACGCATTCTGCCAGCTTTCCATGATAAAGGATGCGGCTATAATCAATCATGCGCCGGTGGGCTGTTCCGGAGATTTTTTCGGCTTTAATTTCGTATATAGAGTAGGACAGATGGAAAGAAACCTGCCGCCGGTAATAGGACGGTATTTCAGTTCGAATATAGAAGAAAAGGACACTATTTTCGGCGCCACACAGAAGCTTGAGGCCACGGTCAGGGAAGTATATGAGCGGGTCCGTCCCAATGCCATATTCATTACCACCTCTTGTGCCTCCGCAATCGTAGGGGACGATGTGGAGTCGGTGGCAAACGAGCTGACGGAAGAGCTGGGAATCCCGGTCGTAGGCTGCTATTGCGAAGGCTTCAGGTCGAAGATATGGACCACCGGCTTTGACTCGGCCTATCACTCCATTGTGAGAAAAATTGTAAAACCTCCCAGAGAGAAAACCAACAAGGTAAACATCATAAATTTCTGGGGAAGCCAGATATTTGACGAGCTGCTGAAGCCCCTGGGCTATGAGGCAAATTATATCGTGCCCTTTTCCACCGTTGCGGAACTTTCCTATATTTCCGAGGCGGCGGCCACCATTCAGATATGCCCTACCCTTGGAACCTATATAGGCGCGGCGCTGGAACAGGTATACGGCGTGCCCGAGATAAAGGCGCCGCCTGCGTACGGCGTCGCAGGAACAGACAATTGGCTCAGGGAATTGGGACGGGTTCTGGACAGAGAAGCAGAGATCGAAGACTATATAGAAAAGGAGCACCAAAGAGTGCTGCCTCTCATTGAAGGATACCGCGGAAAGCTTCAGGGGAAAACGGCATACCTCACGGCGGGAGCCGCACACGGCCATGCGCTGATAGCGCTTTTAAGAGAGCTTGGACTCCAGGTCCAGGGCGCGGCAATATTCCATCACGACCCCATATATGACAACGGGGATCCCATATCGGACGCGCTGGCCCATGACGTAAACACCTACGGTGATGTTCACAATTACAATGTGTGCAACAAGCAGGCCTATGAGCTTGTAAATATATTGAACAGGGTCCGGCCCGACATTATGATCGCAAGGCATGGGGGCATGACGCTCTGGGGGGCGAAGCTGGGCGTACCCACGCTTCTCATAGGCGACGAACAATTCGGCTTTGGCTATCAGGGGATTCTGAACTATGCGGAGAGGATTCTGGAAACACTGGATAACAAGGAATTTGTGACGAACCTGGCAAAGCACAGCAGCATGCCTTATACAAAATGGTGGCTGGAGCAGAATCCATTCTCTTTCCTGGGAGGTAATGTGAATGTTGAAGTTTATTGAGCAGCCCAGGTATTCCTGTGCAATAGGCGCCCAGCAGACAGTGGTGGCCATAAAAAAGGGAGTGCCAATCCTGCATGCGGGCCCCGGGTGCAGCTCTAAGGTCAGCAGCCTCATAGGGCAGGGTGAGGGCTATGCCGGCGGGAACACCATACCCTGTACCAATACGGGTGAAGCGGAAGTGGTATATGGAGGAGAAGGCCGGCTGAGGGATGTAATAGACGGGGCTTTCAAGGTCATAGACGCGGAGCTTTATGTGGTTCTCACAGGCTGCACCTCTGATATTGTGGGAGATGATGTGGGAAGGGTCACCGGCGAATACCAGGCTGAGGGAAAGCCCATAGTATACGCCGAAACCGGCGGCTTCAAAAGCAATAATTATGTGAGCCATGAAGCGGTGGTAAATGCCATAATCGACCAGTATGTGGATGTACACAACAGCGGAGGAAATACCCAAAAAGGCCTCGTGAACGTGTTCGCGACCGTGCCATATCAGGATCCCTACTGGAACGGAAACCTGGAGGAAATAAAGCGCATACTGGAAGGCATAGGCTTGATCGTAAATATATTGTTCGGAAATGAATCCGGGGGAGTAGATGAGTGGAAAACCATACCCGACGCGGAGTTCAACATACTAATAAGCACCTGGACCGGTCTGGGGATCGTCAAGCATCTCCAGGAGAAATACGGGACGCCTTATCTTCATTTTCCCTATTTACCCATCGGGGGAATAGAAACCACCAGGTTTTTAAGGGAAGTGGCCGTATTCGGCAGCCTGGACAGAGATAAATCCGAAGCCTTTATAAAAAAGGAGGAGGAAAAATATTATTCCTTCATCGAGAGAACGGCGGATTTCATGCTGGAATTCAGATACGGCCTGCCCAGGAGATTTTACACAATACTGGACGCCTCTTATTCAATAGGCTTCTCCAGATTCCTTTTAAATGAACTCGGGATCATTCCGGCCAAACAATATGTGATCGACGATACTCCCGAAGACCACAGAGACGGTATAAGGCAGCAGTTTTCCCGGATATCCGATCTGAGATCTGCAGAGGTTTCATTTTCAATAGACGGCGGGGCCATTCAGCAGGAAATACGTGAGCAGCCCCGGAAAAACAGAGCCTTGATCCTGGGGAGCGGATGGGAAAGAGATCTAGCTGCTGATATGGAGGCCGATCTGCTTATTATAAGCGCTCCCGTCACTTACCGCCTTGTCCTCAACTGCGGTTATTCCGGATACAATGGAGGCTTAAGGGCAATTGAAGACATATATGACAGGGTTCTGAATACGTACCGATAGAAAAACGGAGCAACATATGGAGGATGGCATGGGAGACAGTTTTATAACCATACGGGACCTGCATAAAACCTTCAGGAACAAAGACGGTGATGCGGAGGTTTTAAAGGGGATAAATCTTGACCTGGAAAAAGGCGATATCTTTGGAATAGTAGGTTTCAGCGGAGCAGGAAAATCAACTCTGATAAGATGCTTAAACCGGCTGGAATCACCTGATTCGGGAACAATACAGATTGGCGAGCATGAAATTACCAGCCTGTCAAAGGGGGACTTGAATAAGTACCGTCAAAAAATAGGAATGATTTTTCAGCATTTCAACCTTTTTGATTCAAGGACCGTTTTCGGGAATGTGGCTTATCCCCTTGAAATTGCAGGCCTGGACAAAAAACATATCAGGCGCAGAGTTGAAGAAATACTGGAACTGGTGGAATTGAGCGATAAAATAAACTGCCAGATCGGACAGCTGAGCGGAGGGCAGAAGCAAAGAGTGGGAATAGCAAGGGCCCTGGCAAATAATCCGGACGTTCTGCTCAGCGACGAAGCCACCTCGGCGCTGGATCCGCAGACCACCCTGTCTGTTCTGGACCTTTTAAAAGATATAAATAAAAAGCTGGGTCTGACAATTTTATTGATAACCCATGAGCTGGAAGTCATCAAGTATTCCTGCAACAACATGGCAGTTCTTGAAAACGGCCTTATCGTGGAAAGGGGAACCGTAAGAGATATTTTTCAGGAGCCCAGGAGCGAGACAGCCAGATTATTTGTAAAAATAAATAAGGAATTTGCGGCAAATCAATGGGTAAAGGAGGGGGAATACATATGAATCTCAACAACGGCAGTTTCTTTGAAGTATTAAAAAGCGCCTTTGGAATAAGCGTATGGGAAATAGTCGGTCCGGCCATAAAAGACACCGTTTATATGACTGTGCTCACTACGGTTTTTACGCTCATACTTGGCGTAATACTGGGAATTGTACTGGTGGTGACGGATAAACAGGGTATCCATCCCCTGCCTGTATTCAACAAGGTCCTGGGAGCCATTGTAAACGTCCTTCGATCTCTGCCGTCAATGATACTGATCATTCTCACTCTCCCGCTTTCCAGGCTGATCATAGGCAGGGCTTATGGCCCCGAAGCCTGTATACTTGCCCTGGTAGCCAGCTGTGTGCCCATGTTCGGAAGACTTGTGGAAAGCAGCATCCTGGAAGTGGCAAAAGGCAAAATAGAAGCGGCGAAGGCCATGGGAACACCCAACTACTATATTGTGGTCAAAGTTTTAATACCCGAGGCTCTCCCGTCTCTGGTGAGAGCTTTTACCGTGGCAATAATCGCCATAATTGCCACCACCGCTCTTGCGGGTTCCTTTGGAGCCGGAGGGCTTGGAGATGTGGCGGTCAGGTTCGGGTATTCCAGATTCAAAACGGATATTCTCATAGCGGCAGTCCTGGTCCTGATAGTTCTGGTACAATTTGTTCAATTTTTAGGTGATGCGGTATCAAAGCACATAATAAAGAAAAGATTTCTGATGTAGCAAAAAATTTTACCTATAAATACTAGCATTCATATAGGTTTAATAAATAAGTTCAATAGAACGCAGTACATAAGGAAAGGATGACAAATAATTATGAAAAAGAAAATCTTATCAATGGCAGCGGCAGTTTTGTCAATAGCATTGCTGGCCGCGGGGTGCGGCAAGTCAAATGACGGCGCGGAAAATACCGCTGCCGCAAAAAGCTTTTCAAAGGACAATCCCGTTACTTTGAAGGTGCTGGCCGATCAGGTGCCACATGCGGAGCTTCTGAATTTTGTTAAACCCAAGCTGGCGGAACAGGGGGTAAATATTGAAATTACAATATTGCAGAACGACCACGGCAATGAAGATACGGACAATGGGGAATTCGACGTAAACTTCTTTCAGCATCAGCCGTACCTGGATTCCGTAAAAAAGGAAAAGGGCTATGATCTTGCCAACGCCGGTAATATCCATGTGGAACCCATTGGACTCTATTCGGTAAAATACAAAACCAAAGAGGAAATTCCGGACGGAGCCGTCATCGGCATCCCAAATGATGTGACAAACGAATACAGGGCGTTGAAAATCCTTGAAGACAACGGATTTATCAAATTGAAACCCGACCTTCCGGAGCATGCGGCCACAGTTAAGGATATTGCCGAGTATACAAGGAAAATCAAAATAGAGGAAATCGATTCGGCGCAGCTTATAAGGCTCCAGAATGATTTTGACGGCTATATCACAAACACAAATAAGATCCTGGAAGCGGGCATTGACGCAAATACGGCTTTGTTCAGGGAAGGAAAGGACTCGCCTTACGCCAACATTCTTGTCACCAAAACGGGAAGAGTTAGCGATCCTGCGGTTGTTGCACTGAAAAATGCCTTAACCACGGAAGAGGTCAGAAAGTTCATTGAGGAAAAGTATAAAAGCGCAGTAATACCTGCTTTCTAAAATGGGGGAATAAGTGTGAAAGAAATTTTAAAAAATTATAGAATAGCTGTCGCCAGCAGCGACGGCGTAAATATAGATCTTCATTTCGCCAGGGCGTCAACATTTTATATATATGAAATAGGGGACAAAACCTATGAATTTCTTGAGCTGAGAAACATTGATGCCATATTGAGGCATGACGAATACGAATTCGACAGGGTCCTGAAAAGCCTTGAGGATTGCGGAGCCGTCATCGTGAGCCAGATCGGAATAGGCGCTCTGGCCTCGGTGGCCTCAAAGGGCCTGAGAGTTTTTGAAGCGCCGTATCCAATTGAAAGCGTGCTGAATAAGCTGGTAAATGAAGATATATTAAATAGGGATGATAATAAGAATTATCAAATATCAAATAATATAAGTTAAATGGAGGTATCCGTATGGAAAGTGAAATGTTAACCGAATCGCACATGCAAAGCATATTTGACACCCTGGTGATACACGGGGGCATAGACGGAGATGAACGGACCGGAGCCGTGAGCGTACCTATTTACCAGACATCCACTTACAGGCAGACCGGCTTGGGACAGCACAGGGGATATGAATATTCAAGAACGGGAAATCCTACAAGAGAGGCACTGGAGGCTTTGATAAACGAGCTTGAAGGCGGAAACGCCGGGTTTGCCTTTGCATCAGGCATGGCGGCAATTACCGCCGTATTGCTTTTGCTGAAAAGCGGTGATAAGGTTATTATTTCAAATAACGTGTACGGCGGTACCTTTAGAGTCCTGGACAAGGTTTTTAAAAATTTCGGCCTTGATTATGAAATAGTGGACACCTCCGATCTGAAACAGGTGGAGGACAGGGCCGGAAGAGGTATAAGGGCAGTGATTGTTGAAAGTCCTGCAAATCCTCTGCTCACCATAACCGATATCAGGGGAGTGGCGGAGACCGCAAAAAAATACGGAGCGCTCACCATAGTGGATAACACCTTTATGACACCGTACTTACAGAGGCCTCTGGAGCTTGGGGCCGATATAGTAATACACAGCGCCACCAAATATCTCGGCGGACACAGCGATGTAATAGCCGGGCTGGTGGTTGTAAAGGACCCGGAAACAGCAAAGCGCCTTCAATTCATCCAGAACGCCACAGGCGGAGTTTTGCCGCCCTTTGATTCCTGGCTGCTTGTAAGAGGCATAAAAACATTAGCAGTGCGATTGGATAGGCATATTGAAAACGCCCGCTGCGTGGTGGATTTTCTAAAAGCCCATGACGGGGTGACAAAGATATATTATCCAGGGCTTGAAGATTCAGAGGGCTATGAAATACATAAAAAGCAGTCATACGGTCCAGGGGCCATGATTTCCTTCGTCCTGTCGGAGGACTATGACATAAAACTGTTCTTTGAGAATGTAAAACTGGTCACACTGGGAGAGAGCCTGGGAGGAGTTGAATCTCTCGTAAGCCACCCTGCCAGCATGACCCATGCGTCAATACCCTATGAGATCAGACAGAAGGTGGGTATAGCAGACAATCTGATACGGTTGTCGGTAGGCATAGAAAATAAGGAAGTAATAATAAGCGACCTCGCAAATGCTTTTGAAAAAGCCAGAAGAAAGTGAGGCGGCTTATGAAATATTACAACGACATCCGTGAACTTATAGGAAAAACGCCAATTCTGAGGCTTAACAACATAGGTATCAAGGATTCCGTAAAGCTTTTTGCAAAGCTTGAGCTGTTCAATCCGGGGGGAAGCGTCAAGGACAGGATGGGAGTGGCATTGCTTGAGGACGCTGAAAGAAACGGAGTATTAAAGAAGGGATATACCATAGTGGAGGCCACCGCCGGCAACGCCGGAATAGGTCTGGCCCTGGCCGCTATCAATAAAGGCTACAAAATCATATTTGCGGTTCCGGAAAAATTCTCCCATGAAAAGCTGGCTATAATGCGGGCCCTGGGTGCCGAGATAATTCACACACCGCTGGACGAAGGCATGAGCGGCGCTTTTGAAAAAGTTGATGAACTGCTTTCGTCCATTGAAAATTCGGTGTGCCTGAGCCAGTTCACCAATCCGGCCAATCCCAGGATACACTACGAGACCACAGGCCCGGAAATATATGAGGCTCTGGAGGGAAGGATAGACTATTTAGTTGCCGGAGCGGGCAGCGGAGGAACTGTTTCAGGTGTTTTGAAATACCTGAAGGAGCGGAATAAAAATATAAAAGGGATACTGGCCGATCCTGTGGGGTCAACAATGGGAGGTGGTCTGCCGGGCTGTTATGGCATCGAAGGCATAGGAAATACCTTTATGCCGGAGACAATGGACATTTCCCTGATAGACGAGGTAATAAAGGTAAATGACTCTCAGGCCCTTCAGGAGGTGCGGCTCACAGCCCAAAAAGAAGGCCTGCTGACAGGCACTTCTTCAGGTGCGGCCTTATATGCCGCCAGAGTGATCTCGGAAAGAACGGAAAATGTAAATATAGTGGTTATTTTCCCCGACAGGGGCGACAGGTATATAAGCAAAAATATTTTTTAATCCTTTTGCCGCAAGAGCCCAAATTTATTTGAATTATTAAAAACAATGTTGACCGGAAAACCGGAGACTGTATTTTATACAGTCTCTATTTTTTTACAGTCAGCCGGCGGCGGCCGCAATAATTACACAAGTGCAAAAATAGCACGGAAAGAGAGAAATTATGGAAATTTCAGAATTAGGTTTTGACACTTTAAAGGTAAGGGCGGGGTACGACCCGAAGGATCACAATTATTCGGTATCAGTACCAATATACCAGACTGCTTCCTTTGAGCTGGGAGACACGGACAGGGCCGGAAGGTTGTTCAGCTTTTCGGAATTTGGTTTTCTTTACACCAGAGTGGGAAACCCCACCAATGACGTGCTGGAGAAAAGGATCGCGGCCCTGGACGGAGCTTCCTCCGCCATTGCCGTGGGGTCCGGCATGGCGGCAGTGACATATTCACTTTTCAACGTGGCCGAAGGCGGGGGAAGAATTCTGACAACGGCGCAGCTGTATGGAGGAACCTTTGACAGCTTTAAGAAAATATATCCCAATTTTAATATTGAAATCGATCAGGTTTCGGAGCTTGACGACCTCGCCGAATGGAGGAGGAGCATAAGACCCGATACCAAAGCAATATTTGTGGAGACGGTCAGCAATCCCAACGCCGCGGTGGCGGATATTGAAGCGCTGGCTCAAATTGCCCATGAAAATGATATTCCCCTGATTGTGGACAATACCTTTGCAACTCCATATTTGCTCAACCCCATAAAATACGGGGCGGACATAGTGATATACTCGGCTACCAAGGCCTTGAACGGCCACGGAAACGCAATACTGGGGCTGATACTTGAAAGCGGGAAATTCAATTGGGCCAACGGGAAGTTTCCCCAGTTCACTTCTCCCGTATATCTTTTCAGAGATGAAAACGGCAGGGGAAGAAGCTTTTTGGAAGCCTTCGGGCCATCTGCGGCATTTACCACCAGAATACGCATTAATTATCTTGCCTATTTCGGAGCCGCCCTCAGCCCCTTTGACGCATACCTGGCTCTTCTGGGCCTGGAAACTCTTTCGGAAAGAGTGCAGAAACAGATTTCCAACGCCGAAAAAATCATCAGATACCTGGAGACAAAAGAACAGGTAACCTGGATAAACCATCCTGCTGCCGCCGGCAGTAAATATAAGGAGCTGGCAAAGAAATATCTGCCTAAAGGCGCCGGCGCCATTTTCACCTTTGGCCTGAAGGCTACGGAAGAGCAGATAAAAAATTTCATTGATTCAACAAGCCTGTTCAGCTATCACGCCAATGTGGGCGACGCCCGCTCTCTGATAATCAATTCTCCTAAAACCACCCACGGAGAGCTGACTTCAGAAGAACAGAAATTTGCCAAAATACCGCCTGAATCAGTGCGCTTATCCATAGGAATCGAGGATGCGGAGGACCTTATCTCCGACCTGGAACAGGCTTTTAAAATCACTTTCGCAAACAGCGCCGCAGATGTGGCGTAATTAAATTGCAGGAAGCCTCCTGAACAGGAGGTTTCAGCCTAAAACCCAAACTATCGGCTGAAAGCCGATAGTAATTGACTTAAAGCGTATATTTATTATGAAATATACGCTTTAGTAAAATAATTTATTAAAACCATTGACATGGATTTTATTCCGTGTTATTATTTCAATAACTTATAAAACATATAAGAATTATAAGGTATAAATTAAGGCTTGCCGATACATGGAAATACAGTGTACATAAGAATTTCAGGCATGAACCTTAAATTTTTTTACGTAATAAACATATTAAATTTATATGTATTCTAATATTTAATCAATTATGTAAAGGAGCGGTTTTATGGTTAAAAGTAGAAAATTCAGAGCCAGTCTGGTAATTCTCAGCCTTCTGTTAGCTTTTTCTGTTCTGGCGGGCTGCGGAGGCAATAATACGGCAAGTTCCGGCAGTTCGGCTTCAAGCGGAGCTTCGGGCACCTCGGCGGATTCTTCGGCAAATACGGGTTCAACGGCATCAAAAGACCCTGTCACGCTTTTGAACGTATCCTATGATCCCACCCGTGAATTATATGAAGAATACAACAAAGCGTTTATCAAGTACTGGAAGGATAAAACAGGACAGGATGTCACAGTCCAGCAGTCACACGGAGGCTCAGGAAGCCAGGCGAGAACCGTTATCGACGGCAATGAGGCAGATGTGGTCACACTTGCGCTGGCCTATGATATTGATTCCATAAATACAAACAAAGAGTTAATTAATAAGGATTGGCAAAAGCGTTTGCCGAATAATTCAACACCCTACACATCTACAATCGTTTTCCTTGTAAGAAAGGGAAACCCCAAGAACATCAAGGACTGGAACGATCTTGTAAAACCGGGGATACAGGTAATCACTCCAAATCCCAAAACTTCAGGCGGCGCCCGCTGGAATTATCTCGCGGCATGGGGCTATGCGCTGAAAAACAACAATAACGATCAGGAAAAAGCAAAGGAATTCGTAAAAGAGCTTTACAAGAATGTACCAGTACTGGATTCGGGAGCCCGCGGCGCCACAACCACATTTGTAGAGCGCGGTTTGGGCGATGTACTCATAGCATGGGAAAACGAGGCCTTCCTGTCCATCAATGAGCTGGGAAAAGACAAATTTGAAATAGTTGTGCCATCCATCAGTATTCTTGCAGAGCCTCCTGTTTCCGTAGTGGATTCGGTGGTGGACAAAAAGGGTACCAGAGAGGTGGCGGAAGCCTACCTGCAATATCTGTACAGTGACGAAGGCCAGGAAATAGCCGCAAAAAATTATTACAGGCCGAGGAATGAAACCATTGCACAGAAATACGCTTCCCAGTTCCCCAAAATAGATCTGTTTACTATTGACGACGTATTCGGAGGCTGGACCAAGACTCAGCAGGAGCATTTCAACGACGGCGGGGTATTTGATCAGATTTACGAACAAAAATAATTAAATGGGCCAATCCGGGATCAGTACAGGTTCCGGGTTGGTTTCTTATAAATCAGAGGTGAATTCATGAATCTGGCAGTAAAACCATTTAAATTCAAACAGCAAAGCGTAATACCGGGCTTTGGAATTACAATGGGAGTATCGCTGTTTTACCTTGCGCTGCTGGTGCTTATTCCGGTCTCCATGGTATTCATAAACAGCTCAAGCCTGGGTTTGAAAAATTTCTGGGATATAGCTTCAAGCGCCAGAGTGGTCGCATCCCTGAAAGTATCCTTCGGAACATCTTTTTTTGCCGCCGCCGTAAATGCGGTGTTCGGGCTTCTTATAGCCTGGGTGCTTGAAAGATATAACTTTCCGGGGAAAAAAATCGTAGATGGCTTGATCGATTTGCCCTTTGCGCTTCCCACTGCGGTGGCAGGTATATCACTGACAACGCTTTATGCGCCAAACGGATGGATAGGCAGGCTGTTTGAACCGCTGGGCATAAAAATATCCTATACGCCACTTGGAATAACCATTGCTTTAATATTCATAAGCTTTCCCTTTGTGGTCAGAACTGTGCAGCCTGTATTGCAAAGCATTGACACGGAGGTGGAGGAAGCGGCGGCATGCCTTGGGGCCACCAGATTCCAGACATTCCGGAAAATAATTATCCCCGAACTGCTTCCGGCAATTATAACGGGGTTTGCCCTTTCATTTGCCAGAGCCCTCGGCGAATACGGGTCGGTGGTATTTATATCGGGCAACATGCCCATGAGAACTGAAATAACGCCGCTTTTGATCAGAACCAAACTGGAACAGTACGATTATACAGGCGGTACGGCGGTTGCGGCCATTATGCTGATAATCTCGTTTGTAATGCTGCTGGTAATAAACCTTTTTCAGTGGTGGGCCGGCAACAGGCACAAGAATTGACTATTTTATATGAGTTATATCAGTTGTTGTATAAGGAGGCTTAAAATGGCGGGAAGTATACCCTTAAGTGTAAACGCAAACAATCAAAAACAACCGCAGAGAGTGGTTAAAAACGAATCGAAGCTTGTTAAAATCCTGCTTATAGCAATAGCGTTGCTGTTTTTTGTCCTGATGCTGATCATTCCTCTTATCTCAGTGTTTGTAAAGGCTTTTGAACAGGGAGCAAGCGTATATTTTGCCGCAATAAGCGATCCTATAGCTTTATCGGCAATTAAGCTCACATTGCTCACAATAGCCATAGTGGTCCCCATAAACACTATTTTTGGAATTGTTGCGGCCTGGGCTATTGCAAAATTCAGGTTCAAAGGCAAAAATTTCCTGATAACGGTGATCGATCTGCCCTTTGCAATTTCACCCGTGGTGGCGGGCCTGATATTTGTGTTGCTTTTCAGCACCAGCCACGGCCTTTTTGCACCAATACTGGATGACCTGGGCCTGAAAATAATATTTGCACCTCCCGGAATTGTACTGGCCACATTATTTGTGACGCTGCCCTTTGTTGCAAGGGAGCTCATACCTTTAATGGAAACCCAGGGAACAACTGAGGAGGAAGCGGCGCTCACGCTGGGAGCAAGCGGTTTTAAAACCTTCTGGCTCATAACTCTGCCAAATATCAAGTGGGCGCTGTTATACGGAATCATGCTGACAGCCGCCAGGGCCGCAGGTGAATTCGGCGCCGTATCGGTTGTATCGGGACATATAAGAGGTCTTACAAACACAGTCCCCCTGCATGTGGAAATCCTGTACAACGAATATAAATTTTCGGCGGCTTTTGCGGTAGCTTCACTTTTAACTGTAATAGCCATCATAAATGTAATTATAAAAAATATTGCTGACTGGAAGATTCAGCAACAGGCCAAATCTTAATTTTAGGGGGTTGGACATGAGTATTGAAATTTCAAATATTTCTAAGACCTTTGATACATTTAAGGCTCTCAGTGATATTGATTTAAAAATAAACACCGGCGAGCTGGTAGCACTGCTGGGCCCGTCGGGTTCCGGAAAAACAACTCTGCTGAGGATTATAGCCGGGCTTGAAACCTCGGACCGGGGAAATATTATTTTCGACGGTGAGGACAATACCACAAAAAGCACCCAGGACCGGAAGGTGGGTTTTGTATTCCAGCACTATGCGTTGTTCAAGCATATGACGGTTTTTGAGAACATCGCCTTCGGTTTAAAAGTAAGGCCTTCCAAATACAGGCCAAGCAAGGAAGATATCCATAAAAAGGTACACGAATTGCTGGCACTGGTGAAGATGGAAGAGCTGGCAAAGCGCTATCCCTCACAGCTGTCCGGAGGACAGCGGCAAAGAATTGCACTGGCCAGGGCTCTGGCTGTAGAACCCAAAGTCCTGCTGCTGGACGAACCCTTCGGAGCTCTTGACGCAAAGGTCAGAAAGGACCTGAGAAGGTGGCTGAGAAAGCTGCATGACGAATATCCCATAACAAGCGTTTTCGTTACACACGATCAGGAGGAAGCGCTGGACGTGGCCGACAGAATAGTCATTCTGAACCAGGGGAAAATCGAGCAGATCGGCACACCGGAGGAAGTATACGACAATCCTGCCAACCCCTTTGTTTATAATTTTCTCGGAAATGTCAACCTGTTTCACGGAAGGGTGCACAACGGCAAAATCGAAATCGGCTCATTGAAGCTGGACTCCCCGGAACATGCGGAAAGCGCAGATCAAAACGTAATAAGCTATATACGCCCCCATGACATAGAAATAAGCCTGGAGGCCGGGGAAAACGGGTTTATAGCGGCAGAGATCATATTTATCCGGGCTGTGGGGCCAATAGTAAACCTTGAAATGAAAAGGACCGACACCGGTGAGTATATAGAAGCCGAAATCAGCAAGGAGATATACAGGAAGCTAATACTCAGGGAAAAACAGACGGTATATGTCAAGCCAAAGGATTTCAGAGTTTTTATACCGGAAGATTACATGATTTAAGCTTATTTTTATTCATACTTTTGTTTAAATTGGTAAAAAGTTGAAAGGTAGCCTATGAAAAGCAGCAATATTATAAGCGGATTGACTCCGGAATCAAAAAAAATATTTAACCTGATACTGTACAATCAGGCTTTGACAAAGGGAACGCTGTCCGGTCTCTCCGGGCTGAAGCTGACCAGCCTGAACAGGGCCATGCTGCCCCTTGAAAAGGCCGGATTGGTGGTCAAGTCCCAGATAGGGGAATCCACCGGAGGGAGAAAGCCTGTCTTATACGATGTGAATCCGTCAGGCTATTATATCCTGGGCATAGACATCTCGAGAATATATACGCAGGCGGTTTTAGTCAATCTGAAGATGCAGATCATGGAAAAATACAGATTTGACATGGACGGCAGTTCAAGTCCCGAGGCTACTTTGAACCTGGTCTGGAACTGGATAGACAATGTGGCCGACAAGCTCAGGAAAAGCAATGAAACTCTGCTGGGAACAGGCATAGGAGCTGTGGGGCCGCTGGACAGGAGCAGCGGGATACTACTCAATCCGGAAAACTTTGAAGCCGAGGGCTGGGAAAATGTTCCTCTGAAATCCAGATTTGAAGAAAAGCTTGGAATCCCGGCGGTAATAGATAACGGTGCAAATGCGGCCGTACTGGCCGAAACCCGTTACGGGATAGCCAGGGGCATTAAAAATGTCATTTATATAAACTGCGGGATCGGCATAAGGACCGGTGTATTCTCTTCAGGGGTTTTTGTAAGGAATATAAATGACGCGGAAGATGCCTTTGCCCACATGGTTATAGATGTAAACGGAGAAAAGTGTTCCTGTGGGAACAGAGGCTGCATTGAGGCCTATTCTTCGCTCTATTCAATAATAGAGAATTACATGGAGCTTAAAGATAAGGCGGCCGGCGGCCCAAAGCATCCGGAGCAGGTCTCCTACAGAGATATCTGTGCCGCAGCCGAGGCGGGCGACCCCATAGCCGTACAGGTCATAAAGGACTCAGCGGCCGTAATGGGAAATGGGATTGCAAACCTGATAAAGCTGCTGAATCCCGGAATGGTCATTCTCAGCGGTCCGTTAATACAGAATTCGGGCCTGTTTTACCAGGTCTGCGTGGATACGGCGCTGGATAAAATCCATATGCACGACACCGGAAAAATATTTTTCAGCCGGGGCGGATATTTTGATGAGAATGTAATTTCCATAGGCTCGGCCGCCATGGTTCTGGAAAAATTTTTGGACAATGTAGATTAAAGCGTGAAACAAGGAGTGGATCTAAATGGAAGAATTGAATCTTAAAGAATTAAACGGGCAATATTCGCGGAATTCCAGGCCTGAAGACGCAATCCGCCATATTGCGGAAAAAATCGGGACCTCGAAAGTAGCCCTGGCCTCCAGCCTTTCCATCGAGGACCAGGTTCTCACTCACATGCTCTTGAAAATAGACCCGAAGGCGAGGATTTTCCTGATCGATACGGGAAGGCATTTTCAAAAGACATACGATCTTATGGAAGAGACCATGCAAAGGTATAAATTCAATTATGAGGTTTATGCCCCTGAAAGCGATGATATAGAGGAACTGGTCTCAAAGCACGGACCCAATTTTTTCTATGAAAGCGTGGAGCTCAGGAAAAAATGCTGTGAAATCAGAAAGGTTAAGCCGTTGAAAAGAGTCCTCAGCACGGTAGACGGCTGGATTTGCGGTCTCAGAAGGGATCAGTCGCCCACCCGCCAGGATATGGAGATATTTGAATGGGACAGCGGCAATTCCATTTATAAAATAAATCCTATAGTATTCTGGACCGAAGAAAATGTCTGGGAATACATAAAAGCCCACAATGTGCCATACAGCAGCCTTTATGGCAGCGGCTTCCGCAGTATAGGCTGCCAGCCCTGCACCAGAGCAGTAAAACCCGGCGAGGATGTCCGCAGCGGAAGATGGTGGTGGGAGGACCCGGACAAGAAGGAATGCGGACTGCATCTGCCGACGGTTCATACCTGACCTGCACAGCGATCCGGAAAATGAATTACTGTCACAGCCGGGCTATAAATCCAACCGTGAATTGATTATATGAGATGTATACCATAAATATTTAAAAAAATTGTAAGCAATAAAGATAGGATTTTCATTACCATGGGAGGTATTGCATGAATCACTTAGATAAGCTGGAAGCACAGAGTGTTCACATACTCAGGGAAGCATACAGGGAATTTAAAAACATATGCATGTTATGGTCCATAGGAAAGGACAGTACGGTGCTTTTATGGCTGGCAAGGAAGGCCTTTTTCGGCCATGTGCCAATTCCCCTTGTCCACATAGACACCCATTACAAAATCCCCGAAATGATCAAGTACAGGGATGACCTGGCCCTGAAGTGGAAGCTGACAATGGTATACGGCGAAAACAGCGAAGCGCTGGCACAGAAAAAAACCTTTCCCGACGGCAATGTGGACCGGCTCACCTGCTGCCAGTCGCTGAAATCCGAAGCCTTGAAAAATACCCTGTCAGGTGAGTGGAACAGGTATATAATGGATCACAGGACCGGTAAATACGTGCCTGATACCAACAGGGAAAAGTACACGGGAGTTATTGTGGGTGTCAGGGCAGACGAGGAAGGAAGCCGCTCAAAGGAGAGATATTTCTCTCCCAGAGACAAGGAAAATGACTGGGATGTAGGCGATCAGCCTCCGGAGTTCTGGAACCAGTTCAAGACCGACTTCGCTCCCGGGACCCATATCAGGATACACCCGCTTCTGGACTGGACCGAACTCAATATATGGGAATATATCGAAAGAGAAAACATCCCCATCACTTCTCTCTACTTCGACCAGGGCGACGGAAAACGCTACAGGTCTCTGGGCTGCTATCCATGTACCCTGCCTGTGGATTCCACTTCGAAAAACGTAGGTGAAATCATAGAGGAGCTGAAAAGCGGAAAATTCGCCAACATTGCCGAAAGATCGGGGCGCGCCCAGGACAAGGACGACGGCGGCGGACTGGAAACTCTGCGCAGAGGAGGTTACATGTAATGGAAAACAGGGAACAGATGAACATTGTAATCGTAGGTCATGTGGATCACGGAAAAAGTACTGTCATAGGCAGACTGCTTGCAGATACGGAATCGCTTCCAGAGGGAAAGCTGGAGTCTGTAAAGGAATACTGCAGAAAAAATTCCAGGCCCTTTGAATATGCGTTTCTTCTGGATGCATTAAAGGATGAGCAGGCTCAGGGGATCACCATAGATACCGCCAGATGCTTTTTTAAAACAGGGAAAAGGGATTATATAATAATAGACGCGCCGGGACATATCGAGTTTCTCAAAAACATGGTTACAGGCGCCTCCAGGGCCGAAGCCGCACTGCTGGTAATTGACGCCAAGGAAGGCATCCGGGAGAACTCAAAGCGTCACGGGCACATTGTCTCCATGCTGGGAATCAAACAGGTGGTGGTGCTTGTAAATAAAATGGATCTGGTGGACTTTGACAAGGATGTATTCAAGGCCATAAGTTCCGAATTTACGGAGTTCCTGAACAAGATCAACATAAAGCCCATCAATTTTATTCCCATAAGCGCGTTTAACGGGGACAACGTGGCGGGCAGCTCCGAAAGCACCCCCTGGTATGAAGGCCCAACAGTTCTGGAGCAGCTGGACGGTTTTGCAAACAAAAAGGAGAACAGGCAGCTGCCATTCCGCATGCCTGTACAGGATATATACAAATTCACCGAGGAAAATGACGACAGGCGTATTGTGGCGGGAACTGTACTGAGCGGAACGGTCAAAACCGGAGACGAGGTCCTTTTCCTTCCCTCGGGAAAAAAGAGTATTATAAACAGTGTGGAAGGGTTTAACACCACGCCTGCGGATACGGCTTATGCCGACCAGGCTGCGGGCGTTACCCTGAAAACCCAGATATATATAAGGCCTGGAGAACTGATGGTAAAGGTCAATGAAAACCAGCCTGTCATCAGCTCGCGCTTCAGGGTGAATATTTTCTGGGTGGGCAATGTGCCTCTTATAAAAAATAAAAATTACAAATTGAAGATAGGTACTATGAGAATCGCGGTAAAGCTGGTTGAAATTTTAAATATAATTGATGCCGCCGAGCTGAACATTGATACCTTCAAGGACCAGGTGGAAAGGCATGACGTGGCGGAATGCATTCTGGAAACCGCAAAGCCCATAGCATTTGACCCGATATCCGATATAGAGCTTACAGGCAGGTTTGTAATAGTCGACAACTATGAAATCTCCGGTGGAGGCATTATACTGGAAGGTGTCCGGGATAACGGCAGCAGCTTGCTGGAGCATATCAGGGACAGGGAATACCTCTGGGAAAAGGGCCTGATTTCAGCTTCCGACAGGGAAGAAGCCTATGGGCACAAATCCAAATTTGTCGTTATTACCACGGGCAGCGAAGAAAATGAAACCGCAATACAGGAGCTGGGCAAAAGGCTGGAGAACAGGCTGTTCGGCTTGAATTACAAAGCCTATTACATGGGAGTTTCAAGCTTGCTGGGAGGGCTTGCCTCGGAAAATGCCCATGACTTTGAAGCAAGGGAGAGCCAGATAAGGCAGATAGGAGAGCTGGCCAGAATATTCACCGATGCAGGGCAGATTTTTATAACCTCGGTATTTAATCTTGACGATTATGAGGCCGAAAAATTAAAATTATTAAATCAGCCCCATGAGATTCTGATCGTCAACACCGGTGAAGTGCCTTTCAACAGTTTTACGCCGGACGCGAACCTCAAGCTGTGCGGAAATGGAGACCAAGCCCTGGATAAAGCCGTTGATTCGGTTTGCAGCCTGCTCAGGCGTCAGGAGATAATACTTGATTATTATATATAAATCAATTTATTAAATTTTTAAATTAAATGGAGGTTCAAGATGAAAATTCATGTTAACGGAAAAGAAGTATCAATTGAAAAGGAATTGACCGTAAAAGAACTGCTGAGCGTTCAGAACGTGGAGATGCAGGATTACGTGACAGTGCAGATCAATGACGAATTCGTTGTCAGAGACGTCTTTGAGACCTTAAGGGTCAAGGACGGAGATGTGGTGGAATTCCTGTATTTTATGGGAGGAGGCCAGCGCAAGGCAAACATTTAGTACGGACATCATTGGTCCTTGGGTATAAAAAACCCGCAAGCGGGTTTTCACTACTATTTGTGTTGCCGCGCAGCCGCGGAATGGAGGTCAGTATGAGTTTTACAAACGAACAGCTTGAAAGGTATTCGAGACATATTATTTTAAAGGAAGTGGGCGTCAAGGGGCAGAAAAAGCTCCTCCAGTCAAAAGTGCTCATTATCGGCACCGGGGGCCTGGGAGCACCGGCAGCCATGTTTCTGGCCGCTGCCGGAATAGGTACCGTGGGCCTTGTTGACTTTGATGCAGTGGAGCTTTCCAATTTGCAGAGGCAGATTATCCACCTTACAAAGGATGTGGGAAAGCCAAAGGTCCAGTCTGGCAAGGAAACCATAAATGAAATGAATCCGGATGTGGATGTGGTCACATACAGGGAATGGGTCAGCGCTGCAAATATCAAGGATATTATTAAAGATAAGGACTATGACTTAATCATTGACGGCACTGATAATTTCCCCGCCAAATTTTTGATTAACGACGCCTGTGTGCTGACACAGAAGCCTTTTTCTCATGCGGGGATAATACGGTTTCAGGGACAGACCATGACCTATGTGCCAGGCGAGGGCCCCTGCTACAGATGTGTATTCAAGGAGCCGCCGCCGCCGGATGCGGTACCGACCTGCAAGCAAGCCGGAGTTCTGGGGGTAATGGGCGGTATCATCGGCACCATACAGGCCACCGAGGCCATCAAGTATGTGCTTGGCGTAGGAGATCTGCTGACCGGTCAGCTTTTGACCTATGATTCGCTTAAAATGGAGTTCAGAAAGATAAAACTGCCAAACAACAAAAGCTGCCAGGTTTGCGGTGAAAACGCCACAATAACGGAATTGATAGACTATGAACAGGCAGCTTGCGATTTGAAGGATCCCGCCGGAAACAGTTAAGTAAGTACAAATATTTTCGTATCCCGTATGGAGAAGGTAGGTGCTATAATTGATTATAATTACTCAGGAACACTATAAAAAGATTCTGGACCATTCGGCAGGGGCCGTACCGAATGAAGCATGCGGTCTTCTGGGCGGTGTTATCGAAAATGATATCAAATATGTTAAAAAAGTATATTTGCTTACCAATGTCGACAACAGTCCGGAGCATTTTTCAATGGATCCGAAGGAGCAATTTGCCGCTGTTAAGGATATGCGCAGCAACGGCTGGGCAATGCTGGGAAACTTCCACAGTCATCCGGCTTCTCCGTCCAGGCCCTCCGAGGAAGACAAGAGGCTTGCTTTTGACCCGTCAGCCAGCTATTTCATCATGTCTTTAATGGATGAGCGGAATATTGTTCTGAAAAGCTTTAACATCCGGAAGGATGAGGTTATGGAAGAAAAACTTATTATAGAGGGTGAAGTGTAAGGCATAAAAAGGCAGGCACGTCATACGTGCGTTCCGGCGTGTATAACAGTGCGCCGGAACACAGCCTGAAACCGCCTTGCACAATATGCATTTATCGGGAGGTTAAATTATGGCACAGGTAGATTACAAGGAACTAAAAAAGGGCGGCTTTATGCGCCAGATACAAAAGGACAACTTTTCATTGAGATTGGGTATTGTGGGTGGTCAAATACAGGCCGATCAGCTGCTCAAGGTCTATGAAATATCGAAAAAATATGGCAAGGGCTATATTCACATGACATCCAGGCAGAGCATTGAAATTCCTTTTATTAAGCTTGAAGATGTGGAAATCGTAAAAAAAGAACTGGCTGAGGCCAATTTGCAGCCCGGTGTGTGCGGGCCCAGGGTAAGAACCATTACAGCCTGTCAGGGCGGTAATATTTGCCCCAACGGGCTGATGGATTCCACTTCTCTGGCAAATGAATTTGACAGGAGATACCACGGCCGTGAGCTGCCTCACAAATTCAAATTCGGAATAACAGCCTGCTGCAACAACTGTCTCAAGGCAGAGGAAAACGACCTTGGCATTAAAGGCGGCCTCAAGCCAGTCTGGGATAAAAGCAAATGTACTCTGTGCGGGCTGTGCGAAGCTGTCTGCCGTGAAAAGGCCATAAAGGTGGATAAAGACGGCAAAACACTTGCTTTTGATGAATCGCTCTGCAACTATTGCGGCCGCTGTGTGAAAGCCTGTCCCACGGAAGCCTGGGAAGGCAAGAATGGTCTGATAGTCTACTTTGGCGGATTATTCGGAAACAGGATAGCCATAGGAAAGCAAATATTCCCCATAATATTCTCAACAGACGAGCTTTTCCGTATAGTGGACGCCACTCTTGAATTTTTTGAGAAGCACGGCAAGCAGAGCGAGCGCTTTAGAAACACTCTGGACCGCGTGGGCTGGGACTTGTTTGAAAAGGAAATCAAAAGTGTACTGTAGTTAATTTGTAAATGAGGCGGGAAAATGAAGTTGCATAATAAAGCATCTTATTATCTGCAACCTCATTTTCCACGGAATTGGAGGATGAAAATGGATAAAATTAAGGCTGATGATTTTGTTGATATCACCGACGTTGTTTGCCCCATAACCTTTGTAAAGGCCAAGGTGGCCATGGAAGAGCTGGAGGACGGGCAGATACTGGAAGTCAGGATGAACGAGGGCGAACCAATACAAAATGTCCCCAGAAGCTTCAAGGATGAAGGCCATAAAGTATTGAACGTAGTAAACAATGAAGATGGAACCTTTACGGTTTTTGTTGAAAAAGCCGGGCTGGAGATCTGAAAAACTGAATCCGGCGGAAATGGAGTTTAACATGAAGTTTAATACAGCACTTTTGCATGGGGCATTTGGTTCCGACAGCAAGACCGGAGCCACAACCGTCCCAATATATCAAGCTTCGGCTTTCGAGCAGGAAACTGCAGAAAAGCTGGAAAATATATTTAAAGGCTATGAACCCGGCTTCATATATACAAGGATAAGCAATCCCACCATAGAGGCCTTTGAAAAACGCATTGCCTACCTGGAGGGAGGGATAAGCGCCGTAGCCTGCTCTTCAGGCATGTCGGCGGTCACACTTGCCCTCCTGAACATATTGAAAAGCGGTGAGGAGGTCATATCCGGCAGCGGGATTTTCGGCGGCACCTATTCCATGTTCAGCTGTTTCGAGGACTTTGGGATTACGGCGAGATACGCGCGGGATACGAGTGTTGAAAGTTTTGAAGAGCTTATAAATGACAAAACCAGGGCCATATATGTGGAGACCATAGGAAACCCCAAACTGGATGTTTATGACATAAAGGCTCTGGCGGAGCTGGCCCACAAATACGGAATACCTCTTGTGGTGGACAATACGGTTACAACGCCGTATCTTATAAAACCATTAAACATCGGGGCCGATATTGTTATACATTCCACATCAAAATATATAAACGGCAGCGGCAATTCCATAGGCGGTATAATTGTAGACGGCGGAAAATTCAAATGGGATTTTGAAAAGTTTTCTTCTTTAAAAGCCTTTAAAAAATTCGGTGGATTTGTATACACTGCCAAATTGAGAAAAGGGCTTTTCAAGGATTTCGGAGCCTGTATGGCGCCCTTTAACGCCTATCTCAGCATGCTTGGGCTCGAAACACTGGCATTGAGGATGGATGGGCTTTGCAGCAACGCATTGCGGCTTGCAGAAGCGCTCCAGGCAAATCCCAAAGTAGTCTCGGTGAATTATCCGGGCCTTGAGACAAGTGAAAATTATCATACGGCGGCCAGGCAATTCGGCGGTAAGTCCGGCGCTATTCTCACCATAAGAGTGGGATCAAAGGAAAACGCCTTTCAGGTGATCAACTCTCTGAAATATGCCTATAATCTTTCAAATATAGGCGATGTAAGGACTCTGGTCATCCATCCGGCTTCTACTATATACGCCTCCAATACCGCCGAGGAAATGGAAAAAATGGGCGTATACGAGGACCTGATAAGGATAAGCGTGGGCATTGAGGATTTTGAGGACCTGCTGGAAGATTTCAGCCAGGCGCTGGATAAGATTTAGATGAGAACCGGGATTCAGACTTGAATGGAGGTCAAAATGTTATATGACGTAATAATTGTGGGTAAGGGTCCCGCAGGCTTGTCTGCGGCCATGTATACGGTCAGGGCCAATCTCAGGACCCTGGTTATAGGCAAAAACAACAGTGAGCTTTTAAAGGCGTCCAAAATCGAAAATTATTTCGGATTTACGGATGCCGTAAGCGGAAGGGATCTTCTGAAGGCCGGAGAGCTCCAGGCTTTGAGACTTGGCGCGGATATCGCTGAAGAAGAAGTGCTGGGAATAAACAGGGATGAAAACTTTGAAGTAATCACTTATGAAAAAAGTTATGCGGGAAAGACCATTCTTCTTGCCACAGGACAGCCTCAGAAAAAACTGAAAATAGACGGCCTGAAGGAGCTGGAGGGAATCGGGGTCAGCTATTGCACCACCTGCGACGGATTTTTCTACAAGGGCCTGAAGGTGGGAGTGCTTGGAAACAAGGATTTTGCCATACATGAAGCCCTGGAGCTGAAAGCCTTTACCGGCAATATCACCATCTATACCAACGGACGTGAAATGGAATACAGCGGTGACAGCGGGCTTTTAAAGGATTTTAAGGTGGTGGATAAGCCCATTCTGAAGCTTGAAGGCAAGGAATATCTGGAGAATATATACTTTACCGACGGTACCAGTGAAAATCTGGATGGGTTGTTCATCGCCAACGAAAGTGCTTCAAGTATTGATTTCGCCAGAAAATTAGGGGTACTGGCAGAAGGGGCGTCCATCATTGTGGACCGGGAGCAAAAAACCAATTTGTCCGGCCTCTTTGCAGCAGGCGACTGCACCGGAGGGTTCAAGCAGATTTCCACGGCTGTAGGTCAGGGAGCACTTGCCGCAAAGAAAATAATAGAATTGGTCAGAGAAATGCCGGTTCAGGAAAAGACGGTTGGAAAACAGTGATCCGTGATCAGGATTCAGAATTTTAAAAGCAGAAGTATAGTGGAAGGTCCTGATAATAAATTCAGAGAGTATTGCAAAATAACAACTTTTGCTGTTATTTTACAATACTCTTATTTGATTCAGTATTCTCTGATTTATTTTCCATATTTAAAGTTAATTTACTTTCTAAATATGTAAATACATACATCAGAAGTTCGCATATGAGCTTCCAGATTATACTGCAGAAAATAAATGCAATAACGCCAGCAATAATTCCTATATAAATATTATTTGCTTCCTGTGTTACAACTACACTGTTTTTTTCAGATATTACTTTTGCATATGTATTTGTTAAATACACATGCTTTCCGAATGCATATGATAAATAAAGCAAAGGTACAAATCCCATGAAAAACAGGCATGATATTAATTTTTTTACGGAAGTTTTTCCAAGCCTGAAAAAATTTATAAACATACAAATCCTTTCTTTACAAAACCAATTACGGTTGAAAGCCGATAGTAATTGACTTTATAATTATGTAATAATATATGATAAACTTTTGCTGCAAGCGGTATAGCATAAAAATGGTAACGATTATTTTTGAGCAATTACTTTTGGTACAAATGAATTTATTAAAGTATATGGACCATATTATAGTATAATATGAATATAATTACAATTATTAATGAGGAACCTCCTCTTTATTGTTTTCACCTTAATTTTAATGAAATCTTTTACCTATGTTTTGAATATAATTACTTACCTATGTCTTGACTATTCCACTATTCCTTTGGCATTTCATTCTGAATCCTGACAACTGACTACTGATTCCTGCATTCTGAAAACCTATTGACAATGTATGGAAGCATAAACTATAATTAATATGTATTTTAATTAATACAAATTATTTGAAAGGAGTTGTTTTAATGTCTGTAAAATTTGTTGAGGTGCTTTTCCGTTAACTTAATACCGGCACAGGTATCAGGAAATGAGGTTATACGTTATTTCGCTACCGGTGCAGCTTCTTTCGAGCAACCTGAATCGTGTAAAATGCAGCGATGATTAACTCAAACTAAGCCGGATGTGTATTTACGGCAACGGTTTTGAGGATATCTGAAAATAAATGTTGGCACGCCTAGAGTAGCGTGTTTTTTTATTGCATTTTTTGGCATATTTATAAAGCCGGCAGCCATATTCCGTAATCCGGAAGCCGCGGGCTTCGTGAATAAAATACTATTCCGCAGGTAGGTCGTTACCCTGCGGATTTTTTATACCTTTTTTGGGGTTCAGGAAAATTTATTTTGAAAGAAGGAAAATCATAATAATGTATTACCGGCACACAATACACATGGTGTGCTTAATTTGAAAAGGAGTGATGAATATGGCCAAGAAGAAGACCACATTTGATTATATGAAGGAAATACGCGGAAGCTGGGTGATTAATCCCAGGACAAGAGTTCAGGAAAACAGTTTGAAGAACAAAAAGAAACGAAGGCAGGATGAAAAGAAATCTATAAAGGATGATTACTGATGAATATTGATGAATATGGCTGGAATGATTTTTTCGAAAATCAGTGGAAGGAAAAAGATACTGCAGGAATGATTGCAGGCAGAGTGGTTGCCGATTTCGGGCAAATGCTCAGAGTTGTTACAAATGATGGGGAAATAAGTGTGGGAAGGCCTGTCCGGAAGCTTGACAATGCCGACCAGATAGCTGTCGGAGACTGGATCGCCCTGGAACGGCTCCCGGGGGATGATAAATGCATAAGCTTTGTTTTGACCAGGAAGACAAAATTCTCCAGGGCAGCGGCCGGAATTGAAGTCAAGGAACAGATCGTGGCGGCAAATGCCGACACCGTTTTTCTCATTCAGTCCCTGAACAAGGACTTCAATATGAGAAGACTGGAACGCTACATGATCGCCGCCTGGGACAGCGGTGCAGCTCCGGCGGTGGTGCTTACAAAAGCCGATTGCTGTGAGAATGTTGCAGATAAAATGTCCATGGTATATAATACCGCTCCGGGGGTGGAGGTTCATGCCGTAAGCGCCGTAACCGGCCTGGGGATGGAGGACATCGGAAGATATTTCAGAAAAGGTAAAACCGTGGCGCTACTGGGGTCTTCAGGCGTCGGCAAATCCACTCTGGTAAATACCCTGGCGGGAGAAGAGCTTCTGAAAACACAGTCAATACGTAATGACGACAGCCGGGGCAGACATACCACAACCCACAGAGAGCTTGTTCTCTTACCCGGCGGAGGCCTGATACTGGATACCCCGGGCATGAGAACCTTATCGCTCTGGGAGGCGGATACAGGCATGGATATGATGTTCGGTGATGTGGAGGAATTGACCGCGCTGTGCAGATTTCACGATTGCAGCCATCAAAGGGAGCCCGGCTGTGCGGTAATAGAAGCACTCAAAGACGGACGACTTGAGCAGAAACGATGGGAAAGCTGGCAGAAGCTTCAGAGAGAGCTTGCACATCTTGAGGCGAAAAAGGAAGGGAAGCTGAGGCTGCAGGAGAAACAGTGGGGACGCCAGCTTTCCAAATTTCAGAAGGAATTCAAAAAGGGAGGAATCTAGCATATTTTTCCTCCAAGGTTTGATATCAGTGATGGAAGAGATCAAAAAAACCCTGGATTAAAAAAAATTCTTTACACACTGCAAATCTTTATGCTATAATATCATGCGTGCGTATTACGGACGGTCCTCTGCCCAAGGTATAATATTTCTTCGGAATATTATACTTCTGAAAAATTTGGAAGATTCTTTCTGAAATAATAAGAGGCACGAACGTCTAGGAGAGGAAGGAGGAAATAAAAATGGATATATTAAAGTCAATTGAAAATGAGCAGATAAGAACAGACCTTCCTAAATTGGAAATCGGTGATTTTATTAAGGTTCATGCTAAGATCAAAGAAGGAACCAGGGAAAGAATCCAGGTATTCGAGGGAACAGTTATAGCTTTGAAAGGTTCCGGCTTAAAGGAAACTTTTACAGTTAGAAGAGTATCCTACGGTGTCGGTGTTGAAAGAATTTTCCCGGTTAACTCACCCAGAATCGATCATATCGATGTTGTCAGAAAAGGTGTTGTTAGAAGAGCCAAGCTCTACTATCTCCGTGATAGAGTCGGCAAGGCTGCCAAAGTTAAGGAAAGACTTGACAGATAATAAGCTTCAAAGCTATGGAAACCCGAGGGCATTTTGTCCTTCGGGTTTTTTCATTTTATTTGTATTGTCAATCGTCAAATAAATGTAATTTGTATATTTCTGCAATTTTATATATAATAGTAACGTTCGGGAATATGAATTCTCCAAATCAAATTACTTACGAGGTGAGCCGCATGGAAAATCAGAACATCGAAAATGATTTTGATAAAATCAATGAAGAAGATAAAAGCACAGCGCTTAAAGATATAAAAACCAAAAAGAAAAACTCTGTCAGGAGAGAAATCCTTGAGTGGTGTCTGGTAGTTATTGCGGCACTGTTTATTTCAATGATAATCAAGGCATTTATATTTTCTACCTATAAGGTAAATATGGTTTCTATGGAAAATACCCTTTATGAGGGCCATAACGTAATAGTGTACAAAACCGGATACTTTTTCAGCACTCCAAAGCACAACGACATAATCGTTTTTATGCATGAAGAAGGCCAATTCAAGAGTATTTTCAAGTACCTGCCCATAAAGAACCCCGGCGAGGTGGATTATATAAAAAGAGTAATCGGTTTACCCGGTGACCAGATTGATATCAGGGAAGACGGCTATGTATACAGAAAATCAGCCGGCGACACGGATTTTAAAAAGCTGGATGAGCCCTATGCAAAGGGCCGCACCGAATCACACGGAATGCAGCTTCCTTTTACCGTACCAGAAGGCAAGATGTTTGTAATGGGCGATAACAGGGAATCAAGCCTTGATTCAAGACAGATCGGACCTATAGATATAGATTCCGTGATAGGAAAGGCTGTATTGCGGATCTGGCCCTTCTCACAATTCGGCGGACTGAAATAGGCAATATTCCGCTTCACAGTGCAGAAATATTGCCTGAATGGGTATATCTGCGCTTAAGTAGTATAGTTATATAAAAGGAGAATTTAATGAATATACAATGGTTTCCGGGTCACATGGCAAAGACCAGAAGACTTATTGCAGAAAATTTAAAGCTGGTGGACGTTATTATAGAGCTGCTTGACGCCCGGATACCTTTCAGCAGCAGAAATCCAGAAATTAATACCTTGATCAATAATAAGCCCAGGCTGGTGGCTTTTAATAAATCGGATCTTGCGGATGACGGCATATCCAGACAATGGGTGCAGTGGTATGCGGAGCAGGGAATCAACTGTATCCTGATAAATTCCATAAACGGCAAGGGACTCAATGAAGTGAAGACAAGGGCAAGGGACCTGATGTCCGAAAAAATCCAGAGGGACAGGGCAAAAGGGAAGCTCTTCACCCCTGTGAGAGTTATGGTCGTTGGAATTCCCAATGTGGGCAAATCCTCGTTTATAAATAAAATCGTCGGAAAGGCCACGGCTGTGACCGGAGACAGGCCCGGAGTCACAAGAGGGAAGCAGTGGATCAGGATAAACTCCGAAATGGAGCTTCTAGATACTCCCGGAATACTGTGGCCAAAGTTTGAGGATCAGGAGGTCGGGTTGAACCTGGCATTTACCGGAGCTATAAAGGACGATATCATGGACACCTCTGAAGTGGCAATGGAGCTGCTTTACAGGCTCTCCAGATTGTATCCCGGCGAGCTGCGTGCACGCTTTAAGCTTGAACCCGAAGCCATAGAAAACGCAGAACCTCTGGAATTGCTGGAAACTGTGGGCCGTAAAAGAGGCTGCATTATCTCCAAGGGTCAGATTGATTATTCCAGGATATCGGCAATCGTACTGGACGAGTTCAGAGGCGGAAAGATAGGGAAAATCACCCTTGAGAAACCAAATCAATAATTTTTCTTGAAAGAAGTGACTTGAATTGCGCAGAAAAAGAAGACCTGTTCTATCTTTTATAATATTAATTCTTTTGGCCGCGGTGATAACGCTGGTCTATCTTGTCAGCTCCAATCCAAGGCTGGAGCCTACCCGGGCGGTTGCCGGCTACGACAGTCTGGAGGCATTTAAGACCGCTAAGCTTGGCGAAGCCGTAAAGTCGGCCATTACCGGCCTGAACAGCAATGTTGATATTACCGTTGACCAGGATGAATTATCCGGCCTGACCGATCTGCTGGTAAAGGAGCTGGAAAGCAGCTCGGGAAAAATGAAGTTTGACGGTCACAGCGGCAGATTTGTGGATGGCAGAATCGAAATCAAGCTGGACAGCACCCTTCTGAAAGTTTTGCCCGTCCAGTATTCCTTCAGACTTTTGCCTTCCGTGGAGGATAACAAAATAAAAATCCACATTGAAAGCGTCAAAATAGGCAAGCTAGGCATTCCGGCAAAGACAGTGCTGAAATTGCTGGACCTCTCGGGAAACAGTTCCTACTATGTAAATGCCGAAAGTCAAAATGTGTATATAAGCAATAACAACTCTGAGCAGTTCACCTTCAAGGATCTGCAGATAAAGGATGAAAAACTGCAGCTGAGTGTGGAGCTTTCCATAAATAATATCAAGGACCTGGTCAAATCATTAGATCTGGTACTGCCCGAACAATTCAAGCAATTCCTGAATTAGCATTACGAAGTTTAACCCTTTTGGTTGTTAATATGAACTGAATATAGAATATAATTTTCATGGAGCACATAATGTCCAAATTAACCTTAAAAGAAATCCAGGAAACAGTTAAGGAGAAAACTGTGGAGGAAGCAATTCAATACCTGACGTCCCTTGACGAAAGGTCCGCAGCTGCAGACAAGCTTTTGCAGAAATATCACAGGCTTTTGGAAAAGCACAACGCCGAACTGGAACGCCTTCATAAAATGCTTTCCTTTGAAAGCCAGGCCCGGAGCCAGGGATATAAATTCATAGCAGGAGTGGACGAGGCCGGAAGGGGGCCGTTGGCAGGGCCGGTGGTCGCGGCTGCCGTCATTTTCCCGGAGGGAGTCATAATAGAAGGCGTAAACGACTCTAAAAAGTTAACCGAAGCACAGCGCGAAAGCCTCTTTGACGTGATCAAGGAAAAAGCGTTGTCCTATGGCATTGCAGCTGTTGATGAAAAGTGCGTGGATGAGATCAACATACTAAACGCCACAAAAAAAGCCATGACCGATGCCCTAAGCCTGCTGGAAACTCCGCCGGACTGTATTCTGCTGGACGCCGTCAGGCTGGACAATATTAAAACCAGGCAGCAGCCCATTATAAAAGGCGACAGCCTGAGTTTTTCCATAGCAGCGGCATCTATCCTTGCAAAAGTCACAAGAGACCGGCTTTTAAAGCAGCTGGACTCCCAATATCCAGAGTACGGTTTTGCCATTCACAAAGGTTATGGCACCCCTCAGCATATTTCCGCTATTAAAAAATTCGGACTTTGTCCGATACATAGATTAAGCTTTGTAAAAAATCTTATTTAAAGTCAATTCACATAATTGCCTGAAACAGCTTTCGCCTGAATAGAAGGTTTCAACGTAATTGACTTTATGACGAGGGTATGAGGGAGGTGTCCGGTTTTGAGAATTGACGGTTTTACTGCGGCTCCGGCTAATTCAGCCGGCGGCGCAGATATTGTGAATAAACTGAAGCCGGGTGATACGATCAGGGCGCAGGTACTGGAGAATTCGGGAAGCGAATTGACTTTGAAGCTTTCTGACGGTTCCAGGGTAACTGCTGCGGCCATGTCACCCGTAAATGCTTCCGAAGGTGAATTTGTAAATTTCACTTTTAAGGGTACTGTAGACGGGAAACCGGCATTTGAAGCCGCTTCCATGGCTGCTCAGCCCCAGGCCGATCAGGCGCTTGAAAGCATAAAGAACACTCTGACAGCATTAAAAATACCTGTTACGGATGAAAATATACAGCTGGCCCAGGCCTTACAGAAGCAGAATGTTCCCGTCACTGCCGAATCCATGTCCAAAATGCAGGAACTGGTAAACAAGGACTCCGGCTTAAAGCCTGACGCGGCGGCATTTCTCCAGGCATCAAATTTATCAGACAGTGAAAACAGCATAAAGCAGCTTCAGAATTTATTGGCCGGCAGGATGAAAGTCGGAAACGATATCACTGAGCTGATTAAGCTCATGGACGGAGAGAACGGCGGGACCTCCGCATTAAATTCCGGTTCTGACCAGGTGGGCAGGCTTCTGGAGAAGCTGGCTGCGGAACTGGCCTCAAAAGGCATTTCATTAACTGGCCCAGGCAATGACGGACAGGCAAAACCTGCTTCAGGAAATGCGCCTGCTCCGGCTTCTGCCAGTCCAAACGGTGCAGGTCCGGCCAACAATACAAATCCCGATGGAAGCGCCGCCGCAGGAAAAAATCCCGGAGCTGCGGCCCCGAATGCCAATATGGATTTAAGTGTGAATTCCAATACGGCTTCGGCTGCAAACAGCACAGGCGCCGGTAAGGCCGGAACTGAAAATGCAATGGAGTATCCGGTCCCGGGAAATAATGCAAACAATACCGATTTGAAAAATGCAAATTTGAATACGGGCAATTCCAATGTAAATAATACCGCTGAAACGAATACTTCCGTGAGAGGTCCGGGTATGGGCAGCGTTGGACAGGATCCTTTAAATGGACCGGAGCTCAGAGATCCCGGAAGCATTTCAGCGCGTATAAACAACCTGTTAAAAGGCCAGCCCCCCACTGAGGCTGATTTGCCGCTTTTAAACGCAGCAGGCAGGCAGCTGGAGGCGATGATAAGTAAAGGCGGACTACAGCCTGAGGAGCTTGCCTCGGCAAAACTGCTTGCAGGAGAAATCAGCTCCGCAATATTTAAAATCAGCGGCCGCGAAGCACCTGCCGGGATATCCTCTCAAAATACGAATTTGGATACAGATCCTGTCAGAAGCTTTAAAGCCGCCGTGGATGAGCTGAAAAATCTCTTCGTCAAAATCGACAGGAAAAGCGATGATATAAATCCGGTCAAGCTATACAGGGATATGGACTCCGCGCTGCAAGCGCTGAAAAGCAGCGTACAGCAGCTTCCCCAGTCCTTGCGAGAAGCTGCCGCCGCAATAGTCAATAACCTGGACAGCAATGTAAACTTTATAAACCAGCTGAACAATTACAGCTCTTACGTGCAGCTTCCCTTGAGCATATTCAATCAGAATACCACAGGTGAATTGTACATGCTGAAGAAAGGTTCAAAATCCAGGAAGCTTGACCCTTCCAATCTGACGGTGCTCATTTCGCTGGACAGCAATAATATCGGAAGGATCGACACGCTCATGAGCGTTAATAAAAAGAATATAAGCACCAATTTCAGATTGGAAAAAAGCGATGTATTCGGCGTTCTGAAAGAGAATCACAGGCTCCTGTACAACAATTTGCTGGAAAAGGGCTTCAGACTTGTTGATTTTACATACAGACTCATGGATGAGCCCATCAATATAGTTAATTTTGAGGCGGAGGCTAAAAAAGAATTCATCAGAAGTCCGAATAATATCGATATTACAATTTAAATCACTTATTTTAGAAATAAACCTTCCTAAGAAGGCGGAGAAATGACAATGTCGCAGGATACAAAGAAGAACAGA
>JAEWSZ010000093.1 GCA_023397905.1 Bacillota bacterium | reverse complement strand
CCGGGGGGGATGTCACACTGGCGGTCAACTTCCTGCTGGGCTATGTTGAAAATGGCGGTTTTGTGACCCCCGACGGCGAACACACGGTTTATATTGACGACGTGGCTGTAAAAGAGGTAACCACTCCGCCGGTACTCACATCCGATAAAACCGATAACAGGGTTGGGCAGGATATCGAGATCACTTTTGCGGACAATACCGCATGGAGAAGTGCAATAACAGCCGTAAAACTCAACGGTACGGCACTCCAGGCCGGTTATACCATAGCCGCAGGCCGGATCACACTGGACAAGAGCCTGTTTGCCGCAGCCGGAAGCTACAGCATATCCGTGGAAGCAACTAATTATGGCATAGCTGATGTAACCCAGGTTATCGTAGCCAGCGACGGCAATCTCATCAAAAATGGAAGCATGTCGTCGGACGAAGTGTGGACATTCTGGAACAACTGGACCAATTCGCCGGATTATTCAAGCGTGGCCATAGCTGACGGCGTGGCAAAAATAAATGTTATAGACAACGGCGGAACGGGCAACGAATGGGGAGTACCTTTTAGCTGGTCTACGCAGTTCAACCAGGGCGGCATAGTCCTGGAAGCCGGGAAAACCTATGAGCTGAGCTTCAGAGCCTGGTCAACCGCAATCCGGCCAATACAGGTGGAATTGACCGGCTATAACGCAGATCAAAAAATAAATTTCAACATTACGGGAGATCAGTCTGCAGTATATAAAACAAGCCTGTCTCCGGCCCAGGCACTGACAATTTCAGTTAAATACCTGCTTGGCAATGTTGTAAACGGAAGCGCGACTACTCCAAATAGTACACATGACATATTTATAGACGATGTGGCATTGCGGGAAGTGGCGGCGGCTCCCAGACTCACGGCCGACGCTTCGGACAACAAGCTTGGACAGAATATTGATATAACCTTTACCAATAACTCCGCCAATACCGCATGGATGAATGCAATAACGGCGGTAAAAGTTGACGGAATTACATTGCCGCAGACAGTGTATACTATTTCGGCAGGCAAAATAACAATTAGCTCCGGCGCTTTCACAGAAGTAAAAGAATATTCCATAACTGTCGAAGCGACGGGTTACGGCATTGCGCAGGTTACCCAGAGAATAAAGACCCAGGAGCCAAATATAGCCCTTGGGAAAGCCTGCGGGGCTTCGGACAATCCCAAGCAGATAGCGGCACTTGCCTTTGACGGAAATATGGGCACCAGGTGGGAGTCTGCTTCTTTAGATCCGCAGTGGATATGGGTTAACCTGGGAGGGATTTATAATCTCAACAGCATAACGATTTACTGGGAGAACGCACGTTCCTCGGATTACAGGATACAGGTTGCCACAGTTGAAAATCCGGCGGAATCCGATTGGACGGATATTTATACAGCAACAGGCAAAACAGGCAGTATGGATGAAATCGCACTGGCAGGCCAGGAAGCCCGCTATGTGAGACTGTACGCCACAAAGAGAGCTCTTCCCTATGGACATTCCATATTTGAATTTGAAATTTATGGAACTCCAAAGATAGAGCCGGCTTCAGCGGAAGACGCGGCAGAAGATTTAACCGGCGGAGAGGCACAACCGCCGGCCACTGAACCGGATAATACAATTGCACCCGCGGAAAATACCCAGCAACCATTTGACGGGACAGAAGAATATGAATAGGTGATTTCCGCAAAACAAAAGGGGCGGTTCCTGAAAATAGGAGCTGTCCCTTCTGTTTTTATGCGGACTGTTTTTGCACAGACTTTTCTCAAAAATAATTAAAAATCAGGTAATCATTTCAACAGATGATTTGCTGTTAAACTGAATATTATTTTTATAAAGGTGGGATTATAGCAATGAAAGAAAAAATGTGAGCTTTTATGCGGATAAAGGAGCAGAATATGAAATATTACAGAGTGAAAAAGGACGGTCCGGAAGCCGAAACAGTTGCGGACATGAAAGACCCTTCCCAGGTAAATAAGCCATATCCGGAGTTCGTACCCACCTTTCATGAATGGATGCTGCCACAGCAGCAGGTGGAAAATGCCAACAGGTTAAATGAAATCACAAAATCCAAAAAGGACCCGCAGGATGATTTTAAAAATGAAAAACAGTAAAAACGCCGGAGCAATAATTCCGTTAAATGAAAAGCGGTAAAAGTAAGAATTCTTAAAAAAAGGATTGCATACAATAAGATAATGTATTATACTTTAGTTAAGGTCAAAGAAAGTCAAAATCAGTAACAAATACCCCGATGGTTCCGGAATTGACAGGTGCCCCATGAATCGGAACTCACAGGGGAATTTAAGAAATGAGGTGATGCTGTGGCAAGCTTAAGTGATATTATTGAAAGCTTTATAAAGCAGATGATTGCCGATACAAACGGGACCATAGAGATACAGAGGAACGAACTGGCCAACCAGTTCAATTGCGTGCCTTCGCAGATCAACTATGTCATATCCACCAGGTTTACCACCGATCAGGGCTATTATGTGGAAAGCAGGCGCGGAGGGGGCGGACATGTAAAGATAAAACGCATCAACATTACGAGGCCGGGAAACTATCTGATGCATATAGTGTCCTCTATGGGAACCAGTATTTCCCAGCAGTCCGCCGAAGTATTCATAAATAACTTTATTGATTATGATGTGATAAGCGAGCGGGAAGGTCTCATTATGAAGGCGGCTATAAGCGACAAGATCATAGGCATAATCCGGATGCCTGACCGGGATATTTTAAGGGCGGCATTATTAAAGAATATGATAATGAGCTTATTGGTATGATGCAATAAAATAAATATCCCCGATATGCAAAAATATGAGGACGGTTCAGGTCAACACGGCCGTTTTGCAAATGCGGGGGGATGGAGGTATATATGCTTTGCCAGAATTGTCAGCAAAGGGTTGCAAATGTGCATTTTACACAAATCAAAAATAACGCAAAAGTGGATATTTACTTATGCGATCAATGTGCGAAGGAAATAAGCCAGGCGGAATCCATATATCCCTTTGGATTTAACGATCTGATAAATGGCTTGTTCGGGACACAAATAAAGCAGGAATCGCCTGTAACACTGAAATGCGGCAACTGCGGCATGGAATATGAGGAATTCCTGAAAAGCTCCAGGTTAGGCTGTGCCGAGTGCTACAAGGCATTTGAGGAAAGGCTTGATCCCATCATAAAAAGGCTGCACGGAAATGCCCCGCACCATGGGAAGGTTCCGGTAAGAGTGAGCAGCAATGTTAAGATACCGGATGAAATTGAGAAGCTGAAGCAGCTCCTCAGCGAGTCCGTTAAAAAGGAAGAATACGAGGAAGCGGCCAGAATCAGGGACAGGATTAAAAGTCTGGAGGTGGGAGAATGAGCGGATTGCCTGCGGAAAAAGGTCCGGAGCTTGATGTTGCAGTTTCCAGCAGGATCAGGCTGGCAAGAAATTTTGCCGATATCCCTTTCTCCATAAAAATGAGTGCAAAGCACCAGAACGATCTCATCAAAAGAATGCAGGAAATCATATCGGGATATACCGTATACGGAAAACTGATGTACGCGGATATGAACTCCATGCACCAGGTCGACAGGGTCTCTCTGGTGGAAAGGCATCTCATAAGTCCAGACCTGGCTGAGACAAGGGGGAACAGCGGCGCTTTCATCAACGAAAACGAAAATGTGAGCATAATGGTAAATGAAGAGGATCACATAAGAATCCAGGCAATATTTTCAGGCATTCTGCTTGAAAAAGCCTACATGGTGTGTAACGACATAGATTCAAAAATCGCGGAAAAGGCCGATTACGCCTTTGACGATAAATATGGCTATCTTACCAGCTGCCCCACCAATATAGGCACCGGGATGAGGGCATCGGTAATGCTGCATCTTCCGGCTCTGGTGATGACGGGCTATATAAAATCCATACTGGAAAGCTGTACAAAACTGGGCGTGGCCGTAAGGGGGATATATGGTGAAAACAGCGAGGCCGTGGGAGATATGTTCCAGGTTTCAAACCAGATAACCCTTGGCAGGCAGGAGGAGGAGACCATAGCCGGGATCGACGGCATATGCAAACAGATCATAGACAGGGAAAAGGATTTGAGGTACCAGATGTACAAACAAGACCTTTACAGGTTTGAGGACAGGATATTCAGGTCATATGGGCTGCTGATGAACGCAAGGGTCCTTTCCAGCCAGGAGTGCTTCAAATTGCTGTCGGATGTTAGACTGGGCGTAAGTATGGGAATAATTAATAATATTGGAATACCGGTTTTAAATGAGATACTGGTGATGTCGCAGCCGGCTACGCTGCAGAAAATGGCCGGAAATCAGCTGAGCCAGGACGAAAGGGATATAAAAAGAGCAGAGCTGGTAAGAGTGAAGATTCAGAAGAATAGTTAATAAAAATCGGATAATGATGAGGTGATAAATATGTATCAACGTTTTACAGAGAAGGCGGAGAGGGCAATATCGTTTTCCCAGCAGAGCGCTGTGGAATTGGGACATAATTATGTGGGTACGGAGCATGTGCTGCTGGGCCTTGTGAAGGAAGGCACCGGAGTGGCTGCCAGAGTGCTTCAGGCCCAGGGGATAACAGAGGAAAAGATATTAAGGGAGATAGATGAGCTTATCGGACGTGGAGAGGCCGCCGCTGGAGAGACTCCGGTGGGGTTCACGCCCAGGACCAAACGGGTACTGGAGCTTGCTTTCAAGGAGGCCAGAAGGATGGGCCAGGGCTATATCGGAACCGAGCACCTGCTTCTTGGAATCATGAAGGAGGGGGAAAGCGTAGCAGTAAGAATAATGATGGATCTGGGTGTTGATCCTCAGAAGCTGCTCAATGAGCTGGTTAAGATATTAAATGAGGAAACTCCGGGCTCAAACGGAGCGCCCAAGGGCAGCAGTTCAAATTCCAGCACACCCACCCTGAACCAGTTTGGAAGGGATCTGACCGATATGGCCAGGGAGGGAAAGATCGACCCGGTAATAGGCCGTGATAAGGAAATAGAAAGGGTTATACAGATACTCAGCAGGAGGACCAAGAACAACCCTTGCCTCATAGGCGAACCGGGTGTGGGTAAAACCGCCATTGCAGAGGGCCTGGCCCAGAAAATAGTGGAAGGCAACACTCCTGAAATCCTCAACGACAAGAGAGTTGTCACGCTGGATCTTTCCTCAATGGTGGCGGGAGCCAAGTACAGAGGTGAATTTGAAGACCGTCTCAAAAAGGCAATGGAGGAGATCCGCAAGGCCACCAATGTAATCCTGTTTATTGACGAGCTCCACACCATAGTCGGCGCAGGCGCCGCAGAAGGGGCCATCGACGCCTCAAATATCCTGAAGCCTTCCCTGGCAAGAGGAGAGATACAGGTCATCGGCGCCACCACATTGAATGAGTACAGAAAACATATCGAAAAGGACGCGGCTCTTGAGAGAAGGTTCCAGCCCATTACTGTGGGAGAACCCTCCAAGGAGGAAGCCATAGAAATATTAAAAGGGGTCAGGGACAAGTATGAGGCCCATCACAGGGTGAAGATCACCGACGATGCCCTGGAGGCCGCAGTAAAGCTGTCGGACAGGTATATCACAGACAGGTTCCTGCCGGATAAAGCCATAGACCTGATAGACGAAGCGGCTTCAAGGATAAGGCTCAAGACCTTTACGGCTCCGCCGGACATAAAGGATATGGAGGAAAAGGTCGAAAGGCTGAGCAAGGAAAAGGAAGACGCCATCCGCTGCCAGGAGTTTGAAAAAGCCGCCTCCATACGCGATGAAGAGCAGAAGCTGAAAAATGAGCTGGAAAAGGTAAAAGACCAGTGGCACCAGAAAAACCAGACCAAAACCGACACCGTCACAGAGGATGAGATCGCCGAAATAGTTGCCAGCTGGACCGGTATACCCGTTAAAAAGCTGGCCGAGGAGGAGTCCGAGAGACTGCTCAAACTGGAAGATACGCTCCACAACAGGGTTATAGGCCAGGATGAGGCTGTAAAGTCAATTTCGAAGGCCATACGCAGAGGCCGTGTGGGATTGAAGGATCCAAAGCGCCCTGTGGGCTCGTTCATATTCCTGGGACCAACGGGCGTTGGTAAGACAGAACTGTGCAAGGCCCTGGCCGAATCAATGTTCGGAGATGAAAAATCCATGATAAGGGTTGACATGTCCGAGTACATGGAAAAGCACAGCGTGTCAAAGCTTGTGGGTTCGCCTCCGGGCTATGTGGGCTATGACGAGGGAGGCCAGCTTACCGAGAGGGTCAGGAGAAAGCCATATTCGGTGCTGCTTTTTGATGAAATAGAAAAGGCCCATCCCGACATATTCAACATACTGCTTCAGATCCTTGAGGACGGAAGGCTCACAGATTCCCAGGGCAGGGTGGTGGATTTCAGGAACACCATCATAATCATGACTTCAAATGTGGGGGCCAGAACCATTACAGAGCCCAAACGCCTTGGCTTTACCGTTGCAACAGATGAAACCGCCAGAAATTATGAAGACATGAAAAACAATGTCATGGGCGAGCTCAAGAAAATGTTCAGGCCTGAGTTCCTTAACAGGATAGACGATATAATCGTATTCCATCCTTTGAGCGAAGACAATATCAGAGAAATAGTGCGGCTTATGACCAATGTTCTGATAAAGAGACTCAAGGGAAATGATATAGATATGGAAATCAGCGAGGAAGTTCTGGACCACCTGGCTAAAAAAGGATATGATCCTATATTCGGCGCCAGGCCGCTAAGACGTGCCATCCAGAGCATGGTCGAAGACAAGCTGGCGGAGGAAATGCTGGAAGGCAGGGTGAAGGCCGGGGATAAAATCAAGATAGCCATGGACGGAGAAAATGTGGCTGTGACAAAAAAGACCCGCGCCGGCAGGGAAAAGCTCACGGCGGGCAACAGATAAATAAAACGGCTGCTGCAAATTAAATCGGATTCAATATATGTAAAGGATTCCTATTGATTGTTAATCAGTTTGGGAGGGCAGGTGTAATGAGTTTTTCCATATATTGAATTTATTAATTTGCGGTAGCTGTTTTATTGTTCCGGGCATCCGGAAAAATGTGGCATATCCGCGTTTTTTAATATATAATTGTATCATTGAGCAAATCAAAATGAATTATAAAGGGATGATGACAATCCATGAACGACTTAATGAAAAAATTGCTGGCCCAGGAAGAGGAACTTCAGTTTGATTCATTTAAGAATGAGGATGCGCTGAACCTGGGATTGACCATTTGCAAAATAGCCGGAGAGGATATCGGAAAAGGTATAGCCGTACATATCGAAAATGATGAGCACGTGCTGTTTACCCACTTTATGGAGGGTACTTCAAAAGATAATGTCTATTGGGTAAATGCAAAGAAAAATGTTGTCAGACATTTTGGGCACAGTTCACTGTATGTGGGGGAAATGTTCAGGGACAAGGGAACCACCTTCAGGGATGGGGCAAATTTGCCTCTGACGGAATATCAGGGCGAAGGAGGGTCATTTCCGCTGATCGTCAGGGGAAAAGGCCGGATAGGCACTGTGACGGTTTCCGGACTGACGGGAGAGGAAGACCATGACCTCGCCGCGGAAGGCATCCGCAGATGCCTGGGGAAATACTAATTTCCGTTGTCCACATCGCTGATGCTCAGCTGCCTTGTGTGGGCCGTATGGCTCCACTCCTTATTGTCCTTTTCCACAATGCCCTGAATGGTAATAGGCACCCAGGTCAGACAATAGAAGGGATAAATGGCAAATCCGAAAAGCACCTTTAAACTGAATTTTTTTTCAGCCAGGATTACAAGCGGCCCGTAGAACATTTCAAGCATGCCCAGCAGATACCACACCTGCACCGGGAATACATACTGTATGCTGAACAGCGGGAATTGGGGATAAACCGTCTGGACCCACATCATTACAGTTATCAGACCTATAAATATAAACCGTATGGGCTGAAACAGATACAGCGCGCAGTCCAGAGCTATGAGATCGCCCTGGGAAAACGCCTGCTTGAAAAGCGCTCCGAGATATTTTGCGGCGCAGTCGGCATGACCCTGCATCCAGCGTTTGCGCTGCCTCCAGGACTGCTTCAGCGTGATGGGCTTTTCATCGTACACCACCGCCTTGTGGGCCCATGAGATTTTTATTTCGTTTAAAGCAAGCTTCATGGTGTATTCAAGATCCTCTGTGAGGCAGGTGGCGCCCCATTTGAGCTCCTTCAGCACAGAGGCTTCTATGCAGAAGCCGGTTCCGCAGAGGCCGCAGCTGAGGCCCAAGTAATATCTGGGCAGCTGAAAAATACGGTTTGAAAGCCAGAAAGCTATGGAATATGAGCAGGTGATCCAGCTGTCATAAGGATTCTTGCTGTCGATATAGCCCTGAACCACTCTGTGCCCTTTGCACAGCTGCATATTCATCTCCTGCAGGAAGTTTGGCGATACCAGGTTGTCGGCGTCAAATACCGCAACAGCGTCATAATGGCAATCCATTTTAAAAATTCTCTCAAACATCCAATCCAAAGCATGGCCTTTTCCACGTTTTTCCTCATCCTGGCGGATATGTACTTTGGCGCCGTGGGCCAGGGCAATATCTGCAGTATTATCGGTGCAATTATCCGCAATCACAAATACGTCATACAATTCACGGGGATAGTTTTGACTGTACAGGCTGTCTATAACGTGACTGATGACCAGTTCCTCATTGTGCGCCGCTACAATAAGAGCAAACTTTTTTTCGGGCGGCAGTTCTCCGGCATCCTGCTCTTTCCGCTTTATCCATCCAAATACGGAAATGCCGAAAAAATAACAGCCTGCAATAAAAATCACCACTTGAACAAATTCGCTTAAATAAAAGGCGATATAGTAAACAATCGAACGCATGGAATCCTCCGCCCTGCACCATGAAAAATTTCCCTGCCGGCAACATTTGTTTTGAGGGTAGGCAGTGCACTAAATAGTTTGTACCAAATATGCGAAAATATTTATTCCCGCGGAAATTGATACAAAATTAATATGCTATAATAGCTATAACGTAATTAATTTGATTCACGGAGGTTCTATGCAGAAGCCGTACTTTAATGACGCCGTTGCCGGGAATTCGTCGATGCTTGTCACGTTCAGCCGCAAAGCTGAGCTGCTCCGGCTGTTCTGGCCGCATATTGACTATTTTCAGCAATTTGACAGGCTGCTTTGCGGTATTTTTATTAAAAATAAAAGCGGAAGTACGGTCTGGCTCAATGACGACCGCTGCCTGCATCAGCAGGAATATTTCCCGGATACCAATATTGTGGTGAGCACCATAACCAACCGCTCCGACGGATACAAGGCGGTTATATATGATTTTGTGCAGCCGGAAAGGGATGTGCTTGTCAGAAGATTTGAAATAGAGAATCTCATGCCGGGGCAGACTGAGCTGGGCTTTGTTTCATTCTCTGCCGCCTCAGGCCATGAAGCCGGGGCTGCGAGCACCTTGTTCGACTTCCGGGAGGAAGCTCTTATCCACTACAGGAGCAATAGTTATGTAGCCGTATTTTCAGATATGCCGGCTATGGGATTTCAGATAGGAAATAATTCATATGACGCCGCGGTAAATACTTATCTCTTTGGCAAGGACGATATCGGCATGGCACAGGATGGGGCTCTGGCATGGGATCTGGGACTGTTTGAAGAAAATGAAACGAAATATTTCAATCTGTATATAGCCGCTTCGGAAACTTTAAAGGGCTGCAAAAGCCTGGTCGGAGAGACAAGAGGTACCGGAGCGGAAAAGCTGCTTGGCGGAACCTGCAGGTACTGGAAGCAGTTTCTTGAGAACTCCGAAGTTCTCCATACGGGAAATACTGTGCTGGATGAATTGTATAAAAGGTCGCTGCTGGTTTTCAAGCTGATGTACGATAAAAAAAGCGGAGGCTTGCTGGCCGCTCCGGAGGTGGATGAAAATTTTACCCGATGCGGCAGGTATGCATACTGCTGGGGGAGAGACGCGGCCTTTATTGCAGGCGCTTTGGATATAGCCGGCATGGAAGGCTGTGTCGATAACTTTTACAAATGGGCGGTAAAGGTCCAGGAGTCGGACGGCAGCTGGCAGCAGAGATATCATATGGACGGAAACCTGGGACCGTGCTGGGGCCTTCAGATAGATGAAACCGGATCGATACTGTGGGGAATGCTCAGGCATTACAGGCACGCCGGGGATTTGGAATTTCTGCGGTACGTATGGGAGAGCGTTGAAGCCGCCGCAAATTTTCTGACAGGGGCAATTGACGGAGAAACAGGATTGCCGCGGCCCAGTTTTGATCTCTGGGAAGAGCGGCTGGGGGAGCATGCCTATTCTTCGGCGGCGGTATACGCGGGACTCCGGTCGGCAGCCGGTATTGCAGGGCTTCTGGGTAAATCCGGTGATTTGTGCCGGAGATGGGATACTGCGGCGGACAATATAAAACAGGCTATTATAAAACATTTCTGGAAGGGGGATTTCAGGCGTTTTATCAGAAGCATCAGGGTCAAGCTCAATGGGTTTGGACAGGAACCGCCTGGGGATACCGCTTCAATTGAAGTCAATCCCAAGGGTTACAGACGGGATTTTACCCTGGAGGACTGGACGGTGGACGTGAGTATGCTCGGCCTGGCAGTCCCCTTTGAAGTAATTGATGTTTCCGATCCGATGATGAAGGATACGGTGGCTCTGATAGAACAGGTGCTGACCTCCCCTGCCGCAGGAGGCATCAAAAGGTACGAGAACGATGAATACATCGGAGGAAACCCGTGGATATTGACCACGCTCTGGGTGGCGCTCTACCATGTGAAAGCGGGAAATCCCGCCAGAGCAAGGGAGTATTTGCTCTGGGCGTCCCGGGGAAGAACGGATATGGGCCTGCTTCCCGAGCAGGTAAATAAGGAGACCGGAAGGCCCGATTGGGTGATACCCCTTACCTGGTCCCACGCTATGTATGTTCATGTTTTGTCAGAGCTTGTCAACGCAGGAATGCTTTGAATTCAAAATTGTAGTAATGCTTATACCGTGATTGAAGACAAGGTTGAAATAAAGAGCTATCTTCTTGAATTTTGAAACCATCGTATTCTCCTTTGAACACATATTATGATATTATTATATGTATATTAATTCCATATGTGCTTTATCAGCGGCGGGATATGGGGATTCCGCACACATTTGAATATTACCGGGGGGTTGAATGATATAAAGATCAAAACGATTTACAAATGCAGCAATTGCGGCTACGAGGCGTCAAAATGGGTAGGGCGCTGTCCTGAATGCGAAAACTGGAACACACTGGAGGAAACGGCGGTGGAGGCCAAAAAGAGCGGAAGAACGTCTGCGTCCCGGACTGTGAGGAAAATAGCCCGGCTCACCGAGATCAAGGCGGGCAACAGCGACCGCATTGTCACCGGAATAAATGAGTTTAACAGGGTGATAGGAGGTGGAATTGTCAGAGACTCCATCACCATAATGACAGCAAAGCCGGGCGCCGGAAAATCCACGCTTCTGCTTCAGGTGGCAGCAGATGTGGCGTCAAAGGGCATGAAGGTGCTCTACGCTTCCGGAGAGGAAAGCGAAAGCCAAATAAAAAGCAGGGCCGACAGGTTGTTTAACAAAATAGAATCCGGTTTATGGGTGTATTCGGACAACAGCATGGACAATGTGATCGAGGCGGTGGGACAGATAGATCCCGACCTGGTCATCGTTGACAGTATTCAGACCTTTGTGCTTGAAGGCTTCCCGGGATCCAGAGCCGGTTCACCAACCCAGACCATGGAGTGCGCCAACGAACTGCTGAAGCTGGCCAAGGACCCTCAAAGGCCCAGAGCGGTATTCCTGGTGGGACAGATGAATAAAAACGAGGAAATTGCCGGACTGCGATCTCTGGAGCACCTTGTGGATGCGGTGCTGATACTGGACGGCGAAAATGAGGAAGAGCTCCGGGGACTGTCGGTTTCCAAAAACAGGTTCGGAAGTACCTGGGAACGGGGTTATTTCTCAATGACCGAAAGCGGTCTCGTTTCAATAGACAATCCTTCTGAATTTTTTATGACCAGCAGGGATAAAAACGAGCTGGTTTCAGGAAGTGCGCTGACAGTGGTAAAGGACGGTTCCAGGCCCATTATAGTTGAAATAGAAAGCCTTGTGTCCAAAACCTTTACACCTTTCCCTTCCAGGATCGGAGAATGTGTGCGCAGGGAGCAGCTGAGCACGCTGATATCAATTCTTGAACAGCGGGGCAGGATATCTCTTTATGACAAGGACGTGGTCATCAAGACCACCGGAGGGCTGAAGTTCAAGGAGCCTGCCGTCAACCTGTCGATCATAATGTGTATCGTATCGTCCGTAATAGACAAGGAGATACCAAATGATACGGTATTCATATCGGATGTGGGCCTCACAGGCGAACTGAAAAAAGTGCCGTCCCTTGAGCTGAGGATAAGAGAGCTGGACAGGAGAGGTTTTAAGAGGGTCTACATAGCTCAAAATGCGTTGGGCCGCTCCATTGATGTCAAGAATATTGAAATAGTGGAATGCAAGAGACTTCAGGATGTGATAAATCATGTATTCGGCACGGCGGTAAAGAAAGCAAAAGGAAAAGCCGAGGAATGACGGACTTGTCAGACAAATAAAAACAGGCCGGTATGGCCAGCCTTGACTTCCGGTGTGCAAAAGGGACATCCTTTGAGGACGTCCCTGATATTATTATCTCAGATTGTATTTTCCCAGCATGCGTATCCTGTCGTTTTCCTTCAGAATTATATCGTAAAGGTTCAAATCGAGAGCATTGCACAGAGAAGCCAGATAGAACAGATTTCTGCCCATGTCTCTTTCGATGGCATCTCTGCAATTATCACATAAAGTACCGTCTACGTGAGCAACCGCCGAACTTTTCATCTCGTCGAAGCTGACGTCTTCAGGGATCTCCTGCTTATGAGCGGATATGGTCAAACAGCCACATTGAGTAACTGACTTTATGATCGCCCGGTTTACTCTGGAATTGGAATCTTGATATTTTGTAATCAAATCAAGAATACTTTTATTTCTAACCAATAATTCCTGCGCAGTGTATTGAAAATCATCAATAAGGATATCTTTCATGTGATTCACCTCAGTATTTAGATGTCTATTTTAATTATACTTTCAAAATCAAGATACTGTCAAACAAAATAAAGCTATTTTGCAAAATAATTGGAAAAAAATTTAATTTTATTACTTCGGACTTTTGACAAGGCCTGTTGTTTGTAGTATACTTGTCCTTAAGGAATATTATACTGGATGCAGTCGGTCAAACGCACTCAACAACAAATGGTGCGTTTTTAGTATTTTAATATTAAAAGTCTGGATTTTTACTAATATTCAGAACGCTAAGCTGGATATACAAAAGACAAATATATCATCAGTGAAAATGACTCTCGTCTTAAAAAACGGTGAGTAAACGCAAATTTTCATCAGTAGTGGGTAATATGTCCTCAACTGATGATATAGCCTCCGGCGGAGGCGCACGATTTCGTAAAGGTAAATTATCTCACTTTGTTCGATACGAAATCGGCGCGCAAATACGCCGATGCGTATTTGAATATATTGTTTTTTGGGAGGTTACTATGTATAACGTAGGAGATAAAATAGTATATCCTATGCATGGTGCAGGCGTTATTGAGTCTATTGAGGAAAAAGAAATTCTTGGGAAACGTTGCAGTTATTACGTTATGAAGATTCCTATAGGGGATCTGAAAGTAATGATACCGACAAGTAATGTGGACGATATAGGGATCAGGGATGTCATCAGCATTACTGAAGCCGATAAGGTGTTTACGGCTCTGGGAAGCAGACAGCACGATCTTTCCGCCAACTGGAACAAACGTTACAGAGAAAACATGGTAAAGATAAAAAGCGGAGATATATTTGAGGTCGCCGATGTAGTCAGATCTCTTATGCAGCGGGAAAAGGAAAGAGGGCTTTCCACCGGCGAGAGGAAAATGTTAAACAGTGCGAAACAGATATTGATCAGCGAACTTGTTCTTGCAAAAGGGTTAAATCAGCATGAGGTTGAGGACAAAATACAGGAATACCTTTATGGTTGAGTAAAAACCTTTTGAAGGAGATTTAATGTGTTAAACAGGATTATAAAAATTTCTTTTTCTATTCTAGGTGCTGTTACCGGTTTTACAATTTTAAACACAATTTATATAAGCAATACCGTTGATATAAACGAAAATTTCCGTGTTATTATTTTCGTTATTTGTTCGTTGGCTTTTGCTGCTTTATTTTATTTTATGGCCGCAAAAATAATTGAATTTGTAGGAGCCTTTTCGGATAAAGTTGAGAGCGGCATCCAAAGCATAACTCTTTCGGAAATATTAATCTGCACAGCAGGCCTTATCGTGGGCCTCATCGTGGCGAATCTGATAAGCATACCAATTATAAAAATACAGATAATCGGAGTCCCTTTTGCCGTAATCATAAATGTTTTATTGGGATTGGCAGGCGTTGGAATTTCACTGCGGAAAAGAAATGAAAATATTTTTGAGCTGTTCAAGGATTCCAGGGGGAATATCAAAGACTTCGGCGCCAGAATACCCAAGGTCGTGGATACAAGCACAATAATAGACGGCAGGATATTGGACATCTGCTCGGCGGGTTTCCTGGAGGGAGAAATAGTCATACCTTCCTTTGTGCTGGAGGAGCTGCGCCATATCGCTGATTCCGCAGACGCTTTGAGAAGGGCACGGGGCAGGAGGGGCCTGGATATTTTGAACCTGCTGCAAAAGGACAGCAAACATTCTGTGAGGATTGAAGAATTTGATTATCATGACACGGAAGCGGATGAAATGCTTTTGAAGGCTTCGGCCAAATTAAAGGGGAGCCTTGTCACCATAGATTATAACCTCAGCAAAGTGGCGGAATTAAAAGGCATACAGGTTATGAACATAAATGAACTGGCTAACGCCGTCAAGCCAATTGCGCTTCCTGGAGAGGAAATGGATGTCCAGGTGGTAAAGGACGGCAAGGAAAACGGACAGGGCATTGCCTACCTTGAAGACGGGACCATGATAGTAGTTGAAGGCGGTAAAAAGTTTCTGGGAGAAACGGTGAGGGTCATGGTTACAAGCGTGCTCCAGACTTCAGCGGGAAGAATGGTGTTTGCAAAGCCGAATAAGTAGATTTAATTCAGAATGCAGGAGTCAGAAATCAGGATTCAGAAGAAAAGCTTAAAGGCAGAATACAAGAGCGAGATTCTGGATTCAGAATAAAAGCGTAAAGGCAGAAGTACAGTAGTATGGAAGTTTAGGAGTACAGAATAAAACCTTAAAGGCAGAACGCAGGATTCAGAATAAAACCTAAAGGCACAAGGGATATATTAACTCTGAAGACTTTAGAAGGGCAGCAGGAAAGTAAGATAGTATAAAATAATAAAAGAATTTAACCGGATAGCAATTTATCAGGCATTATCCCTGGACGGAGGATGGAAAATAGATTGGACAGCACGGAGAAAAACGCTAAAGGAAATATAACCGCAATAATCACTGCGGCGGGAAAAGGAACCCGAATGAATTCCCATATCAACAAGCAATATATGGAAATAGCGGGTATCCCTGTTCTTGTCCGGACTCTGTCTGTGTTTCAGCAGTGCGCTGAGGTGGATGACATAATAATCGTTGTAAATGAAGAAGACATAAATTTTTGCAGGCATACCATTGTGGAGGGCTATAATTTTACAAAGGTAAAGTCGCTGGTCAGCGGCGGAGCAGAGCGCCAGAACTCCGTTTATAAAGGACTCTGCGCAGCTTCAAAGGATTGCGGGATCGTACTGATACATGACGGCGCAAGACCCTTTGTGACCGGTAAAAATATTATTGACTGCATAGACGGCGCAATAAAGTACGGCGCCTGCGGAGTAGGCGTTCGGCTCAAGGATACCGTTAAAATATCCGATCCCAACGGCTTTGTTGCGGCAACCCCTGACAGAAGTACGCTCTGGAGCATTCAGACTCCCCAGGCCTTTGCCTATGAGACTATTATGGATGCCCACAATAAAGCGATTGAAAACAGTTATCTCGGCACCGACGACATGGTTCTGGTTGAAAAGCTGGGCATCCCGGTAAAAATCATTGAAGGAAGCTATCAGAACATAAAAATCACCACGCCGGAGGATTTGGTAATAGGCGAGTCCATAGCCCAGTCTTTTATTCCATGATGTAATAGTAATAAAGTGTTTGTGAGATGATAATATCTTACGGATTGATGAACTGTTGACAAAAGTTACAGTACTCAATAGTGATTCTGCTGGGCGCATGTCCACGTTGTGGGCATTAAAATGTATATAAGTTACAGAGTGCTCAAGTGATTCTGATACTTCTAAAGAATATGGAAATGTAAGAATTAATTTAAATATTGTTATGAACTTTTGGAACAATAGATTGAAGCTCCGGGAAAACTGTAACTGAAACATGAGATGCATTAAAAAAATTTGTCCAATCTTCCGGAGAACTTAGCTGACGTAGTTTTGCTTCGATTTTCCAATCTTGAATTGTAAATTCTTTATCATATGATATATTATTCTTTTACCAAAATCAATTACGGTTGAAAGCCGATAGTAATTGACTTCTTTAATCATTGGCGGAAGTGTCCGCCGGAACAGAACTGTGGCTTAACAAAAAGACCCTCAGATATTTACCTGAGAGTCTTGATTTTAAATATTTTATTTAACAATTGCAAAAGTCATTCCGCTTCTATCCTTTGTCATAGTAGGAATGAAATTATCCTTTATAAAGGAATCTCTGCTGGCACCATCAAATGTGTCAAAATACTTCATTCCGCTGATATTTAATATTGAGGCACTAATCATATCGATTTTGGAAATCTCTTTACCTTTATTATTAAATATTGACATGTTGTAATTTGAAGTGTTTAAAAAATAATATATTCCGCTTTTTCCACGGTCGTAACTGAAATCTATGGAATTAACATAATACCCATTAATGAACAATGGAATAGAATCTACTATTTTATTGCCGGTGATATCATAATATTGATATTTGGTTGTTCCTTTTGCATTCTCATAGATAAAAGAAATTATATTAAACTTTTTAACATCAGTATAATAATCCCCTATTTTTGAAACCGCGTGGCGATTAAAAAACTTAATATTATAGCTGAATGGAACTATTTGTTTTCCACTTTTGTCAATAACAGCTAAATTACCGCCATTATTCTCTACAATAAATATGTTCTTATCAATGGGGCATATTTCCTTATAACTGTAATTTATTATCACTTTCCCATTATAATCATAAACTGCAGAAGTCTGTATGCCGTTTACATTTCTTTGAATAACTATGTAGTCATCGGTAATACCAAATTTATAAGAATAAGTATTATCCATTCCTGCGATTTTGCTCTGATCAAAAATTTTCTTGCCTTTTGCATCATATATTGCCATTCCGGTTCCTTTACCATTATAATCAACGTCATCAAAGGCTAGGAACTTACTGCTGTTGTTAAACAGTGCTCTGTTGGTATTTCCGGGTAAAGTCGCAATCTTTTCATATCGGTCATTGTAAATCGTATTATTTTCTTGAAATACTGTGACAATATTACCTCTTTTAATAAACCGATTAAGTTGCAGATTATAATTCAGTCCACTGTCCAATTTTTTTATTACAGTTCCTTTTTTGTCAATTAGAAAATACTGTTTGTTGTCTGAAGTAACAAGGGCCAATCCATTTTTAAATCCGGAAAATTCACTTGCAAAACGAGGCAATATGGAAGTATAATTGCTTTTGATTACGATCTTACCTGTCTTGTCTATAAAATCATAAAACCCGCTGCTGTTTTTAACCGCAGCCAAATTTTCACTAAAAGGACCTGCTTCATAATATTGCGGTTTGATTTTATATTTTCCGGTTATATCAATATAACCCCACATTCCGCTATTGAAGTCCTGAACAGGACAGAGTCCTTCCGAATATTGACCAATATTTTTTAATTTTATATTGAGAAAAGTTACCTTGGGCGTTGAGGTGTTTGAAGGATTAGTTTGCGCAAAAACAGTGAAGTTCATTGTGCCTATTAATAATGATAAGATTAGAAATACAGATATTTTCTTTTTCATATGCTTCCCCCACTTCGTTAAAATTAGAATAAACTATAGATATATTTAAACTATAAATATCATATCTTAACTAGACATAAAAAATCAACATAATTTTACAGCGCCGTGGCGATACAGAACACCTGAACGCCATTGCCCTTGCCGAATTCGGTCAGGCCCTCGCCGGTGGTGGCGGTTATTCCGGTGCTGTTTTCCGGAATGCTTAAAAGCCTGGAAATCACTTTGCGCATTTCAGGGATTTTAGGGGTGATTTTTGGATATGAACACTCAATTGATATGGAAACGTGTACGATTTTTACGTCAACCAGATATTTGAGGGCTTCCTTTAAGTATTCGGAGCTGTCCGTGATGCCTTTTTCGAGACACATATTATCAGCGGTCTTGCCCAGTATATTTACACAGGTGATGCCTGAAATGGCGTTTGTCAAGGCATGCAGCAAAGCGTCCGCATCGCTGTTGCCGGCCATGGGGGTAACGCCCTCAAATACCACTCCGCCCAACACGAATTTCTTGTCTTTATTTTCAAAATCAAATCTATGACTGTCCTGACCGATTCCAACCTTCATAATCCTGCTCCTGTTATAATATATTAGCCATACGGCAAAATCCCTGCGTTTTCCGCCCCGCCGATTGCCTCTGGCTATTTTCGGCTATTTATTGAATAGTTCTTTTCACAGATGATATTATATTATAGACGCCGGAACACTTCAAGTGTATTGACATTACCTGTTGCATATATTATATAATAATAGTTGGTTCTTTTTTGAATTATATCTCTGCTTGTGTGCCGTTTTCAGGCGGCGGGACCGGTAGGTTCGGAAATTCCGGCAGAAAAATAACAGGCACGGCAGTAAATGCTTTTATCCCATTTTGCAGGGGATATACATTTATACCGGTGCGGAAATGGAGATAAAATGTCTAACGATAAAAAATTAGTAGAAGCCATAACATCCATGAATGATGATTTTGCACAGTGGTATACAGATGTTATAAAGAAGTCTGAGCTTGTGGATTATTCAAGCGTCAGAGGCTGTATGATAATAAAACCCTACGGATATGCCATCTGGGAAAACCTGCAGAAAGCCCTGGATTCCAGATTCAAGGCTACGGGACATGAGAATGTATATATGCCCATGTTCATTCCGGAAAGCCTGCTGCTGAAGGAAAAAGAGCATGTGGAGGGCTTTGCGCCGGAAGTTGCATGGGTGACCCACGGCGGAGATGAGAAGCTCACTGAGAGGCTGTGCGTCAGGCCTACTTCCGAGACCCTGTTCTGCGAGCACTATGCCAATATAGTCCATTCGTACAGGGATTTGCCAAAGCTGTACAATCAGTGGTGTTCGGTCGTCAGATGGGAAAAGACCACAAGACCGTTTTTAAGAACACTGGAATTCCTGTGGCAGGAAGGCCACACCGCTCATGCCACCGAAGAGGAGGCGCAGGAAGAGACCATCAGAATGCTCAACGTGTATGCGGACGTCTGTGAAAATGTGCTGGCAATTCCGGTAATCAAGGGAAGAAAGACCGATAAGGAGAAATTTGCGGGAGCAAAGGCCACATACACCATTGAGAGCCTCATGCACGACGGCAAGGCCTTGCAGTCGGGGACCTCCCACAATTTCGGAGACGGCTTTGCAAAGGCTTTCGAAATCCAGTACACGGATAAGAACAACCAACTTCAATATGTGCACCAGACCTCCTGGGGAGTGACTACAAGGCTTATAGGAGCCATCATAATGGTTCACGGGGATGACAGTGGACTGGTGCTGCCTCCGGCTGTGGCTCCTACCCAGCTAATAATAATTCCCGTATCCCAGCACAAGGAGGGCGTGCTGGAAAAGGCAAACGAGCTTTTATCCGGCTTGTCCGGCAAATTCAGGGTAAAAATGGACGACAGTGACAAAATGCCGGGCTGGAAGTTCTCGGAGTATGAGATGAAGGGCGTTCCCCTCCGGCTTGAAATAGGTCCGAAGGATATCGAGAAAAACCAGGTGGTGCTGGTGAGAAGAGATACCAGGGAAAAGGTATTTACTTCAATCGATGACCTTGAGGAAACAGTTGAAAAGCTGCTGGCAGATATCCAGGTCTCATTGCTGGAAAAGGCCAGGGAAATGAGAGATAAAAAGACATATACCGCCACTGATTTTGAAGGATTTGAGCAGGTCATAAACAACACTCCGGGCTTTGTAAAGGCCATGTGGTGCGGAGATCAGGAGTGCGAGGACAAGATAAAGGAAAAAACCGGCGCTACTGCAAGATGCATGCCTTTTGAGCAGGAGAATATATCAGATAAGTGCATGTGCTGCGGAAAGCCTGCCAAAACCATGGTTTATTGGGGCAAAGCCTATTAAAAACGGCAATTGCCGTTGGCGGAATGCTGAAAGCAGAGATCGGATCCGGGGCTGCCGCAAAATAAAGTAAATTTTGCAGCAGTCCCCGTACCTTCTATCTGCACTTCTGCCTGCAGATGGGTGTGGAGGGCCGGGAAGCAGTCCGCATTACGGATTGATCTCTTTGCTGACGTGCCTGACAACATCACCCACATTTTTAAAAAGCGCAGCCTCATCGTCATGGATTGATATGTCAAATTGTTCTTCAGCCGCAATGACCAGCCGGGCAACGTCCACAGGCTCAATTCCGTATTCCTTTGTAAATTCTGTCTGTTCGGTTATATCCTCTTCGTCCTCTCCAAGAATTTCAGCGAGAAGATATGCGATTTTGTGAAGCACCATAAAAACACTCCTTTTTTCTATGCCAGAAAGCGGCTTTCTTTACCTGTATAGAATACGGCCAGGCGGTGCAGCGCTCTGGTTGCGGCGATATAAAGCAGCTTTTTGTCGCCGGGCGACCGGTAATGGGCGTCATCGGCGTCATAAATAAGCACCGCATCAAATTCCAGGCCTTTTGCCATATAGATGGAAGTGATAAAAACGCCGGATATTTCCGAGGCAAAAGTATCGTCCACCAGAGCAACCTCCAAAGCGCCTTTGAGGCGTGCGTATAATTCGGCGGCTTCTTTCATGCTTTTGCATAAAATACAGACGGATTTGTAATCCTGTGTCAAAAAATTTCTGACGAAAGCTGTCAATTGCCCGTCCAGAGAGGAACGGTGCTCGCAGGAAATAATTTCTGGCAAAACGCCCTTCCGGCTGAAACATTCCTGGTCTGCCGGCTTATCCATAAATTTCTTGCTGAAAGCAATGATTTCGTTTGTACACCGGAAGCTCTTTGACAGTGTAAGCAGCGCTGCGGAGCTTTTAGCCAGGATTCTTTGTACATCTCCGTAGAAATCTAAGGAAGCCTGCTTTTCTACAGTCTGGTTCACATCTCCCAGAACGGTGTATTTTGCTTTGGGAAACAGGGCTTTTAATATTTCAAAATGAATGGGGTAGTAGTCCTGGGCTTCATCTATGATCACTTGCTTAATGTCTTTATATAAGCTGCAATTGTCCATTTTTATTTTCAGAAATGTCATGGCCGGCACATCTCCATAATAAATGGCCTTATTCCGCAGAGCTTCGGCAGTCTCCCGACGTATGTCCTCAATATTTTCCGGCAGCTCCAGGCCTTTTGCAAGAGCGTAAAACAGGTCCTTATTGTGAAACAATTCCAAATAAAGCGCATTGTAATCAATTTCGGTAAAGCTGCGGATATGTGAAAGCAAATTGCCGTTTTCCCTGATGGACAGCATCCTTGCAAATGCCCTGGCTTCATAGATGTGTTCGGGGTAGCCGGCTATAAAGCTTTCCAGCTCTGTTATGCGGTATTTCCTCTCCTGCCGGAGCTTTTCCAAAATCGTGACTTCGAGCTGTTTCAGCCGGGCTGCGACAGGTATGTGGAGACCACGGGCCAACAGCCGCGCTTTCAGCAAATGCCTGTCAAATATCAACCGGCGGTTATAATAAATATCGCTGAAGGGAACCATTTTGCGCTGGTAGCGGAGGACAAGCCTTTCCAGCATGGAGGTGAAGGCAGAGGAGGCTTTGAATTCCATACCGGTTATAAGCAAATGTTTCCGGGCGGCGGAAGTACAGGTAAGGAATTCTTCATAAAATTGATTCCTGGTTTGCGCCGCTTTGAAAGCCCCGTCCGATACCCGGCTGCAGATATCCTCGAAGCTCGGCATTTCCACATTATCTTCCCCCAGCTCCGGCAGGACATTTGAGATGTATTTTGCAAAGAGATTATTTGGTGAGAGGATTACAATATTATTTGCCGAATGCCCGGACGACAGACCCTGATACATCAGATAAGCCGCCCGGTGCAGAGCTACCGAGGTCTTACCGCTTCCGGCGCTGCCCTGGACCATCAGAAGCTCATTTTGGGAATCCCGGATAATCATATCCTGGTCTTTCTGTATGGTTTCAACTATGGCGGTCATTTTAGGGGAAGCGTTTTTGGACAGCATGCTGCGGAGGAATTCATCCACGATCTGCACATTTGCGTCAAAAAAGTACTCAAATTTTCCGCGCTTGATTTCATACTGGCGTTTCAGAGCCACATTTCCATATATGACGCCCACGGGGGCCTCATAGTGTACAGCTCCAAGTTCAAAACGGTAAAAGACGCCTGCTATTGGTGAGCGCCAGTCGCATATGAGCATATTGTGTGAGTCATTGTCTGTTAAAGAATACCGGCCTATATATATTTTCTCTTTTTGCTCATACCCGGCTTCGGTAAAATCAATGCGGGCGAAATACGGGGAAGCCTGCAAACGCTCAAGCCTTTGTATTTCGCCTGTACCGGAAAAATATGCCGCTGTTTGCGCATTGAGCTGCTCCAGATACTGCGACATTTCTACAATTCTGTCAAAATCATTTGCGGAATGGGTGGCGTCGTTCCACATTTCCTTCCTTGAGGAAAGCAAATTGCCTTTACTGCGTTCACTGTTTCTGATCTTCTCCGACAACTGCAGCCTTATCTGTTCAATAATTTTCCCGAAATACTCCAGTTCCGCGGAAAGCTCATTTTCATAATTCTCCATAGGCTGTCATCCCTCCATTTGCCAGACGCAGGGTAAAAAATGCCGTAGATGTTCCGGCGATATGCGATCTGAGAATTTTCTCATCCTCTATCAGGCCTCTGCCGTTTATAAAATTGGATACCTCGCCTACCATATAGCAATGCACATCGTGAAGAACCTGATGTATCTGTTCACGTCCGGGGGACTCGGGATATATGCCCAGCCAGATGCCCTCCAGTATTTCCACCATGGTATCCACTGTATTTTTTGTGGCGGCTTCATCCTTTTCCGGACGCACGTCGTCGATGTAATCCAGCCATGCCAGGCGGAACCAGCCTTTGTGGTCCAGATAAAGGGAGGCCAGGGTCAGGAAAAAGTGCGTGAGTTTGGTTTTATTATCTTCTATGCCGAGAATAGCGGAAGATATTTGTGCGATGAATTTATTTTCTATTTCCATATGAGCTTCCCAGAGCAGGGCATTGTAGGAGGGAAAATAATTATATAGGTTGGTATGGGCACAGCCGAGAACGCGTGCGATTTCCCGCAGATTTATACTCCTGATGTCCCGGTTGTCTTTTAATAAATCAAGGGCCGTTTCTATTATCTGTTCTCTTGATATACTCTTCTTAATACCTTTCACCCCTTTCGTTACCAGTGGTAATTACCACTGGTAACGAAAGTATAGATCACCTATGGTGAAATGTCAAGGGCTTCAGGCAGCAAAATATGTCCGGATATATCTACTGGCTCAGGTGCGGTTAAAGCCTTATTCTCCAGCGGGAAGCAGTTCGTTCGCAAGCATGAGGAAGACGCTAGAGGTCCAGGTGTAGGCCCTGTCACGCAAGCCATCGCCCGATTGGGCGTCGAAGTTTTCCGCCATTCCGCTTTTCTTTATCATCTCACAGAACTTGAGGGATATTTCACGGGCAAGCTCTTTTTCTCCGGCCGATATGAGGCCGTCCACTATCAGCATTGTGGACGGAGCCCAGATGGGGCCTCTCCAGTAACCGTCCGCCTTATAAAATTCGCTGGAGGGGATTTCCGTGGCAAGGCCGAAATCGGTCAAGAACAGGTTTTTATCCTTCAGCTTGTTTATTAAAACCGCAAGGATATCCCCGGGCAGCCGGTGTCCAAGCAAAACAGGCATATAGGTAATCAGGCTGTCCGATTTTATGAGTTCTCCGCTTCCGGCCAGACGGGCAGAAAAACCGTCGCCTGTCCAGAGCTTCCCGACGCACAACTGGAGAAGGGCTTCAGCTCTGGAGTCCCAGCCGGCTGCGTCGGCAGTAAATCCAAGTCTCCGGGCCGCTTTTGCAAGGACCTCCATCTGTATTACCAGGAAAGCCGCCAGGTCAGGGCTTGCAATAGGGATACCGTCTTTGAAGACCGTGGAATTATCCCAGCCGCTGTCATTCCCGTGATAATATTCCGGCAGGCCGTCGCCGTCGGTATCGTGGAAGTTCATCCACCAGTCTGTCAGCATGCAGAGAGGGCCATAGATCTGCCTCAGTTTGGCGTCGTCTATGAAGCCGGTCCTTTCCATCATCCAGTTTAAGGCCCAGCCCTGTATGGGTGGCTTCACAAAGCCCCATATCTGCGACATGTCATTCAGGCAATCGGGTATGGAGCCAATATTATCCTGATAGTCGACAAGGTACATGAACTGATTCCAGCACTGTTCCGGATTGCCTTTTGCCAGGGCCATGCTGTTAAAGCAATAGTCCCAGCTCCAGACATTGCACATCCAGTTTTTGGACATAAACATGGTATCTCTTTTGATATGGCCTGACGGCGATACCACCGAGGACCAGTTTATATAAGCGGCAAGCTCCCGTGATTCCTGGTATTTTTGGGGGACGGGCAGGGTTTCGGAAATCCATTTGTCAAAATCCTTTTTCACAGCGTCCACACAGTTGTCAAAGCTTTCAGTATATTCTCTGGGGATCCATGAACTGAGATATTCTTCGAGGGCAAATTCCAGCTCACCGTTTTCATCCGGCAGAAAGTCCGCGGTGACGTATTGGCAGGAGGTGGATTCCCAGGGGGCGTCCACCTTCAGGGTTCCCTTCAGTGGAGTGAGCAGCAGCTTGTGGCTGTACGCGTTTAATTCATAGTGCGTGTCCTTATACCGGTAAGCCGATTTGAAATTTTGAGTTCCGACTTTTAATCTGAGCCCGCAATGGCTCCCCCTTACCCTTATGACTCTGGGCTCCGGAATGCATATTTCAGCTGAACATTCTCCTGCCTCCAGTTTCAAAACATGCGGGGAGGCATTTTCTTTATAATCCACAATTTTGCCGTCCTGAGTCATAAGGATTTTCAGCAGCGGGAGGGAATGCTCTCCTCCGTGGATGGTCCTCAAATACAGATCGTCATTGGAAATCCCTCCGGCGTTTATAAAGTGTGAAAATGCAAAATATGAGCCGTAGCGGCTGAAAGGCACTTCTTTCAAATTCAGATACATGGCAATAATCCTCAATTCCTTATTTGTTGTTTTTTATTAAACGGTTTTATGCAATAATAGACTTAAAACCATTTTAATACTTAAAGTTTTTAGAGTCTCTACACTATATTGTTGATAATTTATCCGATTTTGTTTTTGACCCGGGAGAACATATGATTATAAAAGATTATGAAGCAATCAAGAAAAGTATCGAGGACAACAGGATCAGCTTTGATCCGGGCTTGGAAGAAAGTCTGGTGCTTTCGGACGAAAACTTCAGGATGACCGCCATGAAAGTTCAGCACAATTGCCTGTTCATGCACTGGCACAGTTACTTTGAAATTGTGATTTTCAACAGCGGGGAGGCCGTTTGCTTTGTTGACGGCTCAAGGTTTACGGTGTCTGAAGG
>JAEWSZ010000202.1 GCA_023397905.1 Bacillota bacterium | reverse complement strand
AACCATATCAACGCTCAAGAACGACGGGGCAAAAATCATATCTGAAACCGGCTTTCCTGACTCATGGATAGCAAGGGAAGCAGATGTTCATTTGCTGGCACATGTAAAACAGGAGGGCGATTCCTTGAATAAACCTCCCAGGACGAGTATGCTTGCCACTCTTTATGTGATTATGGGATTGAGCCTGATGCTTCAGGAGATAAAGGAAATTACACCGGAGATATATGTTAAATGGCATCCTTCCGGACAACTGGGAGTACTGGGCAATCCGGAAGAAAAATGAGGATGGTGATATTATGGCTAAAATTGCGCCGAGCCTTATGAGCGCGAATTATCTGAATCTTGAAAAAGATATAGCTGATATGGATAAGGCATGTGTTGATCTGTACCATGTTGATATTATGGACGGACATTTTGTAAAAAACCTGTCTATGAACCTGGATATAATCCGTCAGATAAAATACATCACAAATACACCGATGGATGTACACCTGATGGTGGATAATCCTCAGGATTATTTATCAAAGCTGGAAGAGCTCAGGATAGAAAATATCTGTTTTCATATGGAGGCGACAAACAATCCAATACGCTTGGTAAGAGAAATCAAGAAAATAGGCGTTAATGCAGGCGTGGCATTAAATCCGGCAACTTCACCGGATACACTCTCATACTTTATTTCAGAAGTTGATTTTATTCATCTTATGACGGTAGAGCCAGGTTTTGCAGGGCAGAGTTTTATTCCTTCAATGTACGGAAAAATTGAGGAACTGAATAATTTAAGAAAAAATCTGGGATTGAAATTTCTTATTGAAGTGGATGGCGGAGTAGATGAAAAGGCGGGAGACCGGTGTGTTGAAAAAGGTGCGGATATCCTTGTTGCCGGTGTGCTGTGCATATTTAACAAGGACAGCAATCTATATGAGGATTGCACTAGTTTAAAAGAAAGGTGGAAATAAGTTTAAATGGATAAAAAGATGCTAATTGAAATCAAAAAAAAGGCTGCCAGAATCAGAATGCACATTGTAAATTCCACATATTGCTGTAATTCGGGACACCCTGGAGGAGCAATGTCTATGGCGGATGTTATTTCAGTGTTGTTTTTTCATGAAATGAAAGTTGATCCCGCGAATCCTAAAATGGCGGACAGGGACAGGTTTGTAATGTCAAAAGGCCACTCGGCGCCTGCATATTATGGTGCTCTGGCGGAAAAGGGTTTTTTCCCGGAAGAGGAATTGTGCCGTTTAAGAACCTGCGGCAGTTTCCTGCAGGGGCATCCGGATATGCTGAAAGTACCTGGAGTGGATATGTCCACGGGTTCTCTCGGAATGGGCCTGTCGGCAGCAAATGGCATGGCTATGGTCGCAAAATATGACAATAAAGACTATCGGGTTTATTGCGTACTTGGGGATGGTGAAATCCAGGAAGGGCAGATATGGGAGGCGGCTATGACCTCAGCTCATTACAAGTTGGACAATCTGACCGCATTTCTGGATAATAATAACCTGCAGATAGACGGAAGAATAGGTGACATTATGTCTCCCTATCCTATTAAGGAAAAGTTTGAAGCCTTCGGCTGGAATGTGATTTCCATAGACGGGCATGATACTGCCTCAATAATTAATGCAATAGATCTTTCAAAAGCCACAAAAACAAAACCGACTTTGATATTGTGCAAAACAGTAAAAGGCAAAGGAGTCTCTTTCATGGAAGATAAGGCAGGCTGGCATGGAAAAGCGCCGGACAGGGAAGAAAGAGCTGCCGCCGTTAGTGAATTGGAAGAAATGCTGAAACAATTGGAGGCTGAATAAAATGAGTGAAAAAAAATCTACCAGAAAAGCCTATGGAGAGGCGCTTTTAAACCTTGGAGAAAAATATGATTTCTGGGTGCTTGACGGGGATCTGTCAAAAGCTACAATGACAAATATTTTTTCAGATAAATACCCCGAAAGATTTTTTAATATGGGTATTTCAGAATGTGACATGATGTCGACGGCTGCGGGAATAGCCAGCTGCGGGAAACCCGTATTTGCAAGCACTTTTGCCATGTTCGCGGCGGGAAGGGCCTATGAACAGGTGAGAAACCATATCGGTTACACAAGATTAAATGTCAAAATCGGGGCGACACACGGAGGAGTGCTTATAGGAGAGGATGGGGGTTCACATCAGTGTATCGAGGACCTCTCTTTGATGAGGACCATACCGGGTATGACGGTACTGGCCCCGGCAGATGCAGTTGAGGCGAAGGCTGTGGTGGAAGCCGCCATAAAGCATGACGGGCCGGTTTATATGCGGTTTGGACGATACGACGTACCGGTCATTTATGAAAAGGATTTTGAATTTGAGATAGGCAAGGGCAGGACACTGACTGAAGGTAATGATATTACCGTCATTGCTATGGGGGACATGGTATATGAAGCGATGAAAGCTTCAAAAGATTTATACAGGGAGGGCATAGGGGCAAGAGTAATCGATATGTGCTCCGTAAAACCTGTAGATGTGGAATTAATCGTAAAAGCGGCCAAGGAAACGGGCAGAATAGTGACCGCAGAAGATCATAACATTATTGGAGGGCTTGGAAGTGCCGTAGCGGAAGTATTGGCTGAGAATTGTCCGGTACCTTTAAGAAGAATAGGGATAATGGATGTGTTTGGACGTTCAGGAAATCCGGAAGATCTCGCGGAATATTTTGGTTTGAATGCCAAAACCATTGTTGAAAAGGCAAAGGAACTTTTATAGGAGGTTAAGGATGAAAGAGATTTTTGTCAACTTAAAAAGATTTGATGTACCCAGAAGCAAAGGGGGGATATGTACTTCAGAAGATCCAAAGCAATGGATTGAATGGATCATGGAGGAAAGCGTAAAATCCGGGCTTGGGAAACTGGAAGATATGGAGGTAACCTATCTGCTCCCTGAAAGTTTGATTATAAGCGCAAATGGAAAACTTTCAGGCTACTCTGGAAGGGATACAAGGACGATCAATTTAGGCTGCCAGAGTGTTTTCCGCGAGGATATATCCGTAGGCGGCAATTTCGGAGCATTTACCACAAACCGGCCTGCGTCGGCAGCCAGGCATATTGGTTGCCTGTGGACTATTATAGGTCACTCGGAAGAGCGAAAGGACAAGTTCGGCATGCTGGCTGAATTTGAACCGGAGATCGCAACAGATGAGAAAAAGAGGCAAAGTGCGTCAAAAGCCGTTGATACAATGGTTAACAAAGAAGTCCTATGTGCTTTGGAAGCGGACCTCAAGGTATTGTTCTGTATAGGCGAGACTGAGGAAGAAAAAGGTACGGGGGGATTTGAAGAGCAAAAACCCCGGATTGAAGCTGTTCTGAAATCTCAGCTGGTACAAGGGCTCAAGGGTATAAAAAATAAAAATCTCCCTGAAAACATCGTGATCGGATATGAGCCGGTCTGGGCAATAGGGCCGGGAAAGACACCTCCCGGCGGGGAGTATATAAGCTTTGTATCTGCATATATCAAATCCGCAGTAAGGAAGGAATTTGGGTTTGATCCCGCTGTTGTTTATGGAGGCGGATTAAAAGAAGAAAATGCGGGAATGATTTCGAAAATTAATTCCGTTGATGGAGGACTTGTAGCGTTAACAAGATTCACCGGAGAAATTGGATTCTTCCCGGAAGACCTGAAAAAAATAATTGATAAATATCTTGAATCATGAGGAGGAAAAATACATGCCAAAGCTAGCTTTCGAATATGGACAAGGACTTATGGAAGCAAATCTTCCGGAAAATACGGATATATTTATACCGGGGGAAACAGTTCCCGATCCGCCGTATATCCCAAATATTGAAGAGATAACAAGACAATCCATCATGAACCCCATTGGAATGCCGCCCATCTCCGAAGCTGTTAGAAAAGGAATGAAAGTGACCATTGTCTTTCCGGACCGGGTAAAGGGAGGGTTTCAGGAGACATCACACCGCAAGGTGGCAATTCCTATTATACTGGAAGAATTGTACAGAGCCGGTGTTGAAAAAAAAGACATAAAATTGATCTGCAGTAACGGCCTTCACCGGAAGAATACCAGGGAAGAAATTAAGAGCTTGCTGGGCGATAAGGTTTTTAATGAGTTCTGGTGGACCAATCAGATTGTAAACCATGATTCGGAAAATTATGATAATCTTGTGGATCTTGGTACTGATGAGATGGGGAATCCTGTAATCATGAACAGGGAAGTATATGAGTCGGATTTTGCCGTACTTATAGGTCATGCCATGGGGAATCCTTATGGGGGCTACTCGGGAGGGTACAAGCATTGTTCCACCGGGATCACCCATTGGAGAAGCATAGCCTCCCACCATGTTCCCCATGTAATGCATCGGGGTGACTTTACACCTGTCAGCAAAGAGAGTCTTATGAGAAAAAAATTTGATTCCATTGGAATGTTTATGGAAAAGAGTATGAATAAAAAGTTCTTTGTGTGTGATGCGGCATTGGATACCTGTTCAAGGCAGATAGGCGTATTCACCGGATATGCAAAAGAAATACAGCCATTATCATGGGAAGTATGCGATAAGCGTACCAATATTAAATGGGCAGAGAAAAAATATGACATCATGATTTTCGGTATGCCTCAGGCATTTCACTACGGAAATGGTATGGGGACAAATCCGATTTTGATGCTGCAGGCCATTTCGGCTCAGATCATCCGCCATAAACGGGTCATGAAAGACAATTGCGTGGTTATCTGCTCTTCCGTATGCAACGGTTATTTCCATGATGAGGAATTCCCGGCATACCGGTCTTTATATGAGATGTTCCAGAAGGATTATCATGATACATTGCCGGATCTTGAAAAATATGGCGAATACTTCTCCAACAACAAGGAATTTATTGATAAATATCGCTTTAACTATGGATATCATCCCTATCACGCATTTTCCATGATCTCCTGCGGTCATATTGCCGAAATGAACTGTGCGGCCATTTATATTGTAGGAGCCATTGAACCGGGCTATGCAAGAGGCATGGGAATGAAAACCAGGACGACATTTGAAGAAGCTTTGAAAGATGCCCGCAAATATGTGGGTGAAAGTCCAAATATTCTTGCCCTGCCAAAGACATTTAAACTTTCGGCAGTCCACCTGGATATGAAATAAAGCGTCAGATTGAGGAGGGAACTGAGTTCTCTCCTTATTTTATCAGGTTTTTATGTAGGGGTGAGGTCGTGAGTATAAATAAATTAAAATTATTGCTTGAAATATGCTATACATTTTTTAAGCTGGGAAGTATTAGTTTCGGCGGAGGATATTCAATGATTCCGCTTATTGAACGTGAAGTCGTGGAACAAAAAAAGTGGGTGGATAAGGAAAAGATTGTTGATATTCTGGCAATCTCACAATCATTGCCCGGAGCTGTGGCATTAAATGCATCTGCGTTTGTAGGTTTCGTTGTCGCCGGTATACCCGGTGCTCTTGCCGCCTGGCTGGGAAATGTGACACCATCGGTAATCATTGTTTTAACTCTTTCTATTCTGTTCACAAAAATCAATAGCTACCCTGTCGTAATAGCTGCATTTAAAGGAATCTATCCGGCAATCGTCGGGCTGATCGCATATTCTGCATACAAAATTGCCAAAACAGCAATAACAGGGGTTATAAGCATTATCATAACAGTGGCGGCTTTTGGAGGGATAATGTTTTTTCATATCGATCCTGTAAAGGTAATTATCGCTGGAGCCGCAACCGGTATTTTGCTGCATTTTGTGAGAAGTGCGGCGGTTGTACGTGCTGCCCGTAAAACAGACAAGGAGGAATTTAAAAAGTGAGATTGTTGCTTGAGTTGTTCCTCATGTTTATGAAACTTAGCGCTTTTGCGTTTGGCGGAGGCTACGTCATGATACCGAGTCTTTTACAGCAGTCAGAAGCCAGGCATTGGGCGACCGGAGGTGAATTGTCAAACGTGGTTGCACTGGCGGGAATGGCACCGGGACCGGTTGCAATGAATGCAGCAGTAGGATATGGATACCATGTAGCAGGATTACCCGGGGCAGCAGCTGCATTTCTTGGAATTGCGATCCCATGTGTAGTAATTGTAATCGCGGCGGCGACATTCTTTTTCAAAATATATATGCATCCGGTAGTAAAAGGCATCCTCAACGGACTCAGGCCTACAATCACAGGAATTATAATCTATGCGGCAGTGAGTTTAGCCGTAAAAAACGGAATTATTGCATTTACTGATAAAAGTGTTATTAAAAACGGATTTAATATTTCAGTATCCGGAGTAGGGCTGCTGGAGATAAAAAGTATGGCAATCAGTGTAATTACATATACGCTATTGCTTAAAACCAAAATACACCCGGTATTCATTATTTTCGCTTCAGGTATTCTGGGGATTATTGTTTTTTAAATCTGAGAAGTCATTTCTGAAAAAATTTCTGAATTGTTTTTGAATTTTTTTGAACTTTTTCATTTTAGATGAATTTTTTTGAACGTTAAGTGAAAAGGTAAATTCTTTATTTCCTGTAAAATGGGGATGCGGACGTTTTCTTGGACTTAAATTGCTAATCCTAGGCTACGTCTATATTGCAGTGGGCTCATCCCACCGAGTGACATTTTGATACGTTTTTCATTGTACCAACGCATATAAGAATCGACC
>JAEWSZ010000119.1 GCA_023397905.1 Bacillota bacterium | reverse complement strand
TGACTCCAGGCTTGACAATGTCGAATCAAGGCTTGATGGGATTGACTCCAGGCTTGACAATGTCGAATCAAGACCGGAGGGGGTCGAGTCCAGACTGGGCAAGGTCGAAGTAAGACTGGATAAGGTTGAAAATACTGTTACAGTCATCGAATACGACCACGGCCAGAGGCTCAAAGCTCTTTTTGAAGGCTGGAACGGTGAAAAAGAACAACGGGCAAAAGATTCTTTACGAACTGAACAAATGAAAAACAAAATCGACCTGATCGCCATGGAAACTTCTATTACCACTGGCAGAGTCAAAGTCATAGAAAGAGTTCAGGATTCCGTTCTGCTGGACTTACACAATCTGAAGAAAGTAATTAAGCTGAAAAAAGTAAAATAATCTCAGGAATCGGTTATCACACCGCCATTTACATGAAGCACCTGTCCTGTCACATATCCCGAATCCTCCGAGGCGAGGTAAACATAAGTCGGAGCCAGTTCGAAAGGCTGCCCTGAGCGTGCCATGGGAACATCCTGTCCGTGTTTTGCCACTTTCTGTTTTGAATAGCTGGAGGGTATCAACGGCGTCCATATTGGTCCCGGAGCCACAGCATTTACTCGTATTCCGCCTGTAACAAGCGAAAGCGCCAGCGACCTGGTAAAAGACACTATCGCGCCCTTTGTAGATGAATAATCCAGCAAGTCCGGAGCCCCCTTATATGCGGTTATGGAGGTTGTATTAATTATTGCGCTTCCCGGGTTCAAGTGAGGCAGTACCGCCTTTGTCATATAGAAATAGCTGAAAATATTTGTTGCAAAAGTGTTGTACAGCTGTTCCGCCGTAATGTCCTTGATACTGTTCTGCGGGTATTGCACAGCTATGTTGTTGACAAGGATATCAATATGCCCCAGCTCTTTTACCGCAGTGTCCGCTACCTGTCCGGAAACGGCCTCCTGCCTTAGATCACCTTTAACAAGTATACATCTCCTGCCCACCTCTTCAACCTTTTTGACAGTTTCCGCCGCGTCCTCCTGTTCATTATAAAAAGCCACCGCCACATCCGCCCCCTCTTTTGCAAAGGCTATTGCCACAGCCTGTCCTATCCCGCTGTCTCCTCCGGTTATCACGGCCACTCTTCCCGACAGCTTTCCAGCCCCATGATAAGCGGGATTGTCAATTACAGGAGCGGGATTCATCTGCTTTTGCAGACCGGGCTGTTCATCCTGATGCTGCTCGGGAAACCCCGTCGGCAAATTAACGATGGTATTTACATAAGTACTTTTCATATTCGGCATATTGTTTAATCCTCCATGGTCTGAAATATGGCTTCCGCCAGTGCATATATTGTGTATAAAGTATTATGGCCTGCCAAATTATAATATTTCAAAATACCCCGTCTATTATGCATAAAAACCGCCGCCATTTTATTTCTGAAAAAATAACGGCTTTTCCCGGCAGCAAAAAAGCCAATCACAGGAGCCGGAAGTCCGGGCCTTCAGCTGTAATTGGCTTTTGCAATTAGCTTTGCCATCCGGCTGCGAACACCGGATTTGTTGTTCTATTTATTACTGGTTTTATATAATATTAAAACAATCTGCTTATACTTAAGCTATTTATTAATTTGTAGGGATTAATCTATTACAACAACCGCGCCCTTGTATTTTTCATCGATAAATTTCTTTACTTCTTCGCTTTTCAAAGCTTCTACCAGTGCCTTTATGTCTTCCCTGTTCTCGTCGCCTTTACGGATAGCCAGGATATTCGCATAGGTCTGAGCAGCCTCCGAGTCGGCTTCTTCTTTAGCGAGAGAATCCGTTGCCACATTGAAACCCGCCTCAAGAGCATAGTTCACGTTTATTACTGCCAGATCCACATCCGGCAGCGCTCTGGCCAGCTGAGCCGCTTCCAGTTCCTTGATCTGAATGTTTTTAGGATTCTCGGTGATATCCTTCGCAGTGGCACCCAGTCCCGCCTCGGGTTTAATCTTGATAAGTCCTGTTCTTTCAAGCAGCAAAAGCGCTCTTGCCTCATTTGTGGTATCGTTTGGATCCGCTATGGACGCTCCGTCTGCCAACGCCTCCAGGGATTTCACCTTTCCGGGATACAGTCCCATTGGCTCATAATGTACTCTTGCTGCAGACACTATATCCGTATTGTTCTTTGAATTGAAATCATCCAGATAAGGCTGATGCTGGAAATAGTTTGCGTCCAGCTTCTTGTCCTGCAAAGCCAGATTTGGCTGTACATAATCTGTAAATTCCTTGATCTCCAGTTCTATTCCCTTTTCTTTCAGAACGCTCTGAACTTCCTTCAGAATTTCAGCATGTGGGGAAGGTGATGCACCCACAACCAGTTTCTTGGATTGTGAGCCGCAGCCTGTGAGAACTCCCGCCGCTGTGAATGTCAATGCTAATGCCAGTGCCAATAACCTTTTTTTCATTTAAAAACGACCTCCCATAATTTTATTTCCGTTTGTCTTGCTTTTTAGCAATTTTCATGCCAATTTCCTGCGCCACCTGAACTAATACAACCAGCAGTGCCACCGTAATAAGCATTACGTCTTCCTGATACCTGTGATATCCATAGCGTATGGCTATATCCCCCAGGCCGCCGCCTGCCACTGCTCCTGCCATTGCGCTGTAGCCCAGTATGGTGGTGGTAGTTATGGCTGCCCCAATAATAAGCGAAGGTACCGCCTCCGGCAGCATTACTTTCCTGACAATCTGGAAAGGACTGCAGCCCATGGATATGGCAGCTTCAATAACCCCTTTGTCCACTTCCTTGATGGAGGATTCGACCACTCTTGCAATAAAAGGCGCAGCCGATATTACAAGCGGAACCACTGTAGCCGTGGAGCCTATCGTTGTACCGATAATAATTCTTGTGAACGGCGAAACTGCCATCAGCAATATCAGAAACGGTATTGACCTCAGCAGGTTTACAATTACATTCAAAACCCTGTTAAGGTTTGGCAGCGGCAATATACCGTTCTTTTCACTTGTGACCAGCAGCACTCCCAGAGGAAGCCCCAGAATATAGGCCAGCAGCGTTGAAAGAAATGTCATGTAGAGGCTCTCCAGCAACCCCCATAATATCATAGTCACCATTGAACTATCCCACATAATCATTTACCTCCTCTACCGATAAATTCTGCGACCTCAGATAATGTATTATTTTATCTGAAACTCCGTCATCCTGCGGTAATTGGAGGACCAGCTGTCCAAAGGCCTTCCCGTCGATATCCTTCATGTCGGCAAACAAAATATTTACCTGCGCCTTGCATTCCAGGATCATCCGCGATACAACCGGATCAAAAGAGGAGCTGCCTTCAAAAACGATTCTGCAGCACCGTTTTCCGATAAACTGCTCCAGCCTTTTGCCTTCAGGGTATACCAGCCTTTGGGCCGAAACTGTTTTAGGATGTGAAAACACCTCCGCAACAGTACCTTCCTCCGCAATACCGCTCTCATCGATTATTGCCACATGGGAGCATATCTGTTCAATAACACTCATTTCATGCGTTATTATAACTATGGTTATACCCAGCCGCCTGTTAATATCCTTCAGCAAATCAAGTATGGCTTTCGTAGTTGTCGGATCCAGCGCCGAAGTTGCCTCGTCGCACAGCAGCACCTTTGGATTTGTAGCCAGGGCACGCGCTATTGCAATTCTTTGCTTCTGTCCTCCTGAAAGCTGGGAGGGGTATGCATTGGCTTTATCCACCAGGCCGACTATTTCCAGAAGCTCATTTGCGCGCTTTTGGGCTTCCGTCTTTTTAACTCCCGCAACCTCCAGCGGAAATGTGATATTTTCTTCAGCGGTCCTCTGCATGAGCAGGTTGAACTGCTGAAATATCATTCCCATAGACCGTCTGACATCCCTTAAATCCCGTTCGTTCAATTCCGACAAATTTCTTCCGTCAACTACAATAGTACCTCCGGTGGGCTTCTCAATATAATTGATACAGCGCACCAGGGTGCTTTTTCCGGCTCCGCTCATTCCAATGATTCCGAATATGGATCCCTTATCAATGGAAAGATCAATATTCTCCAGGGCTTTAACTTCTCTTCCGTCAGCGTAAAATATCTTTGTAAGAGCTCTAATTTCTATTATCGGGTTCCCTTTTTCCATCATAACCTCCATCAGGTTCTGCACAAATTTTTTTGTGCAATCAAAACATAAAAGTTTCATAATTCGCATAAGAAATGCAAGTATTCATATAATTCATATATGTTTTGTGATGGTTTCCTATAGTATAGATTACCAGGAAGCTTTTGTCAATAAAATTATTGCAATCTCATATATGAATAGTATGAATTATAAAATCCCACAAATAAAAGTATATTTACTAGTACTTTCTTTGTCAAATAAAAAATATGGGTTATGGATAAACATCTGTGAATGAGGGTACTAAGGCCATTCCGTACACACCTTTTCCAAATGTATTGACAAATAAACAATATATATGATTTAATAAAAACATATATAATTACTATGAAATTGGAATTGCGCCGGATAATGTTAATAATTGCAAAAACCAATTACTATTGATTGAAAAGTTAAAATTTCAACCATAATTTTTATGAAACGAAACGGAGGAAAAGATGAGAATTTCTTCAAAAGGCAGATACGGCCTGGCTGCAATGATAAGCGTTGCACAGCTGGGCAGCGGCGGAGAATTTGTAACGGTTATAAGTATTGCTGAAAAGCTGGGTATTTCAAAAATATACCTGGAGCAGGTCTTTTCACTGCTGAAAAGATCAAAACTGGTAAATTCCATTAAGGGGTCCCAGGGAGGTTATCAGCTTTCGAAGCCGTCAGACAAGATCACGGCATATGACATACTTCAGGCAGTTGAAATAAGTTTATTTGAAAAAACCGAGCGGTCGGTTTCAGATGTGGCTATTGAAATCGAGCACTCCTTAAACGGCCTCATATGGAACAATATGGACAAGGCGATTGCAACGGTCTTAAAGGGCATAACCCTCAACGACCTGGTATTGGAATCCGAGAGGTCCAAATCCGGCGATCAGTTTATGTTTTATATTTAGGAGTCAGTTGTCAGCAGTCAGAAATCAGAATAAAAGCTTTTAAAGATGCAAAAAGGGGACTGTTCTTATTTAAGAATCGTTCCCTTTTTAGGATCTAAATTTTCGTGCTGCCTTTAGGGCTTCATTCTGAATCCTGAATTCTCGCTCCTGAATTCTGTAAATTACTCTCCCATTGCCTGTTCCAGGTCCTTTATAAGGTCATTTACATTTTCGATTCCCACCGAAAGCCTCAGCAGTCTGTCATTGACCCCGATCCTGTTTCTGATTTCCTCTGGCACTGCGGCATGGGTCTGTATCATGGGATAGGTTATCAGGCTTTCAACCCCGCCCAAACTTTCGGCAAACATGATTACCTTTATTTCCCGTAAAATTTTTTCCACCAGGCCGGCCGAATCCACCTCAAAAGAAATCATGGCTCCAAATCCCGAGGACTGCTTCAAAGAAATTTCATAGCCTTCATGTTCGGGCAGCCCCACATAATATACCTTTTTGACATGCTTGTTTTTTTTAAGCCATTTCACTATTTCCATGGCGTTTTGCTGCTGCTTTTCAAGCCTGACGCCCAGGGTCTTTATGCCCCTCAGCAAAAGCCAGCTGTCAAATGGAGCCAGCACCGCGCCTTCAGACTTCTGGATCAGCACCAGCTTTTCAGCCAGAAAGCTGTCATTTAAAACCACAAAGCCGGCCAGCGTATCGTTATGGCCCCCGAGGTATTTTGTACCGCTGTGTATGACCATGTCCGCGCCAAGCTCCAGCGGCCTCTGAAAATATGGGGTCAAAAAAGTGTTGTCCACAATGAGCAATGAATTCCTGGACCTGACATATTCCGAAAGCTGCCGGATGTCGGTCACCTTCATCATGGGATTGGTCGGCGTCTCCACAAATACGGCTGCGGTATTTGAAGTATACGCCTTCTCTATTTCAGATAACTCTGAAGTATTGACATAACTGAATTTCAGCCCGTAGTTTTTATATACTTCTTCAAATATCCTGTAAGTCCCTCCATAAAGGTCGTCAGAGACGATAATATGCTGGCCAGGTGAAAACAGCTTCAGCACCGAAGATATGGCCGCCATACCGCTTGAAAATGCAAAACCTGATCTGCCGTTTTCCAGGATGGCCATAGTCTCTTCAAGCTCCTGACGTGTGGGATTCTGAAGGCGCGAATAATCATAGCCGGTGGACTGGTTAAGCCCCGGGTGCCTAAAGGTCGCGCTCTGATATATGGGAAAGCTGATGGCACCGGTATTATTGTCGCAGCCCTTTGAGCCGTGAACTACTTTTGTCTCGATTCCGACTTGACAGCTGCAGTCATCATTTTTTGTCATCTTTGCTCAACCCTTCATTCATGCTTCCTGTTCTGTAACCCTTTAAATCCAATGCCGTATACATAAATCCTATTTTCTTGAATTCCGTGTAAATTTTCTCTCTTATACCGGGCTCAATGATTTTTGAAAATACCTCCTGGCCTACTTCGATCCTGGCAATATCCTTGTGGAATCTCACTCTCACCTGGTTAAATCCCAGATCCAGCAACAGCTGTTCAGCCCTGTCGATCATATTCAATCTCTCTTTTGTAATTTTTTCACCATAGGGAAATCTGGAGGACAGACATGCAAAAGCCTGCTTATTCCATGTCTTTAAGCCCATTTCCTTTGAAAGCTGGCGGATCTCCTCTTTGGTCAGCTGGACCTTTTTCAGAGGGCTCAGTATGCCATGCTCGCTCACCGCCTGCATTCCCGGTCTGAAATCCCCTATGTCGTCAAAATTTGAGCCTTCCAGAATGCTGTCAATTCCCTCTTCCTTTGCCACCGCTTCAATTTTCTCATAGAGTTCGTTTTTACAGAGATAGCACCGGTTTACGGGATTGTCAGAGAACCCGTCAACATCCAGCTCTTCCGATATTATAACCCTGTGCTTTATGGAATTGCTACTGGCAAAGTCCTTTGCTTCACGCAATTCTCTTTCCGGATAGGTCGACGAGTGCGCCGTAACCGCAACTACCCTGTCGCTGCCAAGTACGTCTGCGGCCACCTTCAGCAGGAAGGTGGAATCAACTCCTCCTGAAAATGCCACTGCGGCGTTGTTAAGCGTACCGATAGTACTCTTTAAATCTTCAAACTTATCGTAAATGTTCATAACATCAATCTCCTATCTTTATAATAATAATGAAAAGCCCTACTATTCCTATGTAAATTATAAAGATAATACTATAATCAATATTCTTTGTCAATCCGCAGAAAGACACATTTCAGGGTTATTCTCCCCATTTACTTTTTCCACTTTGCCAGGGCGTCGGCAAGCGCGGAATTTATGCTTTCATCCGCTTCCTGCTGTTTTAAAAATCTCGTCACCTCTTTTTTGTCCACCTGCTCGCCCTTGCGCTTTTTAAAAGCCTCCAGCTTTTCCCTGTAGCCGCATACGCAATAGAAAGCTTTGTTTTCGCCTTCGCCTCTTATTTCCATCTTCTTGTGGCATTCGGGGCATCTGGCGTTTGAAACCACAGTTACGGTTTTCCTGTGGCCGCACTCCCTGTCCGGGCAAACCAGCATTTTTCCTTTTTTGCCGTTTACCTCAAGAAGATATTTCCCGCACTCAGGGCACTTTTCCCTTGTGACGTTATCGTGCCTGAACTGCTCCGAATTTGCTATAACGGCGCTTACAAGCCTGGTGGCATAGCCTCTCATGTCGCCCACGAAGGCTTTGGAATTGACCTTGCCTTTGCTGATGAGCGAAAGCTGCTGCTCCCATTTTGCAGTGAGCTCAGGCGACTTGAGGTCCTCCGGTACCAGGCCTACCAGCTGGATACCCTTTGAAGTGGGATATATATCCTTGCCCCTGCGCTCAACATAAAATGTGTTGAATAACTTTTCTATTATATCCGCCCTTGTGGCAGGCGTGCCAAGACCGCTGGTGGTTTCCAGGGTCTCCTTCAGGGCTTTGTCGTCCACAAATTTCCCCGGATGCTCCATGGCCGAAAGCAAGCTCGCTTCCGTGTACCTGGCAGCGGGTTTTGTATTCCCGTTGATGGCTCTGGGAGAAAGAACCTTTGCCTTCTGACCCTTTTGAATGTCGGGAAG
>JAEWSZ010000103.1 GCA_023397905.1 Bacillota bacterium | reverse complement strand
ACCGAACACGGCAGTTAAGCATCTCAGTGCTGATAATACTTGGCTGGAAACGGCCCGGGAAAGTAAGTCTCTGCCAGATTTATATCAAAGCTTTAAGCGGAAACGCTTAAAGCTTTGTTTTATGTTGCGGGAAAATGAGATACTATGTTTATGGAACAGAGCCTGAATTCTTAGAGCCTTGACATTAACCTGATGTAAACGTAAAATGAGCATTGAGGCAGCAGAAACGGAGAATATTATTATGTTCATGGATTCCTTAAGTTCTGGAATAAAGAACATGTAAGGAGCAGCAAATAAATGAGAAACAAAATGAATTCTGAAACAATGTGGCACAAGCTTGACAATACGGCCAATGTTTTTCCTGTAATATCAAATAAGAACTACAGCAGCGTGTACAGAGTCGCGGTGCGGTTAAAGGAAGAGATTAATGAGGATTTGCTGCAGGAAGCATTAAATAATACCTTGCCCTGGTTTGATTCCTTTGCCGTAAAACTAAAACACGGAGTGTTCTGGCATTATTTTGAAACAAACAAAAAGCTGCCGCGGGTTGAAAGGGAGCAGGCATATCCCTGTGCATTTATAGATCCGAACACAAATAATCAAATCCTTTTCAAAGTTACATATTTCGGAAGGCGTATCAATCTGGAAGTTTTCCATGCGATCACTGATGGAATGGGTGCCATAAGATTCTTGAAAGCATTGACCTATAATTATATAAAGCTTTCTAACCGGGATGTTTTGCCGCAAAGTTCTTTGGAACTTCAAATTGTTGATGTTGTGTCGGATGTTGAAGACAGCTATCATAAAAATTACAAAAAACTTTCATACGTCAGGTACAAATCCCGGAAAGCATATAAATTAAGAGGGGACATGCTCCCTGTATTTACAATGGGTGTTATTCATGGACATGTCAGAATAACGGAAATGCAGGAACTTTGCAGAAGTAAGAAAGTCAGTATTACGCAGTATGTAGCCACGTTGATGATTTGGTGTATATACAAGGAATATTTAAATGAACAACCTCATAAAAATCCTATACAAATCAATATACCTGTTAATTTGCGGGGGTTTTTCAACTCTACTACCGAAATGAATTTTTTTTCATATATAAATGTTGGGATTAACATTACAGAGAGCGCATATACTTTTGATGAAATGCTGGAGCTTATTTCCGCACAATTTGAGAAACAGCTTACAAAAGAGCATTTGACACAGACAATTTCAGATAACGTATCAACCGAGAAAAATATTTTTGTTCGTATTGCACCGTTATTCGTTAAAGATATAGGTGTAAAAATAGCATATATTGCTTCTAAGAAAGCAAATTCGGCAGTGCTTTCCAATCTTGGCATAATTGAAGTTCACGATGAATTCAAAGAATATATTGATTCATTTGAAGCTTTGATGGGAGTATCCAAGTCAGAGCCTGTAAAATGTACGATCTGTTCTTTTGATAATAAACTGGTTTTTACATTTACGTCGATCTTAAGGGATCCATATTTGCAAAGAACATTTTTCCGCCATCTTTCAAGTCATGGGATAGATGTTGCAATAGAAAGCAATGGTGTTAACAATGAAGTTCTGTAAAAGATGCGGAGTTAAGGTGCATGGAGATAACAAAATATGCCCATTATGCAGAACATTTCTGACCGATACAGGAAGCGGACCGACGGAAAGAGTTTACCCAGAAATAGAAGTGAATCTGCATAAATACAATATCATAAAAAGGACATTTCTGTTCATATCCGTAGTAGTCGCCGCCACAACGGCTGTAACAAATTATATGACATATACGGGTGTAATCTGGTCGGCCATTACAATATCGGCAATAATTTATTTCTGGGTGATAATGGCTTATTCAATAAGACGCAACAGAAATATTGCTTCACACATTTTGATACAGGTAGTATGCATATCTATTCTCTCAGCAATAATGGATTATGCCACAGGATACAAAGGCTGGTCCGTGAACTATGTAATACCGGAGATTATAATGCTGGCCAATATTTCCGTTTTAATATTAATCATTGTCAACCGCATGTACTGGCATACCTATGTTTTAAACCAGATTGTGATAGCTGTCCTGGGACTGATACCAGGAATATTATATCTCTGTGGCCTGATTGAAATTCTTATACCCACGGTAGTAGCGACTGCAATTTCCTTTAGCGTATTGGTGGGAATGACGATATTCGGAGATAAAACAATAAAAAGCGAACTTAAAAGACGGTTTCATTTTTAAAAAGGTTACAACCGCCGGTAGAAGTTATGCGATCCAAACAGATGTAAAAAATCCACCTGAGTGAGACTTTAAAAATTTCCCGGGTGGATTTAATAACATATGTAGACAATGTTTTTATTTTTTTCCTCTGACCTTTAAAATAGATTCCTGAAGAGCAGCCAGGATTTCCGTCTTGTTGTCGGGCGTATTTGATGAGAGCCATTCCAATTGTGCTGTTTCACGATCCGTGCCGGTAACGCCGATGGATTTGATCGCTGTCAATTTCACATTTTCGTCAGGATCACGAAGCAGTATTGACAGTATACTATTTACTTTGTAGTCTGTTGACTTTGCACATTCCTGTGCCAGAATGAGCCGTGTCTCGGTATCAGCGTTTATGTACTTGTCGCCGAGATCATCCCACTTGCCTTTTAGTACTAATTTTTCAATTTTCTCTGCTTTGCTACCAAACATTTTAAACACTCCCATTTTTATTTTTTTATTAATGCATGTTAATGCATAAATTCAAGTACGCCTCTGCCGGATGTCATGTCACCGGAGTGTTTCCGGTGATAATATATTTAATGTTTTACAAGTCAAATAACATTAGCTGTTTTCCAACGGAATTTGACTTTCATCCAAAAAGCTGTTATGGGGAGTTAAATCTTTTGAGCATAAACAATAGTGTGAATAAATAAAGGATAAAAGGGAGTAAATAAATGGTGTATAGTATATAAAAATTAGTGCTTTATATTTAATTTATATTAAGTATAAATTACAATTGGAAAATTTGCAATGAAACATGTAATAAAATCATGAAAATAATGCCAATATGGGAAAAAAAGTAATATGCTCCGAGATATATTCCAAAGGCATTTATTCCAGGTAAAATTTTGTGATTATATATTAAAAAAAATCCTTGCAAATGTATATAAAGTGTAGTAAAATATTGAATGTTGTGGCGAAGGCATACGATGACGCAGGAGATTGCTATCCAGAGCTAAAGCTCATTGGGACTTAAAGTTCCTTTGAAGCCGAGGTCCATTGAGATCAGGTTTCACGTGATAGGTAACTTTTGCTGAGAATGTCCGATTCAAGAAACCGGGCGACAAGTCACTGTACATTTAGGTTTTATATTGCTGTGTAATATAATTGCTTTAAATGCCCAGGGTAAGTTTGTCCATTTGGATAAAAACGATCCTGGGTTTTTATATAAAACATTATGAAACACCCGGCATAGTGTACAGACAAATGCTTGTTGTACGTAACCAAGGAACTTTAGATATCACAGTTAAAGTTCTTAGAACTTAAGTTCTCACAATAAAACGTACGAGGAGGTTTATGTATGTCAAACAAACAGAAAATACGCATCAGGTTAAAAGCGTTCGATCATCAGGTGTTGGATCAATCAGCCGAGAAGATCGTTGATACTGCCAAGAGGACAGGAGCAAAGGTTTCAGGACCTGTGCCGCTGCCCACTGAAAAAGAGATTATTACAATCTTAAGAGCTCCCCACAAATACAAGGACTCAAGAGAGCAGTTTGAAATGAGAACTCACAAGAGATTGATTGATATCCTCTTGCCGACGCCTAAGACTGTTGACGCATTGATGAGACTGGATCTTCCAGCTGGTGTAGACATAGAGATCAAACTCTAATCTTAAGAAGAGCTTTAGCTCTTTGTGCCAGGGTAACAAAGGTCATGTTCATAGCGAACACCGTGTGCTCGCGGAAAATATGAACCAATAACCATAGGAGGTAATTTAAAAATGAAAAAAGCAATGATAGCTAAAAAAATCGGAATGACACAGATATTTGATGAAAATGGTCTGGTTATACCGGTAACTGTTGTAGAAGCAGGTCCTTTAACTGTTGTTCAGAAGAAGACAGTTGAAACAGACGGATACGATGCTATTAAGGTCGGATATGAAAAAGTCCAGGAAAAGAAACTCAACAAACCGGACCTGGGACAGTTTTCAAAGAACAAGCTGGCTCCGGCAAAGCATTTGAAGGAGTTCAGGTTTGAAGATGTTTCAGGATTCGAAGTAGGACAGGAAATCAAGGCTGAGGACATGTTCCAGGCTGGAGATAAAATTGATGTGAGCGGTATCTCAAAAGGTAAGGGATTCCAGGGTACTATTAAGAGGTACGGCCAAAAAGGCGGTAAGGAAACTCACGGTTCCATGTATCACAGAAGAGTTGGTTCCATGAGCGCTAACACAAGTCCTGCAAGAGTATTCAAGGGCAAGAAGCTGCCGGGCCACATGGGTCTGGATAACACCACTGTTCAGAATCTTGAAGTAGTCAGGGTGGATAGCGACAGGAGCCTTATCCTTATTAGGGGAGCTGTTCCGGGACCTAAGGGTGGATTGCTTGTTATTAAAAATACGGTCAAGACCGGCAAATAATAATTGAACAATGAATATTGTTCAAACACCACGCGAGAGCGTGAGCCCATGCCGAAGTTCTTTCGGCAGCCGAATTCATTTCGGAGGAGGCTATATATTAAGTTGAACAATGAATATTGTTCAACCGGCATGCGGAGCAGGACACGCTGGCTTAGGCCGGTGTGAGTGTGTGGCGGATACATTCCGGCATATACGTTACGTTAAAATTGAAGGGAGGAAGTAACACATGCCAAAGGTTGATTTATATAACATGAAAGGTGAAGTGGTTGGAGATATCCAGCTCAGCGACAATGTTTTTGGTACAGACATAAACAAAGAAGTACTTCACGCTGCTGTAGTTAATCAGTTAGCAAATAAAAGACAGGGAACCCAGTCAACAAAGACCAAGAGTGAGGTCAGAGGCGGCGGAAAGAAGCCGTGGAGACAAAAGGGTACCGGCCGTGCAAGACAGGGCAGTATCCGTTCGGCTCAGTGGATTAAGGGCGGTATAGTATTAGGTCCTAAACCCCGCAGCTATAGATACACTCTTCCAAAGAAGGTTAAACGTATTGCAATGAAGTCGGCATTGACATCAAAGGTTTCAGGAAACGAGATCCTGGTGCTTGATGCTCTGGCATTGGAAGCTATAAAGACTAAAGCAATGGTAGGCGTTCTTAACAGCCTGAAGATTGATTCAAGTGCATTGATTGTAATTGATTCACAGAATGAGAATGTTGTTAAGTCTGCAAGAAATATTCCAGGAGTTAAAACTGCATTTGTAAATACTCTCAATGTATTTGACATTCTGAAGTATGACAAATTCATCATAACCAAGGAAGCTGCCCAAAAGGTCGAGGAGGTGTACGCATAATGAGATTGCCACAAGACATTATACTAAAGCCATATATAACTGAAAAAAGTAATGTGGAGATAGCCGGCGGCAAATACACTTTTGTAGTTGATGTAAATTCAACGAAGACTGAGATCAAAAAGGCAGTTGAAGCTTTATTCAGTGTAAAGGTAATTCAGGTTAACACCATGAATTATAACGGCAAGGTTAAGCGCACAGGTGTACATGAAGGTCCCCGTGCGGATTGGAAGAAGGCCGTTGTCAAGATCGATACTGATCCGAAGTCGGTTGAGTATCTGACTAAAGGCGGCAAAACAGTTTCAAACAACAAGAAGTATAAGACCAGCATCGAAGAATTTGGTGCGGCTCAGTAATATAAGTTCGCTATAAAGGAGTGAGAAGAAATGGCAGTAAAAAAGTATAGTCCTACTTCTCCAGCTAGAAGGTTCATGACAGTACAGGATTATTCAGAGTTATCAAAGGTTGAACCTGAAAAATCACTATTGGAACCTCTAAACAAAAATGGAGGAAGAAACTCATATGGCAGAATTACTGTTCGTCACCAGGGCGGCGGTAACAGGCAAAAATATAGAGTTATAGATTTTAAAAGAAATAAAGACGGAATAAAGGCAAAGGTCGCCACAATCGAATATGACCCCAACAGGACTGCAAATATTGCACTTCTTAACTATGTTGACGGTGAAAAGAGATATATCCTTGCACCGGTTGGTTTAAGCGTCGGAGATATGGTTGAATCTGGCGGGTCGGCAGATATCAAGCCTGGAAATGCACTTCCGCTCTCCAATATCCCAGTGGGTTCATTGATTCACAATATCGAACTCAAGCCGGGTAAAGGCGGCCAGATGGTCAGAGCTGCAGGAAATGCGGCACAGCTTATGGCAAAGGAAGGCGAGTATGCTCAGGTAAGACTTCCTTCCGGAGAAGTCCGTATGGTTAGAATCAACTGTAAGGCTACTATCGGTCAGATCGGAAATATCGAACATGAAAATGTGAAGATAGGTAAGGCCGGCAGAAAGAGATGGATGGGCGTCAGACCTACAGTACGCGGTGTTGTTATGAACCCGGTTGACCACCCTCACGGCGGTGGTGAAGGTAAATCACCGATCGGAAGACCGAGTCCGGTTACTCCTTGGGGTAAACCAACTCTGGGCTACAAGACAAGAAAGAAAAAGAATAAATCAGATAAGTTTATTGTCAAGAGAAGAAATCAAAAGTAATAAAACGGGATGTAAAGTCTTTAAAGAGGAGAGCCTCTTGAAAGGCCTGGAAGTGAGAGCGGGAGGACCGCTCCGCCAAATCCTTTGAGATGGCGGCGAAGGGAGGATTTAAGATAATGAGTAGATCAATAAAAAAAGGACCTTACGTGCTTGATTCATTGATGAAGAAGATTGAAGAAATGAATAAGGCTAATGATAAGAAAGTTATTAAAACATGGTCAAGAGCTTCAACTATATTCCCGCAGATGGTCGGACATACAATTGCCGTTCATGACGGAAAGAAGCACGTGCCGGTTTATATAACCGAAGAAATGGTTGGCCATAAGCTCGGTGAGTTTGCACCGACAAGAACATATAAGGGACACAGTCGAAATGAGAAGTCAACTTCTCTCAGATAAAATGCCGGTTATTCCGAACGGCGTGTGGAATTTCTTCGGAACCCACACAGGAGAGGTTGAGAAAGGCCATGTTCCGCACTGAAAGTTAAGTTTAAGAATCAGAACTGAAAGGAGGCTATTCAGTTGGAAAAAAAGGTATTGTCCAAAGAGGAGCTATTAAAGAATAAAGAACAGATTTTGGCGCTGCAAAATGCTAAGCATAGAAAGTCAAATAAGCCTGCACTTCTCACCAAGAAGGAGAGAAAAGTTCTCGGTATTGGTAAGGATGAAGGCAGAGCGGTGTTAAATTATGCGCGTATTTCCTCCAGAAAGGTTAAAATAGTGCTTGATTTAATAAAAAATAAAGGTATCGATGAGGCATATGGTGTCCTGAAGTTCACTCCAAAGGCTGCATCAGAGGTTTTGTACAAGCTTCTTAAATCAGCGGAAGCAAACGCCGTTAACAATAACGAGTTGAACCGTGACGAGCTTTATATTGCAGAAGCATATGCAACACAGGGACCTACATTGAAGAGAATTATGCCACGTGCACAAGGTAGAGCTTTTAAAATTCAGAAGAGAACCAGTCACATCACACTGGTTGTAAAGGAAAGACAATAAGCGAGAAGGAGGTTGGATGATGGGCCAGAAAGTAAATCCTCATGGATTGAGAATTGGAATTATTAAGGATTGGGATACAAAATGGTATGCTAATGACAAGACTTTCAGCAGTTATCTCGTTGAAGACGTTCAGATAAGAAAGTTTATTAAAAAGAAGCTTTTTATCTCGGGCATATCAAGAATTGAGATTGACCGTGCGGCAAACAAGGTAAAGATCAATGTTAACACTGCAAAGCCGGGCCTTGTAATAGGCAAAGGCGGCCAGGGCATTGAAGAACTCCGCAAGGAAGTAGAGAAATTAACAGGTAAAAGCGTTCTGATCAACATCACTGAGATCAAAACTCCTGAAATGGATGCTCAGCTTGTTGCAGAAAACATAGCATCGCAGTTAGAAAAACGTATATCTTTCAGAAGAGCAATGAAACAGGCTATGTCCAGAACAATGAAGCTTGGGGCAAAGGGAATCAAAACTTCATGCGCAGGCAGACTGGGTGGTGCCGAAATCGCAAGAACCGAGCACTATCATGAAGGAACTATTCCGCTTCAGACTCTTCGTGCCGACATAGACTATGGTTTTGCCGAGGCGGATACGACCTATGGTAAGATCGGCGTCAAGGTATGGATATATAAAGGAGAAGTTCTTCAAGCTGTCAAGAAAGAAAAAAAAGCGGAAGGAGGAGATAAGTAATGTTAATGCCCAAAAGAGTAAAACGTAGAAGGGTTCACAGAGGCAGAATGACCGGTAAAGCTACAAGAGGTAATGTTGTAAGCAACGGTGAATTCGGTATACAAGCCCTGGAGCCCGCTTGGATCACAAGCAACCAGATCGAAGCTGCCAGAATAGCGATGACCCGTTTTATCAAGCGTGGCGGTAAAGTTTGGATAAAGATATTCCCAGATAAGCCGGTAACAAAGAAACCTGCCGAAACTCGTATGGGTAGTGGTAAAGGTTCACCAGAGTACTGGGTAGCGGTAGTTAAGCCAGGAAGGGTATTATTTGAAATTGCGGGAGTACCGGAGGAGACTGCAAGAGAGGCATTGAGACTCGCTATGCACAAGCTTCCTGTCAAATGTAAATTTGTGACCCGCGAAACAGAAATGGGTGGTGAAGCAAATGAAAGCTAGTGAAATCAGAGAAAAAGATATGGTTGAGTTAAATAAGGAATTGGGCGAATTAAAGTCTGAACTCTTTAAGCTTAGATTTCAGCTTGCTACAAATCAGCTTGAAAACCCAATGAAGCTAAAGGATGTTAAGAAGTCCATAGCCAGAGTAAAGACCATAATCAGGGAAAAAGAGCTTAGTGGTGCTGAAAAGTAATAAAGTATCTTTTCAATAATAATTCACACCGTGCGAATAGCATGTGATGAAGGTTTGGTGTAGAGTTTTCGAGAAGGAGGTAATTCCACTTGGTTGAAAGAGCGTTAAGAAAGACTAGGGTTGGTAAAGTTGTCAGCAATAAAATGAATAAGACTATTGTTGTTGCTATAGAAACTAGTGTAAAGCATCCGTTATACGGAAAAATTGTAAAAAGAACTTATAAGCTGAAGGCACATGACGAAGAAAATGTGTGTCAGATAGGCGATAAGGTAAAGGTTATGGAAACAAGACCGCTCAGCAGGGAAAAGAGATGGAGACTTGGTGAAATCGTTGAGAAGGCACAATAATCGGTGTCTATGTAAAATAAACATCATTTGCGGGCAAATAAGATTTGCCTAGAGCAGAATTATTGGAAGGAGGTACCAGTATGATTCAAGTCCAGTCCAGAATGAAAGTAGCAGACAACACTGGAGCTAAAGAACTTATGTGTATAAAGGTTCTTGGCGGTTCTTGGAGAAAGTATGCTAATATTGGAGATATAGTAGTAGCTTCTGTTAAAAATGCAACACCCGGCGGTGTTGTAAAGAAAGGTGACGTAGTAAAGTGCGTTATCGTGCGCTCAAGAAAAGGGGTAAGAAGACCGGACGGTTCTTACATCAAATTTGATGAAAACGCTGCGGTAATTATAAAAGAAGATAAGAACCCAAGAGGTACTCGTATATTTGGACCTGTTGCGAGAGAATTGAGAGATAAAGATTTCATGAAGATTCTTTCTCTTGCACCGGAAGTATTGTAAGGAAGGAGGCGGCTTAATTTGGCAAACAAAGTTCACGTAAAAAAGGAAGATCATGTTCTTGTGCTCTCAGGCAAGGATAAAGGCAAGAAGGGCAAGGTATTAAGCGTAAATCCTTCTACTAATCAAGTACTTGTTGAAGGCGTCAACATGTCAACAAAGCATAAAAAACCAAGGGGCAGATATCAGCAGGGTGGAATCATCCACCAGGAATCAGCAATCCACGGTTCAAATGTAATGCTGGTTTGTGACAAATGTGGCAAGCCTACGAAGGTGGCTAAAAAGATTCTTGAAAACGGTCAGAAGGTTAGGACCTGCAAGCATTGTGATGAAATAATAGATGTGATCTTAGAAAAGAAATAAAGCACAACAAGAAAGGAGGTATTTTGGATGGCAAGGTTGAAAGATAAATATTTAAAGGAAGCAGTTCCTGCTTTGCAAACAAAGTTTAAATATAGCAGCATTATGCAGATACCAAAGCTGGAGAAGATTGTTCTCAACATGGGCGTTGGAGAAGTTAAGGACAATCCGAAGGCAATGGATTCCGCAGTCAGCGATTTGACGTTGATCACTGGTCAGAAGCCTATTATAACAAAGGCAAAAAAATCAGTAGCGGCGTTTAAGCTGAGACAGGGAATGAATATTGGTTGTAAGGTGACATTAAGAGGAGAGAGAATGTACGAATTCGTGGATAAACTCTTTAATGTGGCCATTCCAAGAGTAAGAGACTTCAGAGGAGTTTCCAACAACTCATTTGACGGAAGAGGAAACTATTCATTAGGAGTAAAGGAACAGTTGATATTTCCTGAAATTGAATATGATAAAATAGACAAGATCAGAGGAATGGATATCGTTTTTGTAACTACGGCTAAAAGTGATGAAGAGGCCAGAGAGCTTTTGAAATTGCTTGGTATGCCATTCAGCCAGAACTAAGGAGGGATTGAAGGCATGGCAAAGAAAGCTATGATAATTAAACAGCAGCGTACTCCCAAGTTTAGCACTAGGGGCTACAATAGATGTAAAATATGTGGCAGGCCACATGCGTACATCAGAAAATTCGGAATTTGCCGTCTATGCTTTAGACAGTTAGCGTACAAGGGTCAGATACCCGGCGTTAAGAAGGCAAGCTGGTAATAGTCTTTGGAAGGAGGTTAAACATATGCAAATCACAGATGCAATCGCTGATATGTTAACCAGAATTAGAAATGCAGGTTCTGCTAAACATGAATCAGTTGATATACCCGCTTCCAACCTCAAGAAGTCGATAGCGACTATATTGCTGGATGAAGGTTATATTAAGAATTTTGAAGAGATAAACGACGGTAAGCAGGGTGTTATAAGAGTCGGCTTGAAGTACACAGGAAACAAGCAGAACGTTATAACAGGAATAAAGAGAATAAGCAAACCCGGTTTGAGAGTATATGCGGGAAAAGAAGAGCTTCCTAAAGTATTGGGCGGTCTTGGAGTCGCTATCATCTCAACATCAAAGGGGATAATGACCGACAAAAAAGCCAGAAATGAAGGCGTTGGCGGAGAAGTGCTGGCATTCGTCTGGTAAAAGTGTGAATTACTTCGTAATTCACACGGAAAAACACTTCGTGTTTTTCTCCACTAGATTATTTAAGTGGATTTTTGCTGGGTGTTGTGATCGTAATTCACACGGAAAAAATACGAAGTATTTTTCCAGAATGAGTTTCGAAGTGTGTTTTTCGACGGTGTTGTGATCGCAATTCACACAAAAGAATGTGTCTGAAAAGGGCGGGAGATCGCTCATAATTTTAAGAACTGGAGGTAAGGAAATGTCAAGAATAGGAAAGTTGCCTATAGCTGTTCCCAAGGGAGTAGATGTTAAGCTTGAAGGCGACAACGTATTGACTGTAAAAGGTTCAAAGGGAACATTAACAAAGCAGTTCCATAAGGATATGATAATTAAAGTGGAAGGCGAACAGATCGTAGTTGAAAGACCTTCCGATTTAAAAATTCACAAATCGCTTCACGGTTTGACCAGAACACTTGTCAACAACATGGTTGAAGGTGTTACAAATGGATTCCAGAAGGCTCTGGATATCAACGGCGTTGGTTACAGAGCTCAGAAGCAGGGTAAAAAGCTGGTTTTAACACTGGGATATTCGCATCCGGTTGAAATGGATGATCCTGCTGGAATTACTACTGAAGTGCCTGCGCCTAACAAGATAATTGTTAAGGGAATTGATAAGCAGGTTGTTGGAGAGATTGCTGCAAAGATTCGTGAAAAGAGACCGCCTGAACCTTACAAGGGTAAAGGTATCAAATACGAATCTGAAGTAATCAGACGTAAAGAAGGTAAGACCGGCGGTAAGGGTAAAAAGTAGAAAGGAGATGAGAGTAAATGATTAATAAAATTAATAGGAACGAAGTCAGACTCAGAAAGCATGTAAGAGTTCGCAAAAAAGTTGTTGGAACTACAGAACGTCCTAGATTAAATGTTTTTAGAAGCTTAAAGAACATTTATGTTCAGATTATTGATGATACAAACGGTACTACTCTTGTATCCGCTTCAACCCTGGATGCCGCACTTAAAGGAAAAGTTGCTAACGCTGGAAACAAGGAAGCAGCTAAGGAAGTTGGAAAATTAATAGCTTCAAAAGCTATTGAAAAGGGTATAAAGCAGGTGGTATTCGATAGAGGCGGATATATCTATCACGGAAGAGTAAAAGAGCTTGCAGATGCTGCCCGCGAAGCAGGCTTGGATTTCTAAGAGAAGGAGGGGAATACATTGCAACGAATTGATGCTAACACTTTGGGAGAACTTAAAGAAAAAGTTGTTAATATAGGACGTGTAACAAAGGTTGTTAAGGGTGGTAGAAATTTTCGCTTCAGCGCTCTGGTAGTGGTTGGAGATGAAAACGGTTATGTCGGAAGCGGAATGGGTAAGGCTGCCGAAATACCTGAGGCTATCCGCAAGGGTATTGAAGATGCAAAGAAGAACCTTATTAAAGTTCCGCTTGTGGACACAACAATACCACACGAAGCTACAGGAGTATTCGGAGCAGGTAAAGTATTGCTCAAGCCTGCAGGAGAAGGTACCGGAGTTATTGCCGGCGGACCTGTCAGAGCGGTGCTTGAACTTGCCGGAATCCATGATATCAGGACCAAGTCCCTGGGTTCCAATAATCCTATTAACATGGTTAATGCAACCATCAAAGGGCTTGCTCAGTTAAAGACAGCCGAAGAGGTTGCAAGGCTTCGCGGAAAAACTGCAGAAGAGATTCTGGGTTAGGGGGGACATTCATGGCTAAGTTAAAAATAACTCTTAAGAGAAGCTTGAATAAGGCCGTTGAAGGTCAGGTCGCTACGGTTAAGGCCCTTGGCCTGCACAAGATCGGTACTTCGGTCGAGCAAAATGACAACCCACAAATCAGAGGTATGATTAAAAAAGTTTCACATCTAGTTTGTGTAGAAGAAATATAAGGGAGGTGTAGTCAATGAAATTATTTGAATTACAGCCTGCTCCTGGATCAAAAAAGCTGCCTAACAGAAAAGGCAGAGGTATAGGTACTGGTAATGGTAAAACTGCCGGCAAAGGCCACAAAGGCCAGAATGCACGTGCAGGCGGCGGTGTGAGACCCGGATTCGAAGGTGGTCAGATGCCGTTGTACATGAGATTACCTAAGAGAGGATTTAACAACTACGAGTTTTCAACCAAGTACACGGAAGTAAATGTTTCAGAACTGAACATGTTTGATGACGGTACGGTTGTAACTGAGGAATTGCTTAAATCTTCAGGCCTTGCTAAAAAGATTATTGATGGAGTAGCTATATTGGGTAACGGTGAGTTAACTAAAAAGTTAACGGTTCAGGCGGCTAAATTTACGAAGACAGCTACTGCTAAAATAGAAGCTGCGGGAGGAAAGGTCGAGGTGGTATAACGTGAGTAGTATGTTGGATACACTTAAGAATTCCTGGAAGATTCCTGATTTAAAAAGGAAACTATTAATAACAATCGGTCTGCTCCTAATTTTCAGAATAGGCTCCAGACTTCCGGTTCCCGGTCTTGACCCTGATTATTTTAGCAATCTTATTGCAAACGGAGGTCAGCTGTTTAATTTTCTTGATGTTGTAACAGGCGGTGCTTTTAAATATGCAACAATATTTGCAATGAGTATTACGCCCTATGTAAACGCGTCAATTATAATGCAGCTTCTGACCATAGCTATTCCGAAACTGGAACAGCTGTCCAAAGAAGGCGAAGAGGGCAGGAAAAAGATAGGCCAATGGATAAGATATGCTACGGTTATACTCGCATTCGTTCAGTCATCTGCAATCACTATTGGTTTAAGAGGTGCACTTATTTCAGGACTTAATGTTATAACCTTCATTACAGTTACGCTTACGCTTACTGCCGGTACCGCATTTTTGATGTGGCTCGGTGAACAGATCACTGAGTATGGTATTGGTAATGGTATTTCAATGATAATCTTTGCAGGTATTGTTTCGTCAGCCCCTAAAGGAGCTATGTATCTCATAAACAATTACCAGCTTGGAAAACTCGGAGAGGGATTTATCGGAATACTTGGAATAATAGCAATTCTGGCTGTATTCGTAGCCATCGTAGCATGCGTTGTTTGGGTTAATCAGGCTGAAAGGCGTATCCCTGTCCAGTATGCGAAGAGAGTTGTGGGCAGAAAGGTTTATGGAGGACAGAGCACACATTTGCCTATAAAGGTAAACTGGGCCGGAGTTATTCCAATAATCTTTGCAATGTCCATAATGATGCTTCCTTCAACAATAGTTGGCTTCGCCAGTCCGAATTCTAAAAATGCTTTCATAGTATTTATGAAAAACTGGCCGTCGCATTGGACATATTCTATTTTCTACGCGCTGTTGATTATCGGATTTACATTCTTCTATACTTATGTGCAGTTCAATCCTATTGAGCTGGCCAACAATATGAAGAAAAACGGAGGGTTTATTCCGGGTATAAGACCAGGTAAACCTACTTCCGATTACATTGCAAGGGTATTAAACAGAATTACCTGGTTTGGCGCACTGTTTCTGGCAGTCATCACCATATTCCCATATATCATTGGTGCGATCACCAAAATAAGCGGGGTCTGGTTTGCCGGAACAAGTGTATTGATCCTTGTAGGTGTTGCGCTTGACACTGTCAGACAGATTGAATCGCAAATGCTTATGAGGCATTACAAAGGATTCTTGGAATAATATCAGGATTTATGATACGTCATAGACCCTTTGGGGGATGATTAGATAATAACTTCCCGATTCTGCAGGCAGGAATTGGTACTTGTTATTTAGTCATCCCTAAATTTGAATTTTTGATATGTTTTATTACTTAATCGTGCGCAGGTCAGAAATATAGGAATTGTGCATGTTAGGGGATTGGGGGGTAAAATGAGGGTTGTACTTTTAGGAGCTCCCGGAGCAGGAAAGGGAACTCAGGCAAAGGCAATATCCGAAAGGCTGGCTATACCGCATATATCAACAGGAGATATTTTCAGAGCAAATATAAAGGGAAATACGCCGCTTGGAGTGAAGGCAAAAAGTTATATCGACAAAGGCGCGCTTGTTCCTGATGAACTTACGGTTGAGATCGTAAAAGACAGGCTGCAAAATCCCGATTGCTCCAAAGGATTTATTCTCGACGGTTTTCCGAGAACCATTCCCCAGGCGGAATACCTGGACAGAGTTCTTGATGAAATGAATATAGAGCTGGACGCCACTCTTTTGATAGACGTTAAAGACGAGGAAATAATTGAAAGAATGTCCGGCAGGCGCGTATGCACTAATTGCGGAGCATCTTATCATATTATTTACAAGCCAGTAAAGGTGGAAGGTAAATGTGATGTGTGCGGTTCACCTGTTGTACAGAGAGCCGATGACGCCGCAGAAACTGTATTGAGCAGGCTGGAAACCTATCACAAGCAGACACAGCCACTTATCAGCTATTACGAAAAGGCCGGAAAGCTCAGAGTAGCCAAGGGCGCCGATGAGGTTGAAGAAACTACTGCAATAGTAATGAAGACTCTGGGGATAGATGCAAAGTAAGCCTCTGAGCATTCATGGCGGACTTTGCATTGCAAAAATCCGTAAGTGGATTTTTGAGGAGGATAGATGATAGCTATAAAGTCGCAAGCTGAAATTGATAAAATGAAAAAAGCCGGAGAGATATTATATGAAGTTCTTCAGCTGATAAAAAAGAATACGGTTCCCGGTGTCACCACCAAGGAATTGGACAGAATTGCCCAGGAGCATATTATAAAAAAGAATGCAATTCCCTCTTTTAAAGGCTATGAGCCGGGGGTGCCGGGGGTGGAACCGTTTCCGGCAAGCATATGTGCTTCGGTCAATGAGCAGGTAGTACATGGAATACCAAATAGTTTAAATCATCTAAAAAATGGCGATATTATTAGTATTGACGTTGGGGTGTATTTAAACGGATATCATGCGGATGCGGCAAGGACTTACGCAGTGGGTGAAATTTCCCGGGAAGCGCAGAAGCTGATTGATGTGACCCGTCAGAGTTTTTTTGAGGGACTCAAGCAGATGGTCATAGGCAATCATATCAGAGATATATCCGAAGCAGTCCAGAAACATGCGGAAGGAAACGGATTTTCGGTCGTGCGGGATTTTGTGGGTCATGGTGTTGGCAGAGAGCTTCATGAGCTTCCCGAAATACCAAACTACGTCACAAAACGCAGGGGACCGATGCTGGAAAATGGAATGACCATAGCTGTGGAGCCCATGATAAATGCCGGCGGCTATGCCGTAAAAATATTAAATAATAACTGGACTGTGGTAACAGAAGACGGATCACTGTCGGCGCATTATGAAAATACGGTGGCAATTACAGAAAACGGACCATTGATTTTAACAAAGTTTTAAAAGTTTTTTGATAAATGTATTGTTATTATTCCGGTTTTCATGTATAATTTATATTTGGTTTGACCATGTAATTTTATGCGGCAGGTGACGGATATTATTTTTTGTTGCCGGTGCGTATAACGGCATGGAGGTTGCATGAATATAGTGTTGGGACAGGTTGTTTATTCGAAGGCAGGACGGGATGAAGGACGGAGTTTTATTATCGTCGGGATCATTGATGATAAATATGTTTTTGTGAGTGACGGCGATCTCAGGAGACTTGAAAATCCCAAGAAGAAAAAGATAAAACATTTAAACGTTACGGCGCTTAATATTGAGGCCCTATCGAATAAGCTTAATACGGGTATAAAAATTACAAACGCTGAAATCAGAAAGGCTCTTGCCGAAGTGGTAATACCATGAGGCGGAAACCGGTATTTCAGTTTGAGATTATTTTTTATAACTGATTTAAAATATATATTAATCAGTGCCCACTGAATTATAAAGTGGGTGTCCTTCCGGAGGAGGTGCTAGTTTGGCAAAGGATGATGTTATTGAAGTCGAAGGAACGGTTGTTGAAGCATTGCCAAATGCGATGTTTCAGGTAGAACTGGAGAACGGGCATAAGGTATTGGCCCATATTTCAGGAAAGCTCAGGATGAACTTTATCAGAATACTTCCCGGTGATAAGGTAACAATTGAATTATCCCCTTACGACCTTACCAGAGGAAGGATCACTTGGAGAGCAAAATAATACATACCTTGACTGGTCAAGAACGGCAAAAGGTATTATTAGATATATTAAACAAAAATTTTAACATTAATTAAGCGAATTTGTTTCTTACTATAAGGAGGTTACTACAATGAAAGTTAAACCATCAGTTAAGACCATATGTGAAAAGTGCAAGATCATTAAGAGAAAAGGCAGAGTTATGATAATCTGCGAAAATCCGAAGCACAAGCAGAAACAGGGTTGATTTCGGTACACGGACAGACGGGTTTATAACCCGGGAATTATTTTATTACTTTTGTAAAATTTCAACAAGAAGCGGCTGACCAGCGGACAAAGATGTTTTTCAAACATTTTGTTCGCTTGGGAATATAAACTTCTGAGAAAGTTTATATTCTCTCGGATAAGGATCCTCAGTGATTATAAATTTGGGTTTTTCCTGTTGATTTTTTATATATTTGACGATATCACAAGAACTGCAAGTATCTACTTTTCTTGTGGTGGAGAATTAGACTCGATAATTATTTGGAGGTGTAGGAAAGGTATGGCACGTATTGCCGGAGTAGATTTGCCCAGAGAAAAAAGGGTTGAAATTGGTCTCACTTATATTTTTGGTATCGGACGGTCAAAGTCTAACGAGATTCTCGTAAAGACCGGTGTTAATCCTGATACGAGAGTAAGAGATCTGACTGACGATGAAATCAACAAGCTCAGAGACATGATTGACAAAGAATACAAGGTTGAAGGCGACCTTAGAAGAGAAATAGCTCTCAACATCAAGCGTTTGATAGAAATCGGATGCTACAGGGGAAGAAGACACAGAATGGGTCTTCCAGTGAGAGGTCAGCGTACAAAGACTAACGCAAGGACTAGAAAAGGCCCTTCAAAAACCGTTAGCGGCAAAAAGAAATAGTTAAAGGAGGTTTGCAAACACATGGCAACAAAGACAGCTGGTGCTAAAAGGACTACCAGAAAAAGAAGAGAACGTAAAAATATTGAACGTGGAGCTGCTCATATCCGTTCATCTTTTAATAATACAATTGTCACTCTGACAGACACTGCCGGAAATGCACTTTCATGGGCTAGTGCAGGCGGTTTGGGTTTCAGAGGCTCAAGAAAGAGCACTCCGTTTGCCGCTCAGATGGCAGCTGAAACTGCTGCAAAGGCAGCAATGGAACATGGACTTAAAACTGTTGAAGTATATGTAAAAGGGCCTGGAGCAGGCAGAGAAGCGGCTATCAGAGCACTACAGGCCGCAGGTCTGGAAGTTAGCCTCATTAAGGATGTTACACCAATTCCTCATAATGGCTGCAGACCGCCTAAACGCAGAAGAGTTTAGTGTGAACCGCATTGTATCATATAGGTAAAAGTGCATTAAAGGTAAGATTTTTATTCAAACATGGAGGTGTAAATTTAGATGGCAAGATATACTGAAGCATCTTGCAGACTCTGCCGCAGAGAAGGCGAAAAGCTGTTCTTGAAGGGCGAGAGATGCTATACTGATAAATGTTCCATATCAAAAAGGGCGTATGCACCAGGACAGCATGGACAGGCAAAGAAGAAGTTGTCTGAATATGGCATACAGCTTCGTGAGAAGCAAAAGGTAAGAAGATTTTACGGTATTCTGGAAGGCCAGTTCAGCGAATACTTTGAAATGGCTGCAAGACGTAAAGGAGTAACAGGTGAGAATCTGTTGCAGATCCTTGAAACCAGACTTGATAATGTAGTTTACAGACTGGGACTTGGAACATCAAGGCCGGAATCAAGACAATTGGTAACTCATGGTCACTTTACCGTAAACGGCAAGCGCGTTAACATTCCTTCATACCTGTTAAAGGTGGGAGATGTAGTAGCAGTTGCCGACAAGAGCAAGAGCTCACCGAAGGTAAAGGCAATCAGCGATATTACCGGCGGAAAAGTAGTTCCGAAGTGGCTTGAATTCGATAGCGAAAACTATGTGGGGAAAGTTGTGGCTCTTCCTGCAAGAGAAGATATCGATCTGCCAATCAAGGAACACTTGATCGTAGAGTTGTACTCCAAGTAATAGCATTTAAACCGAAAATAGACTTGGAAGCAACTGAAAGATTGATTATGTATGTTTGAATCAGTTGCCCTCAAAAAATAAAAAGTTGTTAAGGGAGGGTTCTTGGTGATAGAAATAGAAAAGCCTAGAATTGAATGTGTAGCTAATAGCGACGATAACACATATGGCAAGTTTATAATTGAGCCTTTGGAAAGAGGCTATGGTATTACGCTGGGTAATTCATTGAGAAGGATATTGCTTTCTTCATTGCCCGGCGCGGCTGTTAATTCAATCAAAATTGATGGAGTGCTGCATGAGTTCTCCACAGTTCCGGGTGTAGTCGAGGATGTAACAGAAATAATACTTAATATTAAGTCTCTTTCATTATTGATGCACGGCGAAGGATCAAAGGTTATTTATATTGATGCAAATGGCGAAGGACCCATAACTGCCGGAGATATTATCACCGACCAGGATGTGGAGATTTTAAATCCTGAACTTCATATTGCAACATTGAATGGTGACCACAGATTCTACATGGAACTGGTAATCAGCAAGGGGAGAGGTTATGTATCCGCTGAAAAGAACAAGCAGGCGGGGCAGCCCATAGGTGTGGTACCTGTTGACTCCATATACACTCCTGTAAAAAAGGTGAATTATACAGTTGAGAACACCCGTGTAGGCCAGATTACAGACTATGACAAGCTTACTCTTGAGGTATGGACCAACGGAAGTATTAATCCTGACGAAGCCATAAGCCTTGGCGCTAAAATCCTCAGTGAGCATTTGAACCTGTTTGTAGATTTATCAGATCAGGCTAAGCACACAGAGATCATGGTTGAAAAAGAAGAGACCAAAAAAGAAAAGGTTCTCGAAATGACAATTGAAGAACTCGACCTTTCGGTAAGATCGTACAATTGTCTCAAGAGAGCGGGAATAAATACTGTTGAAGATCTTACCAACAAGACCGAAGAGGACATGATGAAGGTGAGAAATCTTGGCAGGAAGTCTCTTGAAGAGGTACTTCAGAAGTTACAGGCACTTGGACTTGTATTGGCTCCGAGTGAAGAATAGAGAACTAAAGGTTCCAATGAGCCTTCTGTTCATGGATGTAAATTACAGCAAATAAACGGGTAAGGAGGGATAGGTAATGCCAGCACAAAGAAAGTTAGGGCGTGCAACTGACCAAAGAAAGGCAATTTTAAAGAATCTTACAACAGCATTATTTGTAAGCGGAAGAATTGAAACTACTGAAGCGAGAGCCAAGGAAGTTAAAAATATTGCGGAAAAACTTATCACTATAGCCATCAAGGAAGCTGATAACTTTACTTCAAAGCAGGTAAAGATCAGTTCTGCGAAGGTTGACAGCAAAGGTAAGAAGCTTACGGATTCAAAAACATCAAAGAACGGTAACAAGTACTTGACTATCGACAGAGAGATAAAAACAGATATGGTTTCAGTCGATAACCCATCAAGGCTTCATGCAAGAAGACTTATTATGAATTGGGTGTACAGACCTACCACTGCTGACGGTAAGAATGTAAATATCACAGATAAGCTTTTTGATGAAATCGCTCCTAAGTACAAGGAGAAAAAAGGCGGATACACCAGAATATACAAGCTGGGGCCAAGACGCGGCGATGCTGCTGAAATGGTTATCCTTGAATTGGTATAATTTTTGATTTTATCGGCACAAAACAAAAAATTATTGGCGCTTGCTTGTGCCAATAATTTTTTTTAACCAGGGATTCAAACATCGGGAGTGGCTGAAGGTTATTCTCCCGGTGTTTAATCCTTTTGTTATAGTAGTACAGTAGTAGCAGAAGTACAGCAGAAAAGCCTTAAAAGCAGGAATACGGAAGTAAGATTGGATAAATATCAGTTCCATTCTGCCTTCCGCTTTTGGCTTTATTCTGATTCCTGAATACTGAATTCTGGCTACTTATAAATGGAGGTTCAGCGTTGGAAAATATATTTGAAGTCAATGACGTGAGTTTTTCATATAGTTCATACGGTGAAGCGCCGGTTGAAGTCAGGGCCCTGGAGGATATAAACGTAAAGATAGATAAAGGGGATTTTGTGGTCATACTGGGGAGGAATGGCTCGGGAAAATCCACATTTTCCAGGCTTTTAAACGCTCTGCTGATTCCTAAAAAAGGAATTGTGCTGGTGGAGGGGAAGGATACCTCTGACGAGGACAATGTCTGGGATATCAGAAGTACTGCCGGGATGGTTTTCCAGAATCCGGACAATCAGATCATCGCCACAACCGTTGAGGAAGATGTGGCCTTCGGCCCTGAAAACCTGGGGGTTGAACCCGTCATGATAAGGGAAAGAGTGGATGAAGCTCTTGCGGTAGTGGGCATCAGCCAGTTCAAAAAGAACGCGCCGCATCTCCTGTCGGGAGGGCAGAAGCAGCGTGTGGCAATTGCAGGCATTCTGGCTATGAAGCCGGAGTGTATAATACTTGACGAAGCTACTTCAATGCTGGACCCAGTGGGCAGAAGAGAAGTGATAAGTGTGCTGCAGAAGCTGAACCGGGAAGAAAACATAACAATAATACACATAACCCATCACATGGATGAAGCGGCCCTTGCAAAGCGGCTTATTATCATCGACGACGGCGGCATAGTACTGGATGGTACACCCAGGGAAGTCTTCAGCAATGTAGACAAGATTAAAAGCCTTGGTCTCGATGTGCCACAGGTGACCGAGCTCATGCATTCTCTGAGAAAGCAGGGCCTGAAAATAGAAAAACTGCCTTTGACGGTAGACGAGGCTTTTGATATCGTTAAGGGATTAGCCAGATGATTTTTTTGTGGACTTGTAAACCCGTATCCCTCCGCTTTTATCAATGTCCTCCACATTTCCGAAGGTATTTTTCATTATGGCTTTCAAGGTGGACCCTCCTTTATTGTGAAAGGCCACCAGCCACAGGGAGCCGTTTTCATTCAGATGCGAAAGAGCTTCTGTTATAAGGCGGGTATTGAGCTCTTTTCCCGCCGCGATTGGTGGATTTGAAACAATATCGTCAAAAGACCTGTCTTTTAACGCTTCAAATAGATTGCTGTGCAGTATTTCAACGCTCAGATTGTTCTTCAGGGCGTTTATTTTCGAATAATCCAGAGCCCTGTTGTTTACGTCTATCATAGTGACATCCTGGGCGGGAAACATGGCCTTCAGGTAAAGGGCGACAGCTCCGTAACCGCAGCCTATATCCAGAATAGAGGAACCTCCCGGTTTAAAATTTTTAATCAGATTGTGGGACGCCCTGTCTATCCTGCTTTCAAATGAGAATACACCGCTTACCGATGTAAAGCTTAAATTAATGCCGCATATATTTTCTTCAAAAAATTTCTCCCTGATCTCAGATTCCGGATTTTCAGTGAAATAGTGCTGGGTCATCGGGGCAGTCACTCCTTAAATATCAATAGTATTTGAATAATGTTATTTTATTATAATATATATCCGGCAATAATACAAAAGCGGTATATTGCAATACGCTATTCACTTTTTACATGCATTTGTGGTATTATAAATTGAAAACAATCAAAATTGCTTTTATACGGGAGTTTGACATGCCGATTAAAATAGAGGACCTGTCTTTTACTTACATGAACGGCGGTCCATTTGAAAAAAATGCATTGCATGATATAAATATCAGTATAGACGACGGAGAGTTCATTGGAATAATAGGCCATACGGGTTCGGGAAAATCTACGTTAATACAGCATTTCAACGGAATTCTGAAGCCTTCGGGAGGCCGCGTCATAATAAACGGTATTGACACCAAGCAGAAGGATCTGAAGGAATTAAGGCGTCAGGTAGGCATTGTATTCCAGTATCCGGAACACCAGCTGTTTGAAGACACCGTGAAGAAGGATATATCCTTTGGCCTGGTCAAGCAGGGACTGTCCCAGAAGGAAATCGATGAGAGAGTCAATTCTGCAATATACTCGGTGGGACTGGATGATACGGTACTTGAAAAGTCCCCTTTTGAGATCTCAGGCGGGCAGAAGAGGAGAGTCGCTATAGCCGGAGTTGTGGCAATGACGCCTAAAATACTGGTATTGGATGAACCCACGGCGGGATTGGATCCCAGCGGCCGGGATGAGATATTCGGATACATCAAAAGGCTCCACAAAGACTATAATATGACTGTTATTCTTGTTTCTCACAGCATGGAGGATATCGCAAAGCTTGCGGACAGGGTCATAGTAATGAATGAAGGTACAGTATTTATGGACAAACCCTCCGGTGAAGTATATACACAGCCTGAAGAACTGGAGAGGATCGGCCTGTCGGCTCCGCAGATAACCTATTTGATGAAGCGGCTGAAGACCATATTTCCTGAAATAAATGAAAATATTTTTACTGTTGAAGCAGCGGCAAGTGAGCTTGCAAAACTGTTGAAGGCGTAGATTCGGACCGGTAAATACGGATAAGAGGCTCTATTGCCGGTATTGGACGGGAGCCGGGTACGCCGGAGCGAGCTTGAATTGAAAGGAGCTGGATCAGGGAGGCCATTCCCTGGATTTCATATGATAAGAGATATAACAATAGGCCAGTATGTGCCGGGGGATTCCCTTCTGCACAGGGCTGACCCGCGTACAAAAATAATACTGACATTTGTAATGATGATATTTATATTCATGATAAATACATATTGGGGATATTTGCTTCTGACGCTGTTCACGGCGCTGACAGTCGTTTCCTCGAATATACCTGTGAAATTTGTTTTAAAAGGTTTAAAACCCATAATATTTATCGTTATATTTGCCGGGGTCATAAATATGTTTACCATAAGGGGAACGCCGATTTTTCAATACGGCTTTATCAGGCCAACATATGAAGGACTGGATGTGGCCATAAAAATGGCTATAAGGCTTTTCCTCCTGATTATCATAGCAGGCCTTCTAACATATACCACCACTCCCATAGTGCTTACGGACGGAATTGAGAAGCTCATGGGGCCGCTTGGAAAAATAAAGGTCCCCGTTCATGAAATAGCCATGATGATGACAATAGCCCTGCGGTTTATTCCAACACTTCTTGAGGAGACCGACAAGATAATCAAAGCCCAGTCCTCAAGGGGCGCCGATTTTGACAGCGGCAATATCATAGAGCGGGCAAAGAGCTTTATACCTGTGCTTGTGCCTCTGTTTATCAGCGCCTTCAGGCGTGCCGACGAACTGGCCACAGCCATGGAAGCGAGATGCTACAGGGGCAGTGAGGGCAGGACGAGGATGAAGCAGCTGAGCTTCACCAGAAACGATCTGGTGGTAACCGTCATTACGGCCATATTTATGGCCTGGGTTCTGGTAATGCAGTATGTTATTTAGAAATGTGTTTAATTTTTAAATTAATTGTTTAATATTGAAAATTGACATTACCATCCGGGGGTTCTATATTTAATATGTAGGTGCAGGACTATTTGCAATAAATTGCACAATTGGCTTTAATCATAACTTATTCATACTATTTAGCATTTCAAACGGCAGCCGGATATAAAAATTGGTTGCCTTTATTTTGTTGTATGGAAAGCATAAAAATTTTGCGCTTGTTTAATGCCTGAAGTACAAGGAAGTAGCGGTACACAAAAAATATGTAAAACATTCCCTATACCATAGAAGCTTTGAATTAAATTCTGAAAAGGGGCTGAGTTATGTGCACAGAGTAATGATTGTAGATGATGAAATCAGAATCAGACAGGGTTTATCAAGGTTGATCGAATGGGAGGAATACGGCCTTGAAATTGCCGGAGAGGCCATAAATGGCGTCGATGCCCTCAAAAAACTGGAGGAAAACCATATAAGCGTTATAATTACCGATATTAAAATGCCGGTAATGGACGGAATTGAATTGATCAAGGAGATCAATAAAAGAAAATTGGATGTCAGAATTATAGTTTTAAGCGGTTTTGACGATTTCAGCTTTGTAAAAAACGCCATGAAGCTGGGAGCGGAGAACTATCTGTTAAAGCCCGTCAACAAAGAGGAACTGATAAATACAATCAGGGATATGCTTGAGGATATGGAATCAAAGCGCATATCGGATATACAGAGCAGGGCGGGACTGACTTATTTAAGGAATAACACTCTCAACCGAATCATAAAAAATGAAATCAGGCTGAACGAGTTAAAGGACAGATCCGAGCTCCTTGAGCTGGATATCTGGAAATCAGGCATGCAGGTGGCCATATTCCAGCCCTATCTGATAAATGACAGAAGCAGCCCGGAGGGAGAGGCGGAAGAGGGAAAGGATCTTCGGTCCTCCATATTGGAAATATGCGAAAGGGTTGTGAATCCATGTTCGGATTGCATCACCTTTATAGATTCCAATGAAAGGATAGTATTCATTTTCAGTTGGGTTTTGGAAAGGCAGGAATTGAATAAAAGCTTACTTTCCAGATGCCAGCAGGGAGTTATGAGCCAACTGGGGATACATTCCACCGTAGCATTGGGGGAGGTGGTCGAATCACAAAAATATCTTCACCAATCCTATGAACAGGCCGTACAGACTCTTGATTACAAAATAGTGTACGGGCTGGACAAAATCATACAATACACCGATATTCAGAACCGTTTTGAGGAAAAACATGAAAACGAAAATTTATATGTGGAATGGATAGAAAACTGCATTGCAGCCCTTCAGGAGGATGATCTGAACAGCTGCATAGACAGGGTGTATTCCGGCATAAAAGCCCAGGGCACCGGCATAAGCCCAGAGCAGGTCAGAAATATCACAATGAAAATCATCATCACTATATTCCATAAGGCAAGGGAGTTTTTCATAGATACCGAGAAGATAATAAATCACAACGAATATATGGTATTCTGGAGCATATCAAAGGCCGAAGACATAGAAGAACTGAAAAAGCTGTCGGCGGATATCGGGTTAAAGGTGATAGAGGCTATTAGACGCCGGCAGAACAAGAAGTACTCCAAAACGGTAGACTATGTTATGACCTATATCAGGGACAACTACGGCAATCAGGATATCTGTCTTAAAACCCTGGCAAACCGGATGGATGTCAGCGCCGTTCACATGGGAAGGATATTTAAAAACGAAACGGGCATGTTTTTTTCGGATTATCTGAATCAGGTCAGAATCCAGGAGGCCAAAAAACTGCTGCTGGAAACCAATATCAAAATCAGGGACATAACTGAAATGGTGGGCTTTGTGAATACAAGCTATTTTTTCACGGTTTTTAAAAAGGTCATGGGGGTCACTCCGGGCGAAATCCGGCAAGTCTAATAAATCATGGGGATGTGGTCTTTATGGGATTTATAAAAACATTAAAAAATAATGGCAGGATCAGTTATTTTGTTAAGCTTGTCACCACATATTCACTAATGCTTACTTTTTCGGTAAGCATTATGTTTTATATCCAGTATTCATATTTTATTCCGATGATCAGAGAAGGCGACATAAAGTATGAAATGGAAGCCTTCAATAAACTGAATGAGTACACCGGAGACATATACAAAAAAATCCTCAGCGATACCATTGTGGGAATGTACAGCCAGAAAGAGATGATAGAAACCATCAGGAAGATCAATAAGGACCAGGACCTGTACTACGACAATGACGTCACCCAAAAGGTAAATAATTACTTAAATGCGGTCACCAGCGCCAACAGCGACATCCTGGATTTTATAATAATCAGTTCCGACAACCTGATATTCCAGAGCAGCAGCAAGTATGGGCGTATGGCCAAAACCAGGTATGATTTCCGCGCCGATAAAAATATTATCAAGGTCAGGAGCAATAAGGACAAACTGGACGTAATAGCCGACAATCCATCCAGATACATATTAAACGGCAGCAAGGACGCCATAACATTTATAGGAAATATATATGATCCCAATAATCCTTCAAGTACAGTCAGTATCGGCAATTTTATCATAAATGTGGAGCTGGACACCTTCAGAAAGTCCTACAGGGAATTTGAGGGCAACCTGAATGGGGAATTATTGATACTGGATGAAGACGGAAGGGTGCTGTTCAGCTCGGAACATGAATTTCAGGGCTTGGGTGAAAATTACGTATACTATGACAAAATAAAAAATCTGTCCAACAAGGAGGTTTTTCTGGACAAACCATGCATTGTGACCACTGACAAGCTTGATAACGGAAAGCTGACAATAGTCAATATCCTTCCCTCGGACTTCGCATGGAAAAAGTTGGCGGGGCTGAGGAGAGAGATGATAATGCTGCTGATAGTGAGCTTATTGGCGGGTATCGTGATTACCACGGTCATATCGCTTTTATTCAACAAGCGGATCAAGACCCTTATCAGGTATATGAGAAAGGTCCAGGGCGGAAATCTGGATATAAAAATACCTGTCAGGTCAAAAGATGAAATCGGTCAGCTCAGCATTATTTTTAATGAAATGTGCCATAGGCTGAATAATTTTATAAAGCGGGAATATTTTGCTGAAATCAACCGTAAGAATTCAGAACTGGAGGTTTTGCAGTCCCAGATAAACCCGCATTTTTTGTACAATACTTTGGAAAGTATAAAAATGAAAGCGGTAATGGAGGGCCAGGAGGAGATAAGCAGCATGCTCACCACTTTGGGGAGCATATTCAGGTGGAATGTAAAGACCAGGGATAAGATAGTAAGCCTGGAAGATGAGCTGGATTATATATCTTCATATCTGGAGCTTATAAAATACCGTTTTGACGGAAATCTGGATGTTAAGCTAGATATAGCAGAAAATATTTTGAATCTCGGGATTCCAAAGCTTTTGCTGCAGCCCATAGTTGAAAATTCCGTCGTACACGGCGTAAGCAACATAGAGGGCATGGGCAGGATAAATATTAAATGCTGCAAGAACGGCGGGCTGCTTGACATATCTGTAACCGACAACGGGATCGGAATGGATGAGGAAGAGCTTCAGGAGCTCAGCAATGACCTGAACGAAGTGGGAAACAGCCGGGATTATTACAGGATCGGCGTAAAAAATGTCCATGACAGGATACGGCTGATATTCGGAAACGAATACGGGCTTGATATTACCAGCGCCAAGGGGGAAGGAACGGCGGTAAATCTGAAAATCCCCGCTATGGAAAGGGAAGAGATGAAAAAATTTACATAGATCCTATTGTTTAATTATTGCAATTAAACTCAAGTTTTTGAAATATTATTGGGCAAATATACGTGTTAGACTTATATGTGTAAAGAATTATTGCCTGCGCGCTGCAATTTTCTCGAAAATAATTTACAGGAGGCTCAATAATGAAAAAGGTTATAAGCTTATTTCTTGTTCTGGCCATGTCAGCGGCGATCGTATCGGCATGCGGTTCCAGTGATACCGCCGGTACAGATACTTCAGCTTCAAACACCACCGCTTCCGCGGCGGCTTCGAGCAGCAATACAAATGTGGAAAAGATGACCGTGAAGATGGAAGGCATATCTACGCCTACATATACGGCTCAATTCTGGGATGAATACAAAAAGACAATTGAAAGTGATAATCCCGGCGTGACAATAGAAATGGTTCTCGCACCCGGAACCGACAGACTGGTATGGATAAAATCAAAATATGCCGCCGGAGACGCACCGGATATTTTAACGGCGGACAGTGAAACCTTCAGCAACGTGGAAGGCGCATATGCGGAAGTTCCCGCCGACCTGCTGTCCAATATACAGGATTCCGCCATTTCAAAGGTAAACGGAAAGGTGGTTGTCATGCCTGCGAGCCTGCAGATCAAATCACAGGCGTATTACAATAAAAAGATGTTCACAGACGCCGGGATCACCGAGGTTCCCAAAACCTGGGCCGCTTTCCTGGACGCATGCGAAAAGCTCAAAGCAAAAGGCTATGCGCCTTTAATGGGCTGCAAAGAAGCGTGGTTTGACGCGTTTGGATATGCTACGGCAGTACTGCAGCCGGATGTCATAGACGCCAACCCCAACTTTTTAACCGACCTGAAAACCGGCAAGGTTAAATGGAACAGCCCTTCAATGGTCGATTCATTAAAAAGATTCCAGGAGCTGACAACAAAGGGATACTGGTACAAGGGCTCCAATTCTTTTGCATACACGCAGGCTGTGGATGAATTCTTCAAGGGTACGGCGGCCATAATACTCAACGGCTCCTGGATGGCTCCCCAGATAGACACTCTTGAACAAAAGCCTGATTTTGAAATCGGAATATTCCCGATCCCTCAGGTGTCGGGCGTTAAGAGCATAGGCGCCACTACCAGCACCTGGGCCGTATTCAGCAGCAGCAAGGTTGTGGATAAGGCATGGCAGGTGGTTAAGTACTGTATTGTGGACAATCAGGAGCTTTACAAGAAGTATCTGCAGAACGACAATCTGATGAGTGTTACAAAGACACCTGTAACCTATGATTCAACGCCTGCGGTTGCTGAATTTAACAAGTCCATCGAAGGGCTTACTCCGGTTATGGATTTCCCGGGATTGGCAGGGGACGATGCATTGCCGGCGGGCTTCGGAGATTTTTATAACAATTCAATTCAGGCCATATACAGAGGCGCGGATATTTCTAAGACTCTTGACGATATGGACAAGGAATATCAAAAATTGATCAACAAATAAGAACTAATTTGTACATATGGGTGCTGCAAAATAAGTATAGTTCGATATATGTAAAAAATCTAGCCTTTCCCGGTCCGCAAGCACAACTTATATCAATGGGAAGCACGTAAAGGTATGGCGTGCATCAATAGCTGAGCGCATTGCAGGATTTGATTTTAGCTGTTGGCAAAGAATTGGTATATAAGCTGTAAAACAGACAGGAGGTCTGTTTTAGCGAACTATGAGCCCGGACGGCGAATGCGAGCGACAGCTAAAATATCAAGGCTGAGCCATTACAGATAATTCAAATACTGCACTAAGACGAAGCTATTGAGGCGCGGTGTACTTTGTGCTGCACATTGGCTGCAAGTCAATGCGGGAGGACCTGTTAAAATAAATTTTTTACATTTATTGAGCTGTTATTTTGCCGCATCCCATTGTACAAAATATGGGAGAGTCTATGAAAAGAAGATCTATACTTTTTGCGTTGCCAGCCCTTGTAATATATACCGCCTTAATGATAATCCCCATGCTAATAGTTTTCTTTTTCAGTTTTACAAATTACAACGGGATGACGCTCAATTTCAGATTTATCGGTCTGGAAAACTTTATTGAACTGATATCGGATGAAAGATTTCTCAATTCGTCAAAGGTAACTTTGATAATAACGGTTGCGGTAGTTATTGTGGTCAACGTCCTGGGCCTTGTTCTGGCCATATTGCTGGATAAGGCAAAGACATTGACCAACCTGTTCAGGAGCATTTTTTTCATACCTGTTCTAATGAGCTCAGTGGCAATTTCATTCGCATGGAATGCATTGCTTTCATATACGGGAGTAATAAATACGGTAATTTCCCAATTCGGCGTGGAGCCCCAGGATTTCTTCGGCGAAAAAAGCCATGCCATCGCCTGCATTATAGCGGTCGAGATATGGAGGAATCTGGGCTTTTATATGGTCATATACCTGGCCCATTTGCAGACGGTTCCAAAGGATCTGTACGAGGCCTGCATAATCGACGGCGGAAACAACTGGGACAAATTTACAAATGTGACCATTCCAATGATCATACCCGGAATCACCATATGCACACTGCTCAGTGTGATGAACGGCTTCAAGCTGTTTGACACACCCATGATACTCACGGGCGGAGGCCCGGGCTTTGATACCGAGACCATCGTACTGACAGTATTCAAAAGGGCATTCGGTTCAAATGAAATCGGCTACAGCTCTGCCATGTCGCTGCTATTATTTCTGACCATCGTAGTTATATCTCTGATTCAATTAAGAATATCCAAAAAGGCGGAGGTGGAAAGTTGATATGAGAGCAAAAATACGCTTGCAAAATATAATTTCAGGATTTGTTATTACCGTCCTGGCAGTTATTTTCGTAATACCCATATATATTACGCTTATCGGAGCATTTAAAACCGATGAAGCCATTATCAGAACTCCCCTTATGCTGCCAATTCCGGGGACGCTTGAAAATATCAAATACGTATTGACCGACCCCAGCGCGAATATTATCAGAATGTACGGAAATACGCTTATAATAGTTGTTTTTGCCCTGACTGTGACAATTGCGGTATCGTCCATGGCGGCTTTTTACACTTCAAGAAATAAAACGAAAATAGCCAATTTCCTATATGTGTACTTCATTTTTGGCCTGATGATACCCTATCAGATGGCTTTCATAGGGGTAATCCAAATACTGAAAAGGGCGGATATGATAGGGACTTTTCCCGGGATAATACTGGTATTTATATCAGGAAATATAATGTTTTCGGTATTTATGTACCATGGCTTTATAAAATCCATTCCGCAGGAACTGGAAGAGGCTGCATCAATAGACGGCGCAGGGGAATTCCGGATATTCTGGCAGATAATAATGCCCCTGGTAAAACCCTGTACCACCACAACGGGAATTTTTGTGGGACTGGGCATCTGGAATGACTTTTATACCCCCTTGATTGTCCTGGGCGGCGGGAAGCACGCCACGGTGACCACCGGGATATATACGTCCATAGGCATGTTTTCATCCCGCTGGGGATATGTTTTCGGATATGTGCTGTTCGCTTCGCTTCCCATAATAGTGGCATACGTGTTTGCCCAGAAAAACATCATAAGCGGGTTAACTGCAGGAGCCATCAAAGGCTGATATTGTATTGCTGTTTTCAAAACACCTTCTTTGGGGAATTAATACCCATGAAAGGTGTTTTTGCATACTGCAGCAAATTTTCTTGACAAATGTGAAGCACAGATGTAATTTAATTCGTAGTTGAATATTTTTAGGGATGGCGTATGAGAAACATTAAACTGACTATAGAATATGACGGGACAAATTATCACGGCTGGCAAATACAAAAAAATGCCGTAACAGTTCAGGAAAAGGTTGAAAAGGCCTTTGAAAAGCTGCTGGGAACCAGAGTCGGCATCGTCGGATGCAGCAGGACAGACGTGGGAGTGCATGCCTTCGGACAGGTGGCGCATTTTCACACGGACTCCGGAATTCCTGCGGACAAGTTTGCCTATGCCGTAAATAACCTGCTCCCGGAGGACATAGTGGTCCGGAAGTCGGAAGAGGCTGCCGGAGATTTTCACGCCAGGTATTCCTCAAAGGGCAAGAAGTACAGGTATCTGATCTGTAATGCGCCCCACCATTCGGCCTTGCTGCGGAACAGGGCATGCCATGTAAGGCCTGAACTGGATTTTGAAGCCATGAAAAAGGCTGCCGGATACTTTGTGGGACAGCATGACTTTGCGGCCTTTCAGGCCACAGGAGGCCAGGTGCGCAGCACTGTCAGGGAAATCTACCAAATGAGCCTGCTGAAAAAAGAAGAAAATGAAGGAAGCCTGATAGAGCTTGAGGTCTCGGGGAGCGGCTTTCTGTACAACATGGTCAGGATAATCGCCGGGACCTTGATATATGTGGGAATGGGGAAATTGCAGGAAGCCGAAATCCCGGACATCATTAAAAGCCTTGACCGCACCAGGGCAGGTAAAACAGCTCCGGCACAGGGGCTGTATCTGGTGGAGATATATTACTGAAATTGCCAATGAGCGGCTTTAAAGGAAAACGGGTGCGGAAATGCATGTGATATCATTGAAGAATATTGATTTAAAGCCGGTTACACGCCAAACAAAAAAAGTGAAATGAAAAACGATTATATGAGAGATATGGAGATATATCGAGAAAAATCGAGAGATAATGAGAGGTAAATTAAATTCTCGGTAATTTATACTTGACATAGCCATTTGCCTGTATTAGAATATTCTAGTGTCCAAAGAGAATGAAATGAAACATTTCTTTAAAAGAACTGTAAATTCAGGCTTTAGACGGTCACAATGAATACTGTCACATATACGGTAAATACTGTTGACATAGACAGGTTATAGATTTTAAGGAGGTAGTATTGAGAAATGAAAACTTTCATGGCGAAATCGCAAGAAGTTGAAAGAAAATGGTACATTGTTGATGCAGAAGGTAAGCCGCTTGGAAGATTGGCAAGTGAAATTGCCAGCATTTTAAGAGGCAAAAATAAGCCAATTTTCACACCGCATGTTGATACCGGCGATCACGTAATAGTACTGAATGCGGAAAAGGTTCTTCTGACAGGTAAAAAACTTGATCAGAAGCTTTACAGACATCACTCTCTTCATCCGGGCGGATTGAAGGAAGTCAAGTACAAACACTTGTTGGAAAAGCACCCTGAAAGAGCTATTGAAATAGCCGTAAAGGGAATGCTTCCAAAGAATAGTCTTGGAAGGCAGATGTTCAGAAAGCTCAGGGTCTATGCCGGAACTGAACACGATCATCAGGCTCAGAAACCAGAAGTACTTGATTTGGATATTTAACGGAGGGAGGATATAATAATGGCAAAAGTATACTACTATGGTACAGGACGCAGAAAGAAATCAGTAGCTAGGGTCAGACTTGTTCCCGGAGAGGGCAAGATTCTTATAAATGAAAGAACACTTGACGATTATTTTGGATTGGACACTTTGAAGGTTATAGTTAAACAACCTTTAACCCTCACAGACACTCTGACAAAGTTTGATGTTATATGCAAGGTAATCGGCGGCGGTTTCACCGGCCAGGCCGGAGCAATCAGACACGGTATTTCAAGAGCCCTTTTAAAGGCCGATGAAGAACTCAGACCGGCTCTCAAAAAAGCAGGTTTCCTGACCCGTGACCCAAGAATGAAGGAAAGAAAGAAATACGGTCTCAAAAAGGCAAGAAGAGCTCCGCAATTCTCAAAAAGATAATTTCAATTCAGTTGAAAAATCCTCAAACACTTATGTTTGGGGATTTTTGTTTTTATCAGAACGTATGAAAAGCTAAGATGTTTTAAGCACCTGATATCGCATAGAATTTTTCTTATTTTCCGAGAGTTGCTCAATATGGTATAATCGTCATAACATGCCACAGGCACAATAAAAGATTTCGGCGGCCAGGGCCTGGATTTTGTGGAGCAATCTGAAACATGGCAGTTTAATATATAGAAGGGGTGTCTGAATATTGTATACTTCAATATATTCTGAGGAAATTCCTGTCTTGCTGGAACAACTGGCAAACACTTCTGAAATGCGGAGATTATCTGACATCGGTATGCATTGCGGTTGTGAATATACTAGATTTCCATTTTTCCGGAGGGCAAGAACTCCATATACCCGGCTTATACATAGTGTAGGAGTTTCAAAGATTATTTGGAATTTCACGCACGACATCCGACAGGCTATAGCAGGATTGTTTCATGATATAGCAACACCTGTGTTTGCGCATACAATCGATTTTCTGCAAGGCGACCATTTAACTCAGGAATCAACGGAAGACAAAACCTTATTATTTATTGAAAACTCAAGAGAAATCACCGATCTTTTGAAAAAATATCATATATGTATGGAAGATGTTAGTGATTATCACAAATATCCAATAGCCGACAACGATACACCCATGCTTTCGGCTGACCGCCTGGAATATACAATGGGCAATGGATTCTGCGTATATAACATGGAACTTGAAACTCTGAATAGCATCTATAAGGATTTGACAGTCGCGCAAAATGAATATGAAACCGAAGAACTCTGTTTCCAATCCATTGATGCTGCAAAAAAATTTACAGAAATATCATTGCGAAACTCCCGCTTTTTCGTGTCAGACGAGGATCGCTTTTCAATGCAATATTTGGCGGATATCATACGATTTGCGGTAGAAAATGACATCTTGGTGTCTGGTGATTTATATTTAACCGAAAACGAAGTTATAGAGAAGCTGAATACAAATAAAAAGCTGTCTGAAATGTGGAAGAGCTATACTGAAATATTCGCCGTTGCAACTTCAGCGGAAAAGCCGGAAAATCAATATTATGTGAATGTTTCAGCCAAAAAGCGATATATAGATCCGTTGGTGCTTGTAAACAACAATACCAAGAGGATCACAGAAATAGACCTCGATATTCGGGACCAGATACAGACATTTTTGAATATTGATTTCAATAAATTCCTTTTTACCAAGGGCTAAGTCCTTTATGATTGGTTTGCCCTAAGCCCTATTGCTGTAAAAAGCCGTCCATGCCGGCATATTATGGCGGCACGGACGGCTTTTTATATATGATGATTTATGAGGCAGGGGTATAAAACTTAATTTTATCACTCAAGTTTGGAATATCATTATAAAGCTGTTCATATTTTTTCTTGGACACATCCGAAAGCCCGTCACCTTTTGAATCGTTCCAGCAAAGATAATATACCAGATCGTTTGCTTCATTCACCTTTTCTGCGTATTTACTGTCTGCTTTTTCTTTAACAGCGGATATATCGGGCAATTTGTTTTTATAGTATACGAATATACTAAATAAATCTCTTGTGTTTGCACTCAGGCTTGCTCTTGAATCATTGGATTTCTTTGTGTTGTTCAAGCCTTCATCAGAGGCAAAACGTATTGAGATTACTCCGTAAACGTCTGAGGTGCCGATATGATAAGTGGAATCGTATTTTATCAGGCTATTGTAATAGGTTGACCAAACCCCATCCATTGGGATCTCGATTCCCTCAGAATCAAAGGACATTGTTTTTCCGTTTGACTCAGGAGGTTTATTTGCATTAGCCTTTTTTTCTGTTTGGCTGTTTGCCGGCGGGGGTGCTGAAATATTCCGTTCCGCTGTACCGGGTTGAGCTGACGGTTTTGCAGCGTTACCAGCTGTAGCAGGTTTTTGTTTTGCAGCGCCGCCATCCGCAGTTGGTTCCAAAGTTTCTGCCGGCTGGGGAAGCTTTTCACTTTCCGCAGCTTGTTGCACAGTTTCAGCTGATGATATGCCGCTTTCGTTGTCAACTGCCGTACTTGCTTTGGCCGTATTGTTTGAATCGGTGCCTTCTTCCGCATTTCCCGAACTGCAAGCCGCCATACTCATCAATAGGGCAGTACACAAAATGAAAATCATTACCTTTCGCATTTTATAAATCCCTCTCTTAAATAAATTTTTAGATTGCTATGAAATATTGCTGTGATTTTTTTCCGGTATGCCATCAAAGATGGGCAGCCGTTATTTAGTATCCCAGCGTACGGTCAATGACAGAGCCGTCAATTGCATTAATCGTAAGGAAGCTCTGGGAGGTATGATCGCTGATGGCAGTGCCGGAGTCACTTTTTTGCTCCAAAGTGCCGAAGAAGTCCCATACGGGCACCATCATATACTCGCTTGATGTGTCCTTCACCTGCAGCCGCATTAGCCCCAGAGTAATGCGGGAAATGTTATAAGCACTGCTTTGGATTTTGGCGTCGCTTTGAGCATAGCGAATAGGAAATTGCTGCTCAAAACGCTTCATGATATTTTCAAAAGGCAGTATTTTTGTATCAGAGGATACTGTTGATTTAACCGACATCGGCGACGTCCAGGAAAACTCCAGAATTCCGGAATCATCTATAAGCATGAATACACGTTCATATGGATAGGATTCCGTAAAATTACCGTCTGTTGATTTAGAATCCGTGGTATCCAATGTAGTGGGAAATCCGGATACGTCTCTGGTGAACCACAAGCCATAAGCCTGATTCATAGCATTTGGATCTTCCTTTTCCGTTGAGGGCAGCAGGGTGGCCAGTTGAATGCCGGTCAGCTTTAATTCCGTTATACCCAGTGTGTTCAAGGTGCTGTCAGCCAATTTGCTTGCAGCTTCAAGCGTTGACTTCATCCCTCTGGCTGCTTGACCGGTAAATTCGGAATAGCGGTAAATACTTGTAATATCATGATTGATAAACTTTATGTAGCAGTCTTTTGCCGAAGCAGATGATACAATGGATAAATTTGAATAAAAGCCCTTTCCCAGGTCTGCCATTGCTGTCAGGGATTTTCCCTTAAAGCCCGGATACAGCACTTTCCCATCATCCCCGGTAATATCGCTCTCGTTAATGTCTTCCGGGCGCCGGGAGGACGGTTCAGGCTTTATTGATTCAGGGGCGCTCTCCATAGCCTGTTTCATCACATCGGCATTGGATTGGCGTCCGCCGCTGTTTGCCTGGTTATTGAGACCGTTTATTTCCAGGATGTGCTGACGTTCAATTTCTTTTTTTAGTTCGTTCTTGGTTTTTAAATTTTCTGTCTTATAGAGTGTGGCATCACCTATAAACAATTTCACAAACTTGTCTGCCACATCGGATGTCAGCTGCGCAGGAACTACTTCAATTGCCGGTATCTTTGAAGCAGATGGAACTTCCAGCTTAGCATCCACATTTATCCTAAGCTTTCCGCTGGTGATTGTTTTAGACAGTGTTTTAGGGACATCCGCCAGTTGATCCAGTCCCTCTGTGTTGTCGGCTATTTTGGAATCAATTCCGGACTGCTTGCCAATTACAGGCGGTGATTCCGGTGCGGCTTTGCAGGCAGTCAAAAGACTGCTTACTATGAAAAGCGCAGTAAGTAATATAAGTCCCTTTGATAAACCGGCATGGAGTTTTGACAATAATGGGGTCAATTTGTAATTCATTTTTCTCCTCCTGTTATAGTTGATAAAAAAACAATCCTTTAAACAAAAGTCTAAAGGATTGTTGCATCATCGGGGTACACACATTGTATCAAAGTTGTAAAAGATTTACTCTTTTTAATTAAAAGACCTATTTCCATAAAGGAGGATTGGAAGCAATATAATCGGCCGAACCAACTTCAATTGTTAAAAATGAACTTTGCGTTCTTTTTACTATATATAATCTAAAGACAAGATCGGAATCCTTGATAGCCCACAATGCTGTTTGCGTATTTTCACTCTCAGACGTAGATTGAAGCAGGCCATCCAGGTGCAGTTTGCTTGTAACAGCTTGGACAGCTGCCGTTGTATCTATAGATACTATATGGTCAATCATGGACTGAGCATATAAAATCATCCCGGTCTTGGCATCCAGCATAATAGTTATGCCGGTCTGAATCTTTGAGGAAGTATTATCCTTAAAGAAAGAAATTATATAATATTGCATGGTGTCATCCGGTTTTTCTCCTGTGATCTCTCTCATTTCTGCTGATACCTCATAGGCTTTGGGAAATTGGTCCAGAGGCAGCAGTGCGTTTTCATCCAGCAAACTTGATATATAACTGACTCCCTTATCGACAGCTTCCCGGGTGGTGAGATTTCCGTCAGTCGGACTTCTGGATAATTGACTGCTTTTTTCGCCGTGCTCAAAAATACGGATGTTCTCAATATACTGTTTCAGCCTGTCGTCATCCGGTACAGTAGATAGACCTGCAGAAGATGATGAAGCTGAGGGACCGGAGGAAGGGTTTCCTGTATTTTTCGGTGTTGCATAGCCATTTTCAGCAACATGGGAATAACCGATTATGCCATAATCCATTTTATGAAGAAATATGCCGGGGAGAAGCACACTACAGCCAACAATAGTTCCTGTGATTAATGCAGTGAGAATATAGCGCAATTTGTTAGTCATGATCAAGACCTCCCTGTTTCAAAGTGCAAGGGAGGTTAAAGCTTACACAGGTTCCCTTGCCGACCTGACTTTTAAAATCCAACGCTGTATTATGCAAGGAAGCGATTCTGCCCGAGATGGCAAGACCCAGCCCTGAACCGTGCTGCGCTCTTGAGCGGGACTTATCTACCATGTAGAAAGCTTCCATGATTTTTCCGATTTCCTTTTCCGGTATACCGTCGCCATGATCGAGCACGGTAAAGGTGTATTCTCCTTCTTTCACAGAACCAGTCAGATCCACGGAACTACCGGCATGTGATGCTTTGCGTGCATTATCCAGAAGGTTGATCAGGAGAGTTTTTATTAAATCCGGCTCAACCATAACATAACCCTTCTGTGTTGAAAGATTAAGGGAGACGGCAGCTCGCTCATAGGCCGGCAAGGCGCTCCGATAAACGTATTCCAGAATTGCAGCTCCGGAGGCTTCAATGAATTCAAAGTTTTGCTTTTCCAGCATGACAAGGTCAAGCATCTTCAATGACAGTGATTCCAAACGGGATGCCTCATTGTAGATGTAATTTGCAGACTTCAGTAAGTCCGCAGGCTCCAGCTGCCGGGTACGCAGCATGTCGGCATAGCCGATAATGGAAGTCATGGGTGTTTTAAGCTCGTGTGTAAAATTAGCAATAAAATCATCTTTTTCACGGGAAGCATTTTCAAGCTGATGGATTTTGCCCTCCACAGACTCCGCCATGCTGTTGAAGCTTTGAGCCAGTTCGCCGATTTCATCAGAAGACCGGATATTGGCCCGCTGCCCATATTTCCCGGAGGCGATACGGCGGCTTGCGTTAGTCAGCCGCCGTATCGGAGATGTCAATATCAAGGACATACCAAGAGCAATGCCTGAACTGAGCAGGGTAATAATGAGCTGATAAATCATAAAAGCTCTTACCTGGGTATCCCTTTGGATAAATATTTCGCTTATATCCCTGCTGTAACTTAAATAGATTTTAGCATTATTGTAGGAAAAGGGCCCTGTCACGTATATACGGTAGGTACTTCCATCTTTTTTAATTTGATAAACTACCTGTTTGTCTGTTAAGGAGGAAAAAGCCTTCGTATTTTCAAAATCCTCTTTGTCCGCGGCGGGAAAAGTTTTTGCACCCTTGCCGTCATAGATCACAATGCTTCTGTCATTCTGCCTGTTAAGCTGAATACCGTTTGCAACGTCTTGTGCCGCATCCCGCAGGCTCGTGTCTGTTATGGAAAGCTCTTGCAATTCTCGGGTGATGATGGCAGATTCCAACATAAAATTCACTGACAGGTGTTCATCCAGAGCGCGGCTGATTTCACGGTCTTTGGCAGCGCTAAAGTTCGTGGAAATGATAAGGAAGCCGCCTATGGCAAAGGCCACAGCCACAGTTACAATCATACAGATGAAAATTTTAATACTGAACTTCATGAGCTCACTTCCAATCGGTAACCAATCTTATATACCGTTTTTATTTTATCCTCCCAGCCCAACTTTTTGCGCAGCCGCTGGATATGGAGATCCAATGTCCGTGTTTCACCGATAAAGCTGGACCCCCATATGCGCTCAAACAGGGTCTCTCTGAAAAGAGCCTTGTTTTTATTGTGTACAAGCATGACTAATAACTCATATTCTTTAAGTGTCAGGTCAATGGGTTCCCCATTTTTAATAACCAGCCTTGATTCGGTGTTTATTTCCAAATCTTCTGCTTTAAGTATTTTCTGCCCCATATTGTAGCGGCGGAGGACGGCTTCAATTCTGGCTGTCAGCTCACTCACGGCAAAGGGTTTTACGATATAATCATCCGCACCGAGCTTTAATCCTTTTACCCTGTCCGGCACTGAGTTCTTAGCCGTAATAAAAATAACCGGAACATTTAGGGGACGGGCATACTCCAGCAACTCGTACCCGTCCGCACCCGGCAGCATAATATCAAGGAGGATAAGGTCAAAGCTATCCTGTTCCATTAAGGTTGCAGCTGCAGTGCCATCATGGGCGCTAATACAGGTGAATCCGGAATCGACCAGGGTCATACGGATTAAATCGTTAATAGCCGCGTCATCTTCAACAATTAAAACTCTCATATATATATTAATCTCCTTATATGTGATAAACCAACCTTACTATATTTATTAGAATACATCAAAAATGTATCTGAGTTGTATCCTCAAATGGAATTATACAGCAAAGAATATTCCTCTGTGCGGACCAAAATATACAATTTGGATACAACTCCTATGCAGCGATTAGGCATAGGAGATTTATGATGAATGGGAACGAATGAGAAGGGAGGGTTTATGATGCGCAATATTTGCCATTCAGATATAAAACAGGCCTTAACATCAAGAGGCTTTCTGGCAGGAACGCTCGGTATGGCAATTATCATTTTACTTTCCCTGCTTGAAGGCGCATACTCAGTTCTTTCAGGCGGAGGACAACTGGAAGCGGGATACCATGTTAAAGCCATATTGGATATATTGCCCAGTGACTTGATTATTCTGGCAGCACCGATTTTTTGTACACTTCCATTTACCACGGCTTATGTTGATGACATGCAAAGTGGCTTTACAAAGCAATTTTTGCCACGCTGCGGGGTCAAAAAATACATTGTGGGAAAACTTTGTGCCTGTGCTACTTCAGGGGGACTAGTGCTTTTGGCAGGAATTCTGCTGTCTTACATTTTATCGGGGCTCTTTCTTGCACCTATGGAATCTGTTGTAAATTCAAATGCTACGGCAACACAGCAGGTTCCCCAATTGCTTGGAAGGATGGGAATGTTCTTCTTTTCAGGAGCATTCTGGTCACTGGTTGGTTTTGTTTTGGCAAGTATGACGAATAGCCGGTATATGGCTTATGCATCACCCTTTATTGTATTTTATGTTCTCGTCATATTGCATGAGCGGTACTTTAATACGCTCTACTGCTGGTATCCGAAGGAGTGGTTGAATCCGTCCGCTTCATGGAGGTTTGGAAATTGGGGTGTGATTATCTTTCTATCAGAGCTGATAATACTTATCAGCCTGGGATTTAGTTTTTACGCGGGAAGGAAACTTGGGCATGAATAAAATTCGGAAAATATGGTCTGTAGCTTTATATAACTTTCGAGGATGGTATAAGAATCCTCGAATTATAATTACTTTTTCTTTAGCTTTTATCCTGTGCTTTTTATTGTCCGACAAGGCGGTGCGTTTTGCCCGGGAATTCAATACTTCAATGCAGGTTGTGGAAGCTTTTGTCTGGACTTTTGGAGATGCGAATTCTATTTTGCTTTCATCTTTGCTGCTGGTGCTTTTGTTTGCAGACATCCCCTTTTTAGGAACAGGGATCCCTTTTTACCTGATGCGCATTGACCGGAAAATATGGCTGATGGGGCAGGCGCTATATATTGTGCTTGCCACAGGCATATATCTGTTTTTTATTCTTTTCTCAACTATGCTTTTATGCATGCAGAATTCATTCCCCAATAATATGTGGAGCGAAACGGCTGCCATACTGGGCTATTCAGGAGCAGGAAAGAACGTAGCCCTTCCGGCCATGGTGAAAACCTTGGAGATGACAACTCCTTATGCGTGTATGGGTACGATCTTTGTATTGATGCTGCTTTATACGTTGCTTATGGCCTTTATCATGCTGACCCTCAATATTGTAAGGGGACAATTTTGGGGTGTTGTGGGGATTTTCATTTTCAGCCTGTACGGTTTTCTGCTTAATCCGGAATTGATAAAAGCGCTCTTTAATCTGCCGGACGAGCTGATGTATAAGGCAAATGTGGTGGTAGGCTGGCTCTCACCTCTTAATCATGCCACTTACCATATGCACAATTTCGGATATGATCTTTTACCGCGTATGTGGCAAAGCATGGCATTGTTCGGAGGATTGATACTGATTTGCTATTCTTCAGCTTTATTAGCTATACGGACCTATAACTTTAACTTTACCGGTACGGAAGGTTGATTTGCGCAATAGCCGCTTTCATGTGAAGGCAGATAAAAACAAACTTATAAAAACGACGGAGGTTCAAAATGAAAAGATGCTTTTTAATACTGATAGTAACTTTGTGTATGATGTCCCTGTTTGGAGCGACGATGGCATATGCTGCCGCTTCCGATTCCAGAAACATAAGAGGTGCGGTCAGGCAGACATCTACATATGAAACTGATAGTGACCGCACAGCAAGCCGGAGAAATGCGACCCTACCCACAAATGAGAATATAAGAGGCTCCTCCAATATACCTGAAGCAAAACCTTCAGGCAGCAAAGACGGCAATACCATAAAAAACGGTTTGACCATAGTCATAGATCCAGGGCATGGGGGCAGTGATCCGGGAGCAGTGTCCAACGGACTCAAGGAAGCAGATATCAACCTGGCGGTAGCACTGCTGGTGCAGGATATCATAGAGAACGCGGGAATTAATGTGATCATGACCCGTGAGGATGATAAATTTATTTCTCTTGATAATAGAGCCGGCATAGCTAACAAAAGCGATGCGGTCTTATTTGTCAGCATTCATACCAACGCAGCTGAAAGTGACAATATAAGCGGAATAGAAACCTATTGTTACAAAACCGGAGGGCAATCAGAGCAGCTGGCCAACTATATTCAAACGTCGGCAATCGGACAAACCGGAGCAAGTAACCGGGGAGTGAAAACCGCCAATTATCTTGTCCTCCGTGAGGCAGACATTCCGGCCGCACTGGTGGAGATGGGATTTATCACAACCGGCAAAGACAGAGAACTGCTGCAGGAGGGTGAATATCAGGGCAAATTGGCAGACGGTATAGCCCAGGGAATTCTGGATTATCTAAAAAAATAAGAGGCTATTGCCAAGACTTTCTTAACTCACTATTACAAACTGGAGGGATGAAAAATGGATGCGGCTATCCGGGTGGAGCATGTATATAAAACTTTCGGGCAAGAGCAGGTCTTAAAAGATGTGTCCCATGATTTTGAGGAAGGTAAAATTCATGGAATCATTGGAAATAACGGCAGCGGAAAAACGGTATTGATGAAATGCATTTGTGGATTTTTACTTCCCACAAAGGGGAAAATCCTTGTTCATTATAAGCAGGTAGGCAAAGATGTGGACTTCCCTGACAATTTAGGCATTATTATTGAAACGCCAGGCTTCCTTCCGTCTCTTACCGGCATAAAGAATCTGCAGATCCTCGCTTCACTGAAACGGAGGATCAACAATGCCAGTGTCCGTGATGCAATCATACGGGTGGGCTTAAATCCGGACATGAAAAAACCGGTCAATAAATATTCTCTCGGAATGCGTCAGCGCCTGGGTATCGCGCAGGCGATCATGGAGAATCCTTCCCTGCTTATTTTGGACGAACCTTTCAATGGCTTGGATAAACGAGGTGTGGAGGAAATGAGAAAGCTGATTTTAGGTCTAAGGGAACAAGGAAAAACCATCGTGCTTGCCAGCCATAACGGCCAGGATATTGATGTTCTATGCGATACTGTCTGTGAAATGGATTCAGGAATATTAACGGTGGTGCGGTGATGAAAGAAATATTAAGGCTGGTTAATGTTGTAAAATGGTATGACTCCAGCGAAAGAGGCCTCCGGGATATTAACCTGACTATTTATGAAGGAGAGTCCGTCGCAATTTATGGACTGCCGGGCAGCGGGAAAAGTGTTCTTTTTCAGCTGATTGCAGGGATGGAAAAGCCCAGTGAAGGTTGTATTTTTGTGCTGGAGCAGCTTATGCAGGCAGAAAATGATAAGAAATCTGCGGCTCTTAGGTGTAAGCATATTGGTATAATGCAGCGTTCGCCGGTTTTTTTGCCCGGACTGACCATTCTGGAGAACACATCGCTGCCATTGGCAGTTGAAAATATGGATAGGAGCGATAGGCTGTATAAATCTGCGGCCTGGCTGCAAAGAGTTGGAATGGCAGAGAGAAGAAATAATTTCCCACGGGGGTTAAGCCCCCTGGAAAAGCAAAAGATTTCATTGGCAAGAGCCATGGTAAAGGTCCCGGCGATCTTGCTTGCCCATGGAATAACCGGGAATTTGAACGCTTCGGAGTCGCTTCAATTTATGGAACAGTTGAAGATAATCCTTCGGCAGGAAGGGACAACATTGGTCTTGCTTACCGGCAATCGGGAGGCCGCCCGGTTGGCAGACAGGCGTTTTTTACTTAAAGACGGCATGATTCAGGAGGAAGTGTATGAAACGATTTATTAGTTATATTTTAATATTTGTATTGGCGCTTAATATATTACCGGTTGCGGCAATGGCTGCTGTCCCATCCATTTCAATAGATAACGCGAATGTCTATGAAGGCATGAACAAAGCCTATAATCAAGGGTATTTGCCTGCGGTTAAGAATGGAGTGGCAACGATTATTTTGCCATTGCTTGCCAATAGTCAGATTACAGGCGACAAAATCAATGTAAGGCCGGATTTAGGGGATACAGCAAATTCGCCCTTTGTATTCTTGAACTATGAGAAAACGGTGTCGCTTGCAAATAACACTGTAAACGGCGGAGGCAGTACCATATCCTCCTATCTTGTGGAGTTTGATTTTACACTCTCAAATAATAGAGTGAACGGTACCTATCCCGTAACCTTCGAGGTAAGCGGTGAAACACCAAACGGAGATTTTAAACAATCTTTTACATCCTATGTGATTATTACGGACGGCAAAAACCCTGATTCAACTCCGGCGCCTGTATCGGAGCCGATACAGGCAAATATTACAATTGACAATGTTCATCGTTATGAGGGAATGGCGGAGTCATACAGCCAGGGCTATGTCCCTACGGTTAAAAATGGTGTGGCGACAATCATATTGCCGCTTCTATGTGACGGAAGCCTATATAACAATCAGCTTACCATTACGCCTGATTTGGGCGATGCAGCTTCAGCCCCCTTCGTTTTTAAGAACTATGGGCAGACTGTCAGCGGTCAATACAATAAAATAGAGAGTTTCTCCCCAAAGTATTCCTATCTGGTTCATCTGGAGCTGACCCTGAAGCAAAACCCAAACAATGGGAATTATCCCGTTGTAATCAGCGTGGAAGGCAGAAACATATCCGGAACGGTTTTCAGACAATCCTTCACTGTTTATGTCCATATTACGGACGGAAAAGCTCCAGGCATACCGGAGCCGGATTCCCTACATCCCAATATCACAATTGACGGCCAATCCCGGTACGAGGGAATGGCGCTGTCCTATAGCCAGGGGTATATGCCAGTTGTAAAAAACGGCGCTGCCACAATTATTATGCCTCTTTTGTGCGAGGGAAAGCTTTATTCAAATCAGCTTACCGTCACGGCGAATCTGGGCGCGCCTTCTGTGTCTCCCTTTGTCTTTAAGAACTATGAACAGACAGTTAAAGGCGGTTATAACAAAACAGATGGTTCTTCCAAGAAGTATTCCTATCTGGTGCATCTAAATCTTGACCTTGAGGCAAACCGTGTAAATGGGACCTATCCTGTTGAAGTAAGCGCCGAAGGCCGGGATGCACAGGGAACAGTGTTCCGGCAGACCTTCACGGTCTATGTCACCATCACAGACGGTATGGATTCCGGAGCCTCCGTCTGGTTTTCCATAGATAACAAAAACAAATATAAAGGCATGAACAAGCCTTATGACGAGGGATATCTGCCTGAAGTCAGCGGCGGCTCTGTCTCTGTCATACTTCCCCTTTTAAGCGCTGGTCCGGTTAAAAACAACAGTATTACCATTAACTCGGATTTGGGACCGCCGGCTTCATCACCCTTCATTTATAAGAATTATAACAAGACCGTGGCACTCGGCATGCAAACGCTGAGCAGCGGCGGGAAAGAGGAAGCATATCTTGTACAGTTGAAACTGGAGCTTTCTCCCGACAGGATCAATGGTACATACCCGGTTGTTATTAATATTGAGGCACAGACTTCCGGAGGGGAGAGAATAACACAGGCCTTTACAGCCTATGTAACCGTTTCAGACGGAAAGGATGGAAATTCGCAGACGGCGGATACACCACAATCGCAGCCAAAACTCATGATATCGAACTACAGTGTTAATCCGGCGCCGGTATTGGCAGGCAAAGAATTTTCGACTGCTGTGACAATTCTGAACACAAACGAGGCACAGGCTGTGAAGAACATAAAAGTGACTGTAAGCAGCACGTCCGCCGATTTCATCCTGGAAAATGAGAGCAATACCTTTTACTTTAAAGCAATAGCCCCGGGAGGGACAATCGTTTTAAATCTGGATTACCAGGTATATGCCAACGCGCCCGCTGCTCCGCAAAAACTTAATTTTGCCATGGAATATGAGGATGCAAAAGCAATGCCCATGACGGCAGAGGGTGAAATTACCGTACAGATTAAGCAGGCGGCACGGATAGAAGCTGAAGCTCCGGCAATACCGGAAAAGGTTCACGCAGGTGAAACTCTGTCAGTATCCATGAACGTGCTGAACCTGGGAAAAGACAAACTTTACAACGTTCGTTTTAAACTGGAGGCGCCCGGAATGAACCAGGCAGGGGTGGCCTTTATCGGTAATATGGAAGCCGGAACAAGCATGACTGGCCTGATGGATGTTGACATTCAATCAAAGAAATCTGAAAATGCCGCAGGAGGGACGGAGGAATATGGCAGAACACAGGGAAATATTACCTTGATTTATGAGGACAGTTCAGGAACCGAAGAAACACAGGAAATCCCTTTTTCTACAATTATTCTTGAGCCGGTTACGCCGGCCGGTAAACAGCAGAAAGAAAAAGCCGGCGCAGGTCAATGGATTGGCTCTGTCATCGGGTTAGGGGCAATCATCGGCGTAATATTCTCAGTCCGTTTCTTCCGGAAGAAGGGCAGGGGAAAACACGATGAAAGCATATGATATCCTGTATTTATCATACAGAGGGCTAAAGCATCATTACACTGCGGTTTATGTCATTTTCATTGCAGCGGGTATACTATGCCTATGCTTTGCCATGACCGGACTTTTGGGTATTTGGTATGAGCAGAATTCGCCCGGAGAAATCAGGTTAAGTGCCGCTCCGGGCAAGGTGTTGACAGATCAGGATATGTCGGTGCTTATGAGTCTTGAACACGTAGGGAACAGCACTCCGGTTCTGAGCTTGCCGGTTGGAATTACATCAGGGAAATATACTGCTTTTGTGACTGTACTTGGAATCCGCCGTGACTATATAGCAAGTACATTTGAAAAAGGCGGGCTGTTTCCGGAAAGCAGCCGTATGCCTGTTCTGGTTTTAAACGAAGCAGCATGTAAATTGTTTTCAAATCAAGATGAGAAGGCAGCAGCTGCCGGAGGCACAGTCAATGCTCCAGATATAGATTGGCTGGAAGCGAATTTCAGCCTGTCCATGGATGAAAAGGTAAAACCTGTGGTCTCACGGGTCTCCGGCATTATTAAAGATGGCAAAAAAACCGCACTGCCCACGGTATATATGGATTTTTCCGCTGCTAAAACAGTGCTCCGGGAAAATGGAAAACCCACAGCTTATGATTGTATATTGCTGCAGGTTCAAAAGGCCGGGGATATGCAGGAAGTTTCAGATAAGGCGGCTTCTCTTGGCTATATGGCAGATCCCTCCTACTTATCTGCCGGAGAGGATTGGAGAGGGCGGCAGGAAAACGCGCTGCCGCTGCTTTTTGCCGGTCTGGCTTTATTGGCCGGCATGTCTTTATTTATGACCGCGTTATCATGGATAGATGTACAAAAACAGTCGGAGCAGATTAAGCTGTTGAGCCAGACCGGCATGCAAATCAGATATATAAAGCTCCTTTTTTCTATGCACATGATGGCTTCGGGAGTCATAGGAGGGGTTGCAGGGCTCGTAATCTACTTTTTAATACCTTTCTTTTTTTCAGAAGGAGCCCCATCAATAGCGGGTGAACTCAATATAAAGATATTTGCGTCGATTGGAGCGTTGGCTTTGTGTATACTTTTCTCAGCAGCCCCCTCGTTATATTCGGCCGGAACTGTAAAAAAACTATTTGCACCGGGAGATAAGACTGATGGTTAACCTGCCCTTTATATGCGGGCAGACAAAAAAAGATTGACAAACAAATGGGCTGTAACTATAATGGTTACAAGGGGGCCTTATGATGCAAATAAGCAGTAGATTTACTGTAGCAATCCATATCCTTGCTGCATTGGAGATCGGTAACGAAAAAGTTTGTACCTCTGAAGTAATCGCAACCAGCATACAAAATAACCCTGTTGTTGTAAGGCGAATCATAGGCATGCTAAAAAAATCAGGACTGGTTGATGTGAATATTGGATGTGGCGGAGCTTATCTTTTAAAGCCTGTTGAAGATATTACACTTTTTGATATATATAAAGCGGTTGATGTTGTTGAAGATGAAAAGCTCTTTCAGATACATGAAAATACGAATCAGGAATGCATTATAGGTGCAAATATCCAGAATGTATTAATGTTAATATTACCGAAAGCTCAATCGGCTATGGAAGAAGTACTGCAAAGTTACACAATGGCAGACGTTGTTACAAATATATTGCAAAAAAGTTGAATTTAAAGATTCAATTTTTTTTAAAGCTTGTTGTAACTGAAACGGTTACAGTTACATAGAGGTACCTATCTGTAGAATACTTAATTATTCGCAGGGGCTTTTTACGTATTTTTCATATGCAAAAAGACACGGCTGGATGCTGTGTCCATTACATAAATTTACAGTGATAGGAGAGATGAAAAAATGGATTTTTTAGAATTGGCCAGAAAAAGATATTCTGCCCGTAAGTACGCAGAAAAAAAAGTCGAGGAGGATAAACTACAGAAAATACTGGAAGCTGCACGGGTTGCACCTTCAGGAGAAAACAGGCAGCCTATTAAATTAATTGTATTGCAGGAGGCAGAGGAGCTGGCAAAAGTTGAAAAAGCAACCTTCCATCATGCGCCATCCGTCTTTCATGCACCATTGGTTATTATCGCCTGCGGTGACCATAACACCGCAGGAGTGATACCTTACAACAATAAAAGCGTTGTAGACATTGATACCAGTATCGCAACCGATCACATGATGATGGAGGCTACTGATCTGGGATTGGGAAGCGTATGGATATGCGGTTTCGATCCCGCGGTTATCAGCCGTGAATTCAATCTGCCGGAGCATATTGAACCTATTAATATTTTAGCCATAGGCTACGAGGCGGGACAGCCCGCAGCACCGGACCGGCATGAAAAAACCCGTAAACCCTTGAGTGAAATTCTTTTACATTAGAATAAGGTTAATGAGAAAATATTTAAATTGAATACCAAGTATGCCTATAAACGTCATGCTACGTAAATTTTGATTATTAAAAACAAGGAGGAATTAACTATGACCACACATATAATTTTTGTCAAGTTGAAGGACAGAAATGAGGAGGCTATAGACACTATGAAGAACAAGCTGCTGGGAATGAAGGGCAAAATTGAATGCCTGAAGGATCTGACGGTGGGAGTGGATTTTATCCATGCTGAGATTTCCTATGATATAGCCATGGTTGCCCAATTTGATTCAAAAGAAGATCTCAATGCCTATATCGCACATCCGGCACACATTGAAGTTGGTAAATATATTGAGGATGTTCAAGCAAAGGTTGTGGCAGTGGATTATGAAGTATGATTCTGATGATAGGAGGAGGTTACAAAAAAAATGGGTAAACATGATGGAAAAACAGCAGTTGTAACTGGGGGTTCGAGTGGTATAGGCCTTGCTGCAGCAAAAAGATTAGCCGATGAGGGCGCATTTGTGTATATCACCGGACGCAACCAGGATCAACTTGATAAGGCAGTTGGAATAATAGGAAAAAATGTTGCTGCTGTACAAGGGGATGTATGTAAATTGGAGGATATTGATCGGCTGTATGCTCTTATCCAAAAAGAAAAAGGTCATGTCGATATTATATTTGCCAATGCCGGATTCGGAACCTATGTCCCTATCGGACAAATAACGGAAGAAGATTACTCCAGCACATTCGATCTTAATGTAAAAGGGGTGCTGTTTACTGTTCAAAAGGCACTCCCTATCTTTAGGGATGGCGGTTCGATCATCATTAATGCATCCACAACAGGCAGTAAAGGAAATCCGGCATTCAGCCTTTATAGTGCGACTAAAGCAGCGGTTCGCTCTTTTGCCCGTACTTGGGCAATGGATTTGAAGGATCGGAAAATTCGTGTGAATGCAGTCAGTCCCGGACCGATCAATACTCCTGCCCACGAACGTTCTGTGGGAAATGTAGAAGAAACAGAGAAGCTAAAGGAGTATTTGGCGAGCATCATTCCTCTCGGTCGAATGGGAGAACCTGAAGAAGTGGCAAGCGCTGTTTCATTTCTGGCTTCTGATGAGAGCAGTTTTATAACCGGAACAGAATTATTCGTGGATGGGGGCCAGGCTCAAATATAATGCTGGTTATGATAATACTTAGTAACAGCCGGGGGCGGCAGACGTGTTCTGTTCTACGCAGGAGATGACCCGGAAGCAAAAGCAATTGCTGGCAAGCTGTTTGAACAAATGGGATTTTATCCGCATGATCTTGGTTCCCTGGCTTTTGGCGGTAGAATTATGCAACTTGGCGGACCACTTTCCGCAGCACATTTTATTCATAGGGATGAAGAATAGAATTTTTAAAGTCTATGTTAAAACAACAAATAGAATCTCAAAGAGTTGTGGGATTAAGTATAATAAAATAGTTGAGATGTGAATATCAGCATCTGAAAAATTTTGATTGGAGTGAAAATATATGAAAAAAGTGCTGTTGATAAATGGAAGCCCTCACAGGGAAGGCTGTACATTTACTGCATTAATGGAAGTATCCGGTGCTCTGGAAAAGAACGGTGTCGATTCTGAGATTTTCCATATCGGAACAAAACCTGTTCGAGGATGTATTGCCTGTGGGAAATGCGGAGAATTAAATAGATGTGCCTTCGATGATGATGTTGCTAATGAATTGCTTGAAAAAATTCTGAAAGCTGACGGGATTGTAGTAGGTTCGCCCGTGCATTTTGCAGGGCCAAACGGTGCATTATGCGCGGTGCTTGACAGGGTCTTTTACATTGGTACGGCTACAGCTGCCTTTGTTTATAAACCTGCGGCAGCTGTAGTAAGCTGCCGGCGAAGTGGCGCAAGTGCAGCCTTTGATCGTCTTAATAAATATTTCACTATAAACCGTATGCCTGTTGTAAGTTCACAATATTGGAATTCGGTGCATGGCTTTACACCGGATGATGTAAGAAAAGATTTGGAAGGGCTCCAGATAATGCGGACGCTGGGAACTAATATGGCATGGATTCTGAACAGTATTGATAGGGCAGCACTTGAAAAACCGGAAATAGAGCCGCTCATTCCGACTCATTTTATCCGTTAATATATAAACGAAATTGGCAAGCAGCGGGACTGGTGCGCCAGTCCCATGCTGCACGCATTTCTTCCTACGGTCGGAATGGCTCTGCTCTGCTTGATGGTGAGCTGCCTCCAAGCCACGTCAGACAGACCGTTTTCGCGTCTGCGCATTTGTCTGTTAAGCGCCCGCGGTGCTGCTGCAGACATCTGCTCATGAAATGATCCAGAGTATGAATAGCTGAACTGATAAAGCAGAAAACCAGTCACATTGCAAAACGTGATTAGTCTTCTGCATCATAGATCAACATTTTTATGGATGCTAATGGGTATTTTTATTAAAATATAATTAGCATCCAAAAATATGGGCAAAAATCATAAAAACGGTCCGGATTTGCTTGTATATTCCATGAAATAAAGGTATAATGTCCAATATATCACGATTTTACGTTGCATAAAGAGGAGAAATAAATATGGGGATGACAGCAACACAAATTGCCAATAAATGCGACATATCACGTTCATACCTTTATTATATGAAAAAGAACAAAATGTTTGAGATAGACACAGATGCCAATGGAAGGCCTGTCTGGAGCGAGAAGATCTGCAAGGAGATAAAAAGGCTTTTGGAAAGCAGAAAAAGCGAGAAAAATGACAGTGTAAAAATAGAAGATCCCTATAAAACCATAAGAATAAATAACAGAAGATATCTCGGAAATAAATACAAGCTGCTGCCGTTTATAAAGGAAGTCGTTGACAGGGAATGCCCGGACGTATTTACGGTGGCGGACATCTTCGCTGGAACAGGGGCTGTCGCTTCTGCGTTTACGGACAAAAAAATAATTACAAACGACATCATGTACAGCAATTATATATGCCATAAAGCCTGGTTTGACAGCGAGCCCTATTCAGAGGAAAAAATCATAGAGTTGATTTTTCACTACAATAACATCCGGGTCAAAGAAAACAACTATATGACAGAAAATTTTGCAAATACATATTTTTCAGCCTCCGATTGTTCAAAAATCGGATTTATCAGGGAAAACATAGAGCAATTGTATAAGGTCAATGAAATTAACGGAAGGGAGAGGGCCTTATTGATAACCTCTCTGCTATATTCCATGGACAAAATAGCAAATACCTGCGGGCACTATGACGCGTACAGAAAGGGGGCCGCATTTGACAAGCGCCTGGAACTGTATGTCCCAATGCCGGAAGCCAATATAAATCCCAACAATGTTTGCTATAATGAAGACACAAACGGGCTTGTAAAAAATATCGAGGCAGACCTGGTATATATCGACCCGCCGTATAATTCAAGGCAATACTGCGATGCTTACCACGTGCTGGAAAATGTGGCAAGATGGGAAAAGCCCGAAGTGTACGGCGTAGCCAAAAAAATGGACAGGACCAAGCTGAAGAGCGATTACTGCACCCAGAAGGCTGCAAAAGCATTTGAGGACCTGATAGATAATATTAAGGCCAAATATATAGTCCTGTCATATAATAACATGGCCGAAAAGGGGGATGACAGGTCAAATGCGAAAATAAGCGACGAGGATATTTTCAGAATACTTAATAAAAAGGGGATTGTAAAAGTATATTCGGAAAATTACAAAGCGTTTACCACCGGGAAATCGGATATCCAGGAGAATGAAGAACGTCTGTTTATATGCAAATGCTTTGATAAAAAAGAAATCATACAGTCCCCTTTAAATTATACCGGAGGGAAATATAAATTATTATCTCAGATTATGGGCCTGTTTCCGGAGGATTGCGAGCAGGTGGTGGACCTGTTCTGCGGCGGCTGCAATGTAGGTGTGAATGTCAAATGCAACAAGGTGTTGTTTAATGATATAAACGAACACCTGATTAAATTATTTGAAACTTTTCTCAATAATGACAGGCAATATTCGTTGAACAGGATAGACGAAATCATTGATTCTTACAACCTGTCCAGATCCGACAGAAACGGGTATGAAGCCTATGGGTGCGAAAGCACGAAAGGGCTGGGAAATTACAATAGGGAGCATTTTCTTCATCTGAGGGAGGCTTTTAATAAAAAGGCTGTTAAAGATTCCGAATATTATTACATGTTATATGTATTAATCGTGTATGCATTCAATAATCAGATCAGATTTAATAAAAAGGGCGAATATAATTTACCGGTGGGCAAGAGGGACTACAATCCTAAAATGCGGAGAAAACTGTCTGACTTTATCGACAGGCTCAAAAGCGGGGATTACAGATTTATGAGCGGGGATTTCAGGCAGATAAGACCTGAGGAGTTTCCGGCAAAAACTTTTTTCTACGTGGATCCTCCGTATTTGATCACCTGCGCAACGTATAACGAGCAATCCGGGTGGACGGAACAGGATGAACGGGATTTGCTCGATTACCTTGACAAGGTCCATTCCTCCGGAATGAAATTTGCCTTGTCAAATGTCATAGAAAGCAAGGGAAAGGTAAACTGCATACTGGCAAATTGGATAGATCGCAATCCGGATAAATATCACATGCATGAATTGACTTTTGATTATTCAAATTCAAATTATCAGACCGACGACAGGGGAAATAAGACGCGGGAAATATTAGTTACGAATTATGGAGAGTGAGGGTGATCATGGCGGATATAGCATTTAAGGGATACTGCTGGTCCATTGGGACTACCAGCTACAGAACTGTGAACTTTAATAAAAGCATAGAGACACAGATGCAGATGCTTGATGAATTCAGGAAAATTCCGGGCAACGAGAGCAAAAGCTGGAGAGGCAGCGATGCATTTCAAAGTGAGTATTACTATTTCCTGAAAAAGAATAACTTTGTTAAAGGCGACGCGCCCAGACCGTACAAAGACGCAAGAGAGAAAACTTCCGGGCTGAAGGATATAGGGCTGATGACAGATGACAGAATACTGACGGAGGCCGGTGAAAAATTATTGGAAATAGCCAACAGCGGCAAATTTGACTCTGACAACATGCTGGAGCTGCCCAGGGACAGCTATGTGTTTTTCAAACAGCTGTTGAAAACATCAAATATGGTGGACGGTAAGTGCGTGAGGCCATTTATTGTTTTTTCATATGTTGTATCAAAATTGGGTTATTTGACTAACGACGAGTTTACCTATTTGCTGCCGCTATGTATTGATTCCGAAACGACACAGTTTGTAATTGAGGAAATAATGACCTGGAGGAAAAGCGGCATTAGCTTTGACAGCGTAATAATTGACGTGCTTATGAAAAAGGAGAACTATCAAAATGCGCTGCAATTATTCCTGGATAGTGATGTTGATGAAGAGCTGTTCTGTGTGGTTGGAATGAACAGGAAGAGCAAAAGTTATGACAAAGGCTACCTTGCCATATATAAAGCCTTATATGATTACGTTTTTGGGGGAAGAAAGGAAGCGGTTTATGAGCTGTATGAGGCTACCAAAGGTTTATCCAATGTCGGCGGGGACTGGCGTAAATTATTGTTTAATACAACATCAAAGGTTGCCATAAAAAATGACGGCGCCGGGGCATTTAAAGCTATGGGCTTGTTCCGGTCAGATACGGAAGCGGAATTTAAACGGAAATTCTTTATGATAATGCATCTGATCAAGGCAAAATCTACGCTGCAGGATTATTTTGACCTGAACAGAAGGTATTTCAGAGCAACGGATGTTGTTATTTTCCAGGACCGGAAGGTAAAGTTCGACATTCTGCCCAAATGTTATTTTGAGGCGGTGGCGGAGAATTTGTTTAATGAAGCCTTTACAGAGACGGATTTGCTGGAGCGGGACGTGGAGCTGTTTGAAATTTCCCCGGCTTTACAGCTTGAGGAGGACGAGCTATACAGGCTTCTGGGCCGGGAGGTCGGAGTTGAAGTCCGGAACAGCCAGATGGCGAAAAAAGTTATCCGCGACGAGCGTTATGAAAGGCTTAATAAATTGATAGACGAGAAATTTAATAAAGATAATCTTATAAGGTTATTCGGGTATTTTGAGGAACGGGCCGACGATACGGTGTTTGAAATGGTTACGGATAACGCCGATGTACCCACTATTTTTGAATATATTCTGGGAATAGCGTGGTATGAGATCAGTGAAAGAAAAGGTGATGTTCTGGAGTTTATGAACCTGTCGCTTGAGGCCGATTTATTGCCGAAAACTCACGCTGGCGGCGGAGAAGCGGATATTGTCTGGAAATATGAAGAGACCGGGGCTTATCCGAAGCATACTCTGCTGCTTGAGGCCACCCTGGCGGACGGAAATAACCAGAGGAGGATGGAAATGGAGCCGGTATCCAGACATCTCGGCGATTACCGCATTGCAAATCCGTCAGAGGAGGCGTACTGTGTTTTTGCCTCAACCTATTTGAACCCCAATGTCATATCGGATTTCAGAGCCAGAAAAACTATGATGTACTACAGTCTTGACGGAAGCAAATCAATAGACGGAATGAAGATACTGCCGCTGCATACCAGAGAGCTTGTGGGCCTGCTCGATATGGGAGTGAAGTATCCGGAGGTATATGCCATGTTCCATGAGGCGCATTCAGCAGAGGAAGCGCCGGCGGCATGGTATACAAACAATATCGAACGCAGGTGCCACCCTGAGAACGTAACCCGTTGAAAAAAGAGTACTGCAAAATAAGATAAATTCAATATATGTAAATAATCCATTTACTGCACTAAGACGAAGCTATTGATGTGCGGTGTACCTTGTGCTGCGCATTGATTGCAGGTTAGCGCGGCAGGACCAGTCATAATTGATATTTCACATATATTGGATTTGTTATTTTGCAGTACTCTTTTTTTCTAAAAGTACAATTTTTAAATCCAAACTAGAATTATTGAAATTTACTTAAATAATGTGAAAATGCTAGAATTTTCATAGGGGAAGTTTTAAAATCATGCCGGCTGATTTTAGAACGGCTCAAAATTTTAAGGGGGAAATAAAATTTATGAAAAGATTGGCCTTATTCACAGCAATAAGCATAATTTTCTCATGCTTATTTTCGGTAATTTCAGTAAGCCCTGTCAAAGCAGCCACGCAGCAGAGTTTTTACGTATCGCCGCTGGGAGACGACAATAACCCGGGAAATCCGGGTATGCCATTCAGAACAATAGAGAAGGCCCGGCAGGCCATACGCGGCGTAAACGGTTCGATGACAGGAGACATATATGTGTATCTGGAAGACGGCACATATACATTGGACGGCACTTTGAATTTTGACAGCCTGGATTCCGGAACAAACGGATACAATGTCATATATACCGCCGATACGGGAGCAAATCCTGTAATCAGCGGCGGCGTGGACATCAGTACCGGATGGGAATTATACGACAGCGATAAAAATATATACAAAAGAACAGGTATTGACTGGGATTTCAGACAGTTGTACATAGGCGACGACCGCGGCATAAGGGCCCGTGAACCCAATATGTCGGATGAAGTCACAGGAGGTCCCTATTACAGGGCGACAAACGGAGAATATCCCTACAGGATCAATCCGGCGGATATCAGCAGCACGACCATGAGCGCATTGTCCCTGAACAGCACTGCCGAGATGGTGGTAGTACAAAGCTGGAGCCAGGTGCGCGGGCGTATTGAAAGCTTTTCTCCCGATACGGGGGCAGTGACCTTTAAGACCCCTGAAAGCGGTTTTTCATACAACCATCACAGCCAGGGCAATTCTCCGTATTTCCTGGAAAATGATTTATCCCTGCTGGATGCTGAAGGGGAATGGTTTCTTGACACAGCAACGGATACCGTATATTACAAGCCCAGAAGCGGCGAAACAATCAACGATGTACAGATAGTTGCTCCGAAGGTGGAGACTCTGGTAAATTTTGCGGGAAGTCCGGACAACAAAGTACACAACATAATATTTTCGGGAATTACATTTGAACACAGCAACTGGCTGGCGCCTTCCAGCTACGGATATGTTGACGTCCAGGCCGGTTTCAGATACCAGTCCGTAACAGGCGGAAACAATTCCGAAATCAGGAACACCGCCAGGTATACGGCTCCCGCTGCAATGATCCAGTTGAGAAACAGCAGCGGCATAACACTGGAACACAACACATTCCAATATTCAGGAAGCTGGGGCATAATGGGTTACGAGGGCACAGATCATACTCTGATTAATTGGAACCGGTTTGCCGGAAATGCCGGAGGCGGGATTGCAATGGGCATTGCAGGGGATCTCTGGGACGACAACGAAGGCCGGGATCCGGCTTATACGCTTCCGGACGGACAGAGCCGGTATGACACAATCACAAACAATACGGTGGACACTGTAGCTCTTGATTACAAGGATATGATCGGGATAGGTGCAATGCTTCCGCAGAACATGACAGTGGCAAATAATGAAATAAAGGATTTGCCCTATACAGGTATCACCATAGGCTGGAACTGGTCCGATACAGACCATGGAATGACCAACAACCAGGTGTATGGAAACTATATACACGATTCTGTGAGACTTCTGCAGGACGGAGGGGGAATA
>JAEWSZ010000064.1 GCA_023397905.1 Bacillota bacterium | reverse complement strand
CCCTGGTCAACAGTGGCCTCAAAGCGCTCCTCTTCAATTCTTATAACCTTTTTTATATACTCGGCTTTCTCGGCAAGCTCCGGATATGCCTCTTTTGACTCGTTTATAACTACCATCGCCACATCGTACAGGAAGGGCTTGTTGACTCCCAGAAGCCTTCCATGTCTCGCAGCCCTTCTCAAAAGCCTTCTCAGCACATAACCTCTTCCCTCGTTGGATGGAAGCACGCCATCGCATACCATCATAGTGGTGCTCCTGATATGGTCTGTAATGACGCGGATGGAAACATCGGTCTTCTCGGATTTTTTATATTCAACCGAAGCTGTTTTGCATATATAATCCAGTATGTTCCTCACCGTGTCAACTTCAAAAAGATTGTCCACTCCCTGTGAAATACATGCCAGCCTTTCCAGGCCCATTCCTGTATCTATATTGGGATGGTCAAGCCTGGTATAGTTGCCCTGTTCGTCCCTGTTGAACTGGGTAAATACGTTGTTCCAGAACTCAACATAGCGGTCGCACTCGCAGCCCACCTTGCAGTCCGGACTTCCGCAGCCCTTCTCGGGACCCCTGTCGTAATAGATTTCAGAGCAGGGGCCGCAGGGGCCTGTGCCATGCTCCCAGAAATTGTCCTTCTTTCCCATTCTGACAATTCTGTCGGCAGGCAGACCTATATCCTTGTGCCATATTTCAAAGGCCTCGTCATCATCCTCATATATTGTGACCCAGAGCTTATCCACCGGCATTTTCAGGTCCTGTGTACAGAACTCCCATGCCCAGGGAATAGCTTCTTTCTTGAAATAATCCCCGAAAGAAAAGTTTCCCAGCATCTCAAAATAAGTCCCGTGGCGCGCGGTCTTTCCCACATTCTCTATATCGGGAGTCCTTATACATTTCTGGCAGGTTGTGACCCTCTTTCTTGGCGGTTCCTCCTGGCCTGTAAAATACGGCTTCAGCGGCGCCATTCCTGAATTGATCAGCAGCAGGCTTGGGTCGTTCTTAGGGACCAGCGGCGCGCTGGGCAGCCTCAGATGGCCCTTGCTTTCAAAAAAGCTGAGATAACGTTCTCTTAATTCATTTAAACCTAATTTTTGCATTTAGCCTCCAATTATGCCAATGTACCCTGTCAACAGTTTCAAACGCTTATCCGGCGTTTCCGGCCATTGGTGTAAAATTTATTTGCTTACAAAAAAACTCCCATCCCCAAGTCATTTTCATCTGACTTTATGAGGGACGAGAGATGTTCTCACGCGGTACCACCCTGATTCCCCGGAAGCGGGGCTCTTAGCGGGTCAACTCAGTTGACTCCGGCAACGTTAACGCCGTCTTACGTTCTGCCTTTTTACCGGCAGAAGGCTCCGGAACTGCTTCACAAAATGCCTCCCGGGAACTTTCACCAACCGTTCCCTCTCTAAAGCCGAAGCATTATGCTACTTCTTTCTTTCAGCGCCATTATCAACAAAATTATATACAATCTTTCATTATACTGTCAAGGGTGATTTTGTTTTGCAAAATTGCCCTGTGATTTACTCTATAAGGCTTTCGTACAGCCGTTCACAGTAATAATCCGCTTTTCTCTATCTCGGCCGCGGCTCTGAACATCTCCTCATCATTCTGCACCAGGGCCATGCGGACATATCCCTCTCCCGAAGGGCCAAAGGCACTGCCGGGCGTAACCAGCACGCCGGTTTTTTCCAGCAGCTCAAGTGCGAAGCTCTGGGCATTGCCGCGGCCTTCCGGCAGCTTTGCCCATACGAACATTGTGGCCTTTGGCTTCTCAAGCTTCCAGCCAATTTTATTCAAACCGTCGCACAGTATGTCGCGGCGTCTTTCATAGGCGCCCCTGGTATGGGCCACACAGGACTGATCGCCTGTAATTGCCGCAATTGCCGCCTTCTGTACAGGCAGAAAAACGCCGTAGTCCATGTTGGATTTCAGCCTGGCCAATGCGTCCACAACTTCCCTGTTTCCCACGCAAAAGCCTATTCTTGCGCCGGCCATTCCATAGGTCTTGGAAAGAGAGTTGAACTCAACTCCCACTTCCTTTGCGCCCTCATAGGATAAAAAGCTGCCGCAGCGCGCACCGTCAAAAACCAGCTCACTGTATGCATTGTCGTGAAGCACAATAATATCGTATTTTTTTGCAAAGTCCACCAGCTCGCGGTAAAAGCCGTCCGGCGCAAGAGCGGCGGTAGGGTTGTTGGGATAGGATACCACCATCAGGCGCGCTGACCTGGCCACCTCTTCCGGAATTTCCTTCAGATCTATCAGAAAACCATTTCCAGGGCGCATTGGCATGTAATGAAGCTTTGCGCCGGCCAGCAGCGGGCCCCCTCCGAACACGGGATAGCATGGGTCCGGCACCAATACCGTCCCGCCCTGATCCACAATGGACAATGCTATATGGGCCAGCCCCTCCTGGGACCCCAGCAGAGACACCACCTCGGAACGCGGGTCAATGCCGACGTTGTAGCGCCGTTTGTACCATAAGCTGACTGCCTCCTGCAGCTCGGAGGTATCGCTGATGGCGTATATGTAATTTTCCGGTTTTTCCGCCGCCTTCACCAGCGCTTCAACGATATGCGGAGCAGGCGGTATATTTGGCGTTCCGACACTTAAATCTATGACATGCCTGCCCCTGGCAAGCTGTTCATTTTTTAATTCAAGCAGGGCCGAAAAAATCCCCACTTCAAAATGCTTCATTCTGCTGGCAAATTTCAAAATATGACAGCTCCTTTCCATATTAATGGATTTACAATTTATCCGTTATTTTTTATAAAATCCACCAGTTCCATGGGATCTGCAACAAGCAGCTGCGAACCGCATTCCTCCAGCTCTTCCCTGTCCCTGAATCCCCACAGGGCCCCTGCCGCAAACATGCCCGCATTTTTTGCGGACACCATGTCACCGCCCGAGTCCCCCATATATACAGTCTCTTCGGGCGGTATGCCCATAAGCCCGGCGGCTTCTGTGAGAGCAGCTGGGTCCGGTTTTCTCGGCACACCCTCCCGCTCTCCGAAAACCACCTCAAAAAAACCTGTGTCCATAAGCTTGCCAACGATCTCATTGGTCGGTTTATGTGGCTTATTTGAACATACGGCCATCTTTATATCCATATTTTTTAAAGCTTCCAGCATTTTAATGATATTTGGGTAAAGCACGGTTTTATTCACATAATTATTATTGTATATTATTCTGTACTCGGCCAGTATGTCCTCCAGAACATTTTCAGGCGTGGATTCCGGAGCCGCGTTCCTTATGAGCTGTTTTGCACCGTTTCCTATGAATTTTTTATATTGGCTGACCGAATGGGTTTTATAGCCATGTTTTGACAATGCTTCATTGACGCTGTCCGCCAGATCCTCAAGAGAATTTATCAATGTTCCGTCCAAATCAAATATAACCGCCCTGTATTTCATTCCGACCTCCGATTAAAAAGTCAATTATATAATTGACTTATGCAAAAGATTATTTTTAAACTGCCGGGATATAAATCCGTTACTGAGGTAAAATATAAAGCATAAAATATTGAGCAACAGGTGTAAAATTCCATACTGCTCTTTGAAAATATGCTTTTGATTTAAGATGTATTATAACATAATTCACCTGGCTGTTAAATTTTTTTGCTGTTATTCGATATTCATAAAAATAATTTGCGTTGAAAGCTTTGCCTTCCAGGCGAATACTGCTTTGGGCCCATAGCTGCCGAGCCGGCGCATAAATATGCAATAAATATACAATAATAATTGATTCATCTTCCACATTTATGTATAATTACTACCAAAAGCGCATCATAGCTTATTACGTAAACGGATATATCTTGAAAAACAGGAAAACGTTTGAAACAACTAACTTTGAGTCAATATAGTTGACTTTGCACATTTGGAGATATGGAGGTAAGACATGAACATAATAGAAGGCGGAGTTACCGCACCCAAAGGCTTTATAGCCGCCGGCGTGGCCTGTGGAATCAAAAACAACAACAAAAAGGACCTGGCAATAGTGTGTTCCGAGGACAATGCCGCGGCCTCGGGAGTATTCACCACCAACCTGGTAAAAGGCCACTCCCTGCAGGTTTCAATGGAGCATATAAAAAACGGCATAGCCCGGGCAATCGTCATCAACAGCGGCAATGCCAACGCATGTGTAGGAGAAACCGGCTATAAGGATGCAAAGGATATGACACTTCTGGCCGCCGAGCTGCTTCAGTGCGAGCCCGAAGATATCCTTGTGAATTCTACCGGCGTCATCGGTTCAAGATTGAACATGCCCTCAGTCAGATCAGGAATCCGGTCGGCGGTCAATGCTCTCAGCAAGGATGGGGGCTCCGAAGCGGAGGACGCCATAATGACTACCGATTTATTGAAAAAAGAAATCGCGGTGGAAATAGAAATACAGGGCGAGACCGTCCGTATAGGCGGTATGGCCAAAGGTTCGGGAATGATCCATCCCAATATGGCCACAATGATAGGTATAATCACAACCGACGCCAATATTTCCAGAAGCCTTCTGGACAAAGCTCTGAAGCATTGCGTCAAATCCACCTTCAACAGGGTGTCCGTAGATGGGGATACCAGCGTTTGCGACTCGGTCTTCATTCTGGCCAACGGTTTTGCGGAAAATGATGCCATGGTAAGAGATGATTATGAATTTTCCAAATTTGTTGACGCTCTTATGTTTGTATGTACCTATTTGTCCAAATTGATAGCCAAGGACGGAGAAGGCGCCACCAAGCTTGTGGAAGTCATTGTTGAGGGCACTGCGGATGAAGCCGACGCCTACAAGGTCATCAGCGCCGTCGCAAAATCTCCCCTGGTCAAGACAGCAATTTTCGGAGAGGATGCAAACTGGGGCAGGATCATTACCGCAGTCGGATATTCCGGAGCAACCTTCGACCCCAATCTGACGGATATTCTGATCGGGGACATACTGGTTTGCAGAAACGGCGCGGCGGTAAATTTTGACGAAGCCGCCGCCAAGCAGGTGCTGAAGCAGAAAGAGATCACCATAAAGATAAACCTGAAAAAGGGCAAGGTCTCCGACAGAATATGGACCTGTGACTTTTCATACGACTATGTCAAAATCAACGGAAGCTACAGAAGTTGATCCGGTTCCATATTTTGTTGCAAAAAACCCCATAAATTAATTGCCGTTTTTTTCTTATACTGATATAATATAGCTAAAAATGAGATTTTTACTTTTTTTATAAATTGATTTAAGGGGGTATTACTGATGTCAGCACAGTTGGTCCTGTTCAAAGTAAATGATGAAGTGTTTGCAATTAGTATCAACCATGTGAATATAATCGAGAAAATCAGTGATATATACAAGGTTCCTGATACTCCTGTATATATTGAAGGGCTGATAAATCTCAGAGGAAAGGTTCACACCGTTTTTAACCTTAGAAAAAAGTTTGGCTACCAGCCAAAGGAATTTGATGAAAACACCCGGATTATCATACTCAATCATACTTCAATGGTGGGCTTGCTGGTTGATGAGGTCTCGGAAATATTCTCCGCGGAGGATTCCGATATTAAACCTGCTCCTGATTTGATTTCCGGCCTTTCAGGCAAGTTTTTCAGCGGCGTTATTGAAAGAGACGGAAAAATAGTGCTTATACTTGATCTGGACAAGCTATTTGAAAAATAATTTGAGAATTAAATAACAGTTGATATTGAACCCTCCCGCTCTATTCCCATTGAGCAGGAGGGTTTATTTATTTTTTATGATATTTGTTGGATTTAAGTTAATTTTGTTAAGACTATTTTGGGTATATTCCGGTCTATACCGCCGATTATTAATATTAATCCATGACAATGTTAAATTTGAGCTTCAATATTAATTTATATGTACAATTGTTAACTTAAATTTAACATGAAGTTAAACCTGCAATAAAAATATGTTGATATTATTTAGATGCTCAATAATACATTAATATAGATAGAGGAAGAGAATATGACAAATGATTATAGAATAACCACAAAGGATCTGAACCTGTTTTACGGAGATCTGCATGCGTTAAAAAATGTTTCAATTAATATTCCCTGCAATCAGGTCACAGCATTTATCGGCCCTTCAGGCTGCGGAAAGTCAACTTTTTTAAAAACGCTTAACAGAATGAATGACCTCATCCCAAATGTTAAAATAACAGGGGACGTCATTTTTGACGGTTTGAATGTTTACAAAGAGTATGATATAGTTGATCTCAGGAAAAACATCGGCATGGTTTTCCAGAAACCGAATCCGTTTCCAATGTCTATTTACGATAATATTGCATACGGTCCGCGTATACATGGTATAAAATCCAAATCAAAACTGGATGATATTGTTGAGAAAAGTTTAAAAAACAGCGCCCTCTGGGATGAAGTAAAAGACAGGCTGAAGCAGAATGCCCTGGGCCTCTCCGGCGGTCAGCAGCAGCGTCTGTGCATTGCAAGAGTCCTGGCCGTCGAGCCTGAAGTGGTCCTGATGGATGAACCCACCTCCGCACTGGATCCCATATCAACCCTGAAGATCGAGGATCTGATAGAGGAATTGAAACAAAATTATACTATTGTCATAGTTACGCATAATATGCAGCAGGCAGCCAGAATTTCTGACATTACTGCATTTTTCCTCCACGGTGAGATAGTTGAATCAGGCAATACCAATCAACTGTTCAGCAACCCAAAGGACAAGAAGACCGAAGACTATATTACGGGAAGATTTGGCTAAGAGCCATACGTATCACACACATAGATAGGAGACTGAAAATGGTTAGACACTCATTTGATAAAGAACTTGAGCAATTACAGGACCTTATGGTGAAAATGGCAGGCCTGGTTGAGGAATCCATAGAAGATTCCATAGTCGCCCTGAAAAAGCAGGATATTGAGCTTGCCAGAAAGGTTTATGAAAGCGACGACAATGTTGATGACCTGGAAAGCAAGATTGAAAGAATATGCATTAACCTGATTGCAAGGCAGCAGCCGCTGGCCAAGGATCTGAGAACCATCAGCACGGCGCTTAAAATAATTACCGACATGGAGCGTATAGCCGACCATGCGGCCGATATCGCGGAGCTGACTATAAGGATGGCGGATCTGAAATATATCAAGCCCATTATTGATATCCCGGTTATGGCCGAACTGGCAAAGAAAATGGTAATCAGGTCCATAGATTCATACATCAAGCAGGATATAGATCTGGCAAAAGAAGTATGCGACAGCGATGATGAAGTCGACGACATGTTTTCAAGAATTGTGCTTGAGCTTATAAATATAATGAAAAACAACCCTGAAACAGTTGAACAGGCCACCGACCTCATGTTTATAGTAAAATATCTTGAACGTATCGGCGATCACGCGACCAATATCGCCGAGTGGGTCGTCTTTAATGTAACAGGTTCACATGACCATCTTGCAAGAAAGACGGATATTGATTAAGAGGTGATTAAATGTCTAAACAATCAATTTTTGTTGTTGAAGATGAAATGCACATACAGCAATTGATCAAATATAACCTTGAATCCAATGGTTTTAAGGTTACTGTTTTTGATAACGGCGAAGACCTGCTGGCCTTCAGCCAGGAAAACGTACCGGATCTTTTCGTACTGGATATTATGCTTCCCGGCATTGACGGCCTTGAAGTCTGCAGGCAGCTGAGACAGAACACCGTCACAAAAGGAATCCCCATCATTATGCTTACGGCAAAGAGTGAAGAATTTGACAAGGTTCTTGGGCTTGAGCTGGGCGCTGACGATTATATCACAAAGCCCTTCAGCGTCCGTGAACTGCTGGCCAGGATAAAGGCTCTGTTCAGAAGGATCAATACGGTGGTGGAGCCAAAGGTAGACGTTATCTCACATGCGGATATAACCATCGATTGCACCAGAAGAGAGGTATACAAGGGCGATAAGCTCATTGAAATGCCCCTCAAGGAATTTGAACTTCTAAAAATGCTTATTCTCAACAAGGGCAAGGTTTTGTCCAGAGAACACCTCCTTGACAAAATCTGGGGTTTTGATTATTATGGAGAAACCAGAACCGTGGATGTTCATATCCGTTACCTGCGTCAAAAAATAGAGGACAACGATGAAAATCCCACCTTTATTGAGACCATACGCGGAATAGGTTACCGGTTTACAGATAAAAATCCGGTTCAGGGCGGTACTGCTCCAGGCAATACGGCCCAGGGCACTGCAAAATGAAATTGATATACTCTTCCCCGGAGGGTGTAGTAGATGAAATCTAGAATCGTAAAATACACTATATTCCTGGTAATCATCGCAATAGCGATTACAGGAATATTTACTTCCGCGCTGGCGCGGTATTTTTATAAATATGAGGTGGAGAACAATCTGGAAAATACGGTTGTTCTGCTGTCCCATCAGATAAAAGAGCAAGCCTCCTCAAATCAGATACCCGATTATGATAAAATAGCCAGGGATTATGCCGGCCTGTTAAATGGCAAGCCTTCCACCAATGACAACTTCTCCTTTTTTACCAGGATAACTATTATTGATTACAAAGGCGCAGTGCTGGGTGAGTCCGACACAGATGTAAAAACAATGGAAAATCACCTGAGCAGGAAGGAAGTCAAAGAGGCCATTTCCGGCAAGCTCGGAACCGACCAGCGTTTCAGCCAGACTATGAAAGTGGATTACCTCTACGTGGCGCTTCCGGTCAAAGAGCAGAATATCATTGTCAGGGTATCCATCCCCCTGTACCAGATAGACTCCATCAACAAGGCGTTTTTCTTTTATACCGTCATAGGAATACTGGTGGGCCTGCTGCTTACGGTTATGATTTCCTTCAAGCTTTCAAAAGTTATCACCGAACCGATACAGCAGCTCATAACTACCTCCAGGGAGATTTCCGGAGGCAATTATAAAAAAAGAGTGAATATACCGTCCAAAGACGAGATCGGACAGCTTGCAAACACTTTTAACGAAATGGCCGATAAGCTTGACGAGACGCTTTCAGGTATAATCGATAAAAATCTCAGGGTGGATACCGTCATCAACAGCATGATAGACGGTATCATCGCCATTGACGCCAATTACAAAATATTAATAATTAACACCTTTGCCTGCAATATATTCGGCATCAAGCATGGGCCGGGCATCATCGGGAAAAATCTGATTGAGATAACCAGAAATTCCAAGGTGAATTCATTATTGATGGACACCATAAAGAACAATACAGCCCTGACGGATGAGATAATCATGTACTCACCCACCGCAGGCACCGACAAAATATACAGGATATTCACCAATCCCATTAAGAATGCGGATACGGTCAAAAGCTCCAATTCCGGCGGTGTCATAACACTGCATGACGTCACTTCGGTCAAAAAGCTGGAGCAGATCCGAACGGAATTTGTTTCAAATGTCACCCACGAGCTGAAAACCCCCCTTACCTCCATAAGAGGCTTTGTGGAAACCTTGAAAAGCGGAGCCATCGAAGATACGGCCGTGGCCACCAAATTCCTGGATATTATTGATATAGAGGCTGAAAGGCTTTATATCCTGATCAACGATATTCTCCAGTTGTCGGAAATCGAAGGTATGAGAAAGGACGATAACATACAGCAGAATAACCTTTCCGATATTATCGACGAAGTTGTTCTCATCCTGCAGACCTCTGCCGACAAAAAAAATGTCCGCCTTCAGGTGGACGCCGACCCGGCCATTGTAATAATGGTGAATAAGAACAGGATAAAGCAAATGCTTATAAATCTGGTGGATAACGCCATAAAATACAATGTTGAAAACGGTGATGTCTTTATTAAAACCGTCAAATCCAGCGGCAAGACAATAATTTCCGTCAGGGACACAGGTATAGGCATATCTGAGAAACACCATTCCAGGATCTTCGAAAGGTTTTACAGGGTCGACAAGGGCCGTTCCAGGAATATGGGAGGCACAGGCCTTGGGCTGTCGATTGTGAAACATATTGTGAACCTGTACAGCGGCGACATACGCGTTGTAAGCGAACCGGGACAGGGAACTGAATTTATTATACAACTGCCTCTTTAAGGGGTAAAAAGCCACCGGGGCTGGGAAAACATGAAATATGCCCGTTTTCTCGGCCCCGGTGGTTTTTTTTGCCCTTATATAGAAAATATTACCCCATTACCACCTGAACCTGATGTGTTCCGCCGTCTTCAAATACCGGCGCCACGTTTCCTATATAGTCCTCGCCGTCCACCACCAGCTTCTTAACCCCGGTCGAAACATGCTCCGGGTTGCTGACGGATATTTCGTATGTGGCATTCCGGAACTTTCTGCTGACCTTGTACCCTTCCCAATCCGCCGGAATACATGGCTCCACCTTCAAACCGTTATAATCCGGTTTGATTCCCAGTATGTTCTGGGATATGACAATAAAATTCCATGCGGCGGTGCCGGTCAGCCATGAATTCTTGGCTTCCCCCTGCCTCCTTGCATCCTTTCCCGCAATCATCTGGGAATAGACATATGGCTCCGTTTTATGAATATCGCTGATTTCCTCCGTGTATGCCGGAGCAATTTTTGAATAGTATTCAAAGGCCCTGTCCCCCCTGCCCAAAACGGTCTCTCCGGCAATTATCCAGGGGTTGTTGTGGCAGAATATGCCGGCATTTTCCTTATATCCCGCAGGATATGTGGAGATTTCCCCCATATTGATGTAGTATTTTGTGAAAGCCGGGTTATTCAGCACCAGTCCATGGGGTGTATCCAGATATTTTCCGGCAGAATCCAGAGCCTTTTCCACATGTCCCGTCTCAAGGCCGATGGCCGCCATTGAACAAAAGCCCTGGGACTCAATGAATATTTTGCCTTCCTCGTTTTCGCGGCTTCCTATTTTCTCACCGAAATCATCATAGGCCCGGATAAACCAATCTCCATCCCAACCATGTTTCAGAACTGTCTCTTTCATTTTCTCTATTTCCTGCGCCGCCTCCCGCGCTTCCTCGTTCAAGCCCTTCAGCTTGCAGAGCTTCACATATTCGGGCCCGTAGTACACAAACATGCCCGCTATCAGCACTGATTCCGCCACCTTTCCGTCCTTGCTGGTGGTGGTCTGAAAGGACTCTCCCGGAACATTTGAAAAGCAGTTCAGATTCAG
>JAEWSZ010000037.1 GCA_023397905.1 Bacillota bacterium | reverse complement strand
CGCCTATGCTTCTGGACTCCGCGGTAAGGTACTTATAGGGCACCTTGGCCATGACATACCAGTCCGTCCCTTCCAGGCCGGCAAAAGCAATCAGAGAATCATCATATGAAAATGTAAAGTTTTCCTTTGCGCCCGAGATTTTTTCCGCAAACTTTCCATCGGCATATTTCTCACCCACAGCCGGCTTCCCGTCCACACTTGAAATAACCGTACCTTTTGAATCCAGAATAAATATTTTCGCGCCCTCTCCGATGTCAACCCTGCTGTACACCCTGGTAAACGCCTCTTCGTCCAAGGTGAGAATAAGAGTGCCTATTTCTATGCTTGATTCCGTAAACACCTTCCGGGCCACGATCACGCCGCTTTTGCCGCTGCCGTACACAGCTTCCGACCAGAATGGGCTTGTGCCGTTCTGCTTGCTTATGGTCTCCGCTATTTGTTTATAAAGCTCCTCTCCGCCGCTCTGACCGTTTGAAGCCTGCAATACCGTCCCATTGCCCAATACAACGGCAATGCCCGAAAACTCGTGCATTTTCCCGGACTTCTGGGCCAATATGTTCTGCAGCTCAGTTGCAACCATATCCTTGGCAAACGGGTCGGACATATCCAGATTCAATATTTTCTTCTGTATGAGCTCCAGGCTTTCAACGCTGTTCAATTCGTTTTCATATTTATCCATTTCAAACCTTAGATTGGCGTTTATCTGCTGCATTATTTGAGTGGAATATGTACTTATTTTGGTTTCTATGGCTCCGCTGGATTTTTTATAGGCTATTATTCCGGTAATGGCCAGCGGTATAAAAGTGAGGATCAGAAACGCGCTGATAAGCCTGTATTTTATGCTTATTTTCCGCAGGGCGTTTTTCGAATCAAGAACAGCATATATAAATTTTGAAACAAATTTCAAATGCGATCCGGCCATAAGACCACTCCCTTGCTTTTATAAAATAGACTCCGCCTTTATCCCTTCGAGATCAGCAATAAGGATACCGCATGGGCCGGCAGTTTAAAGGATTCCCTGAGCCTGCCTCCGGTGATTGCCACCGCTCGCCTGGGCTCCAGAAGCTCCAGCGAAGATTTTGATTTTATCTTTTCATATTGATCCTGGTTCGGAAAATCCGGCCTGCCCAGCGCTACCCACTCCGTATAGGCGTTGCTGTGGTTTTTGTCTATTCTGTAGTGGCTGATAAAAGCCTTTTCTCCCACAGTGCAATTTGATATATCCAGCTCCACCTGGAAATCCTCTTCCATATCCCAGTCGTCATGGTGGCTGTATATCATCACCTGGATATCGCCGTTATCCGACATGGCTGCCATGCCTGAGACATCCGGCTCTTCACCTGTCCCGAAATTGTCCTTGAATAAAAGTACATTTTTCGCCTGTGAGCTTTTGAATCCCAGCCTTTTATCCCCCATTTTCCCGTACATCCTGAAAAGGTTGAAAACAGCCTTGTCAATCCCCTGGGTGGTAAATGCCCTGGTCCCGTCAAAGCACCTGTCCGCCAGGAACATAAACGCCCAGGCTACAGGGCGGATATCCACATCCATGGCCTCCGTCAGAAGATCGATATGATGATAGCTTGAAGCAACATAAGTGGCATAGTACTCCGTATTTCTGAAGTTCATGTTGACATTGTCAAACCGTCCTCCGGCAGCCCAGCCGTCGGGATCTGCCTCCGACAGTACGATCTCCCTGTCTCCGAAGCCGTATCTGGCGATGGCTTCCGCCCCGGTCTTCACCTGCTGCACCAGTTTTTTTACCGAGGGGGTTTCCTTTTCCGCATTCAGCGAGAATGCATATCCTCCGCCCTTTGTATGGAAAGTCACATAATCAAGCCTTGTGCCCTTTTCCCCTGTTACAAAGTTGGTGCCGCCGGCGCAATGCTCCAGGAATTTTTCGAGAAATTCAAGGGATTTTGAACCGGGCGTGGGATCGGTGGTTGCCGGCCCGCCCAGCCTTGCCTCAGGAAGCACCGCATGTATGGCTGCCTCTGTGTAGTCGAACAGCTTGCAGAATTCCTCGCAGGTCCCCTGCCAGTAAAAAATATCCGGCTCGTTCCAGAGCTCCCAGTACCAGGTCAGAACTTCCTCCCGGCCGTATTTATCTACACAGTGCATGACCAGATTGTAAACCAGGTCATGCCACTTTTTATAATCTTTTGGCGGATAAGCCCAGAATAACCTCTGGTACTCATTTCTCAATTCCCACTTTTTAATTCCCTCAAAATTTTCAGGATCCACCAGATCCATAGGCATAAACCCTATTTCGAAAAAAGGCTTGCTGTTGTGGCTTAAATAGACATCTAAAATATCATCCACCACTTTCCAGTTATATACCGGGTTGCCCTGCTCATCCTCGGAATACGCGTTGGTGGAACCCCATTTGTAAGTACCGTGCAGGTTTCCCGTACACAGCATGTGATGCGTCCTGAAATAATAGGGTTTTTCCTCCAGGCTTCCGAATTTGGCTATAAGCTCTTTGCCCTGGGGCGTAGTGGTGAAATTATTTTCATCATAACCTATGTATCTCCAGGTATGTTTCAACTCTCCTGCGGTTTCACTGCAATCTACCTCAACATTTACTTTTTTTAGATTCTGCATTTTTATCTCCTTAAAAAATAATTATTATTTTTCCTGGTCTGCTACTCCTGATAATTCAAGTTCATTTGCAAAATGGCAGGAAGCAAAATGCCCTGGGGATAACTCCCTCAACGGGGGAACTTCTTTTTTGCATATATCCTTTGCAAAACGGCATCTGGGATGAAAACAGCACCCCGACGGCAGATTCGCCGCACTTGACACTTCACCTCTCAGTAAAACGCGCTTTTCAGTTCTTTCTGGATCGGGTATGGGTATGGCCGACATAAGCGCTTCGGTATAGGGATGCTTCGGATGCATGAAGAGCTCCTCCGTTTCGGCAAGCTCCACCATCCTCCCCAGGTACATGACGCATACCCTGTCGGAAATGTGTTCCACCACGCTCAGGTCATGGGCAATAAATAAATATGTGAGCTTCAGCTCCTGCTGCAAATCCTGCAGCAAATTGAGTATCTGGGCCTGTATTGAGACGTCCAGGGCTGAAACGGCCTCGTCCGCCACCACAAACCGGGGGCTTAAGGCCAGTGAACGGGCTATGCCTATCCTCTGCCTCTGTCCGCCGCTGAACGCATAGGGATATCTGTTCAGATGCTTTATTTCAAGCCCCACAAGATCAACAAGCCTTTTTACGTTTTCCACGATCTGGTCTTCATGCATGGTCCCGGCCAGTCTCATGGGTTCCGCAACAATGTCGAAAATAGTCATTCTGGGGTTCAGAGAGGAATAGGGGTTCTGAAATATCATCTGCATGTATTTGCGCATTTCCCTTATCTCCCTTTTCTCCAGGGAGGTAAAATCCACCGCGGGTTTATCCTCGTTAAAATGAAACATCACCTTGCCTTCGGTGGGATCAATGGTCCTTAAAATGCACCTTCCCAGCGTTGTCTTGCCGCAGCCGGATTCGCCCACCAGTCCCAGGGTCTCATTTTCATTAATATGGAGGCTGACATCGTCAACAGCCTTCACATGGCCTATCACTTTTTTCATGAAGCCTTTCTCAATGGGGTAATACTTTTTAAGAGATTTTACTTCAAGCAATACGCTTCCGCTTTTTTTACCCTGCATTGCTATCACTCTCCTTCCCGTGTTTAAGGAAGCACCTTACAAAATGGTCCTTTGAAACTTCCGCCAGCGGCGGGATCTTCACATCGCACAGGCCTTCCTTTGCCTCCAGGCACCGGGAGTAAAAGCCGCATTGCATGGGAGGGTCCAGTGGCACAGGCACATTTCCCTTTATGGCGTCCAGCCTTGCGCCGGTTTTCCGCCCAAGCTTGGGTATTGATTTCAGCAGGCGTACCGTGTAGGGATGCATGGGATTTGAGAATATCTCCTTTGTGCTTCCTCTTTCAACTATGCGGCCAAGGTACATGACCGCTATGTGATCTGCCACCTCTGCAATTACGCCCATATCATGGGTGATGTAGATTATGGACATGCCGAATTCCTGCTGCAGGCTTTGCATAAGTCCCGTGATCTGGGCCTGTACCGTCACGTCCAGGGCTGTTGTGGGCTCGTCTGCAATAAGTATTTTGGGTTTATTTACAAGGGCGATGGCGATCATGGCCCTCTGGCACATGCCTCCCGAGAGCTGGTGCGGATAATCGTTCATTCTCATGGGGGGATTTGGCATTCCCACCCTTGTCAGCATATCAAGAGACAGCTCAAGGGCCTCCTTCTTTGACATTTTTTTGTTGTGCACCCTCACCGCTTCTATGATCTGGCTTCCTATGGTGTAAACAGGGGACAGGCTGGCCATGGGCTCCTGAAATATCATGGATATCTCCTTTCCCCTCAGCCCCCGCATATATTTTCCGTTTGGATCCTGTTTTACGAGGTCCACGGCTTTTCCGTCCTCCCCCATGTAGTTTATCTCTCCTGAAATGACCTTACCGGGAAGCTGGATGGTTCTCAGGATCGAATGCGCCGTCACGCTTTTTCCGCAGCCGCTCTCTCCGATAATCCCGATGGTCTCTTTTCTGCGCAGGGAATAGCTGACGTCGTCAACAGCCTTCAACGTGCCTTCATCCAATTTGAAATATGTTTTTAATTCTTTTATTTCCAAAATTTTATCATCCAATTTTCATCTTCCTTTTGCAATTAATATTTTCAACTTCGGCGCGGACCTTTTCTTAAGCCGCCTATTTCAGAAATATGGACTATTTGTATGGGTCGGCAGCATCCCTGAGCCCGTCTCCGAGAAAGTTAAATGCCATTACAATGACAACTATAAATATTCCGGGTATCATAAGCCACGGATTGACCGCAATGGAATTGATGCTCTGGGCGTCCTTCAAAAGCACTCCCAGGCTGACAATAGGCGCTCTTAGGCCTATTCCCAGAAAACTCAGCGACGTTTCGCCCAGGATCATGGACGGTATGGCTATGGTTATATTTACAATGAGATAACTCATAAAGCTGGGGAGCAGGTGTTTGCCTATAATATACCCGTCCCTGGCTCCGGCCAGCCTGGCCGCCAGTATGAAGTCCTCGTTCCTGAGCTCAAGCAGCTTGCCCCTGACCACTCTGGCCAGACCGGTCCAGCCCATTAGGGAGAGGATTATGGTGATCATAAAATAAATTTTTGCCGAGGACCACTCTTTTGGGAAAGCCGCCGAAAGCGCCATCCAGAGAGGTATGCTCGGCATGGACATCAGGAATTCGATCACGCGCTGGATCACCATATCCGCCATCCCGCCGTAATAACCCGATATGCCTCCGAAAATACATCCCAGGATAAAGGTGAAAACCACACCTATCAGCCCTATTGTGAGGGATATCCTCAGCGCGTATATGACCCTGGAAAATAAGTCCCTTCCCGACTCGTCGGTTCCGAATATAAACATCGGGCCTCCCTTGGCCCCCATGAAATGTACGTCCCCTTTTATAAATCCCCACATCTTATAGGGATCGCCCTTTACGAAAAAGGATACGGGATATTTTTTAGTTTTATCTTCGGTATATATCTTTCTCCAGGTATCGGGATCAGTGTCCAGTTTTATGCCGTATACAAAGGGTCTCAGCGAAAACTTCCCTGTTGAACCAATAAAATGCATCTTCTGTGGGGGCACATATAAATAGTTGGTATCCCTTTTATTAATATCCTGAACCGCAAAGAATTCACAAAATATAGCTATCAGATAAAAAATCACAAGTATTACAAGCCCGGCTATGGCGACCTTGTGCTTTTTGAATTTTCTCATCATTAACTGCCACTGTGTCGCAACGTATAATTTATCATCGGCGTTTGCCTTCTTTTTACCGAATTTCAAATGATTCACCCTCCTATTTGATTTATCAGCCCGCCGACAGCACTACTTCAATGCTATTCTGGGGTCCACAAGCACAAGCAGCACATCCGATATGAACATTCCCACAATGGTCAGAAATGACAGCAGCATGATACATGCTCCCGAAAGATACATGTCCTGTGACAGCAGTGAAGTGTACAGAAGCGAACCCACTGTGGGTATGTCCAGCACGATCGCGGTTACGGTAGCACCTGACACTATACCGGGAAGTATGCTTCCTATAGTGCTTATGATGGGGTTCAACGCCACGCGGACGGGGTACTTGTACAAAAGAGTCCTCTCTTCAATCCCTCTTGCTCTTGCCGCGGTAACATAAGGGCGTTTCAGCTCATCCAGCAGTGTTCCCCGCATGATACGTATGACACTGGCTGTTCCCGCCAGGCCTATAACAATAATGGGGAGCGGGAAGTGTGCCAGGGTATCCAGCAATTTTGCGAAGCTCCAGGGCGCATTGATAAAATCCACGGAATTTACTCCTCCGGCGCTGATTCCAAGCTTTACATTGAGAAAATACATGGCGATCAGCGCTATGAAAAAGCTGGGGGTGGCAAGTCCTATAAACCCGACGGACGAAAAAATATAATCCAGAAAAGAGTACTGGTGCCTGGCCGAGTATATGCCGATGGGTATTGCAACGATATATGTAAAAATCAGCGTCAGCAGCGAAAGTATGATCGTCAGGGGCAGGGTATCTGCCAACAGCCTTGAAACCGGCTTATTCCACTCGAAGGATTTCCCGAAATCCCCATGGAGCATGTTTTTAGTCCACATGAGGTACTGCATATATACGGGCTTGTCAATGCCGTATTCCGCCTTGATATTTTCTATTGTCTTCTCATCAACTGTCACACCCGACTGCGCCTGCATCTGTGAAATATAGGAAGTTACATAATCACCGGGAGGAAGTTGAATTAAGATAAAAGAAAATATTGAAACCAAAACAAGTAAAAGAAGCATAAAAGCAAATCTACGAACAATATATTCCATCATGATTACAAACCACCTTTATCTTGTATGAACTGCCAAATCGGTAAAGAATAAGGGAAAGAACCCTCCTGGGGAGTTTAAGGGGTCTTTCCCATTCTTGCCGAACTCTTGAATTCTTATTTAAAGTACCATGAATCACCTTTATATGGATTCCAGAAATTGTAGTCATAGGCAAAGGTGCCCTCGGTAGGAGTATTTCCCAGTTTATTGCTTATTATTACCACGCGGGGCGATACCACCGTACCGATCATCCAGAGGTTATTCGTAGTTGTTGTAAGAATTTCCTTGCCTGATAGCATGTATTCATCCGAACCCGGTTTCAGAGTAGAGAATGTCAAACATTTCTGGTAAAGGTCCTTCACTTCCGCAGGCGGCTCTTCACCGCTTGCGCCGTTTGTGGAAAACCAGTTTTTCCAGTTGACGATAAATTCGGATTCAGACTGGGTGGTTGCCGGATTCAGACGGCTCATCTGCCTTGATCTGAGGGCAAATTCCTGTACCCCGTCCATGGTGGCAATCTGGACATCCCTGTCGTTTGTCTTTCCTCTCTCTATCCAGAAAGACCTCTCCTGCTGTTTCAAAGAAGTTTTTACGCCTACTTTGGACCAGTACTCGGTTATCATCTGGCTGATAGGAACATATTCCTCGCTTGTTTCAAGTACGATATTAAATGGCTTGCCATTGGGCATCAAACGTACTTCATGGTTCGCTTCCCATTTATAACCAAGTTCATCCAGCAGCGCATTGGCCTTGTCAGGGCTGTAGTCTATCATATATTTTCCCATCCAGTCCTCATAAAAGGAGGTATTTGACGGGGGCACGGCCTGCCTTATGTCCGCTTTGTCAAAATAGAGGGTCTTGTTGATTTCATCCCTGTTTATGGCCTGTGACATGGCCTGCCTGAATTTTACTTCGTTAAACACTTTTCTCATGGTGGGATCTTTATGGTTTAAATTGAATGTGACCATTGCATCGGAGCCGCGGGTATTGCCCCACAGCATTACTTTGTAATTTCCCTTTTGCTCGTTTTCCTTGTACAGGGTATAATCCTTTACCGGAAGGGGATTTTCTGCGGCTGCATGAAGCTCGCCGCTTATAAGCTTCAAGGTTCTTACCTGGGCGTCCTTTACTATGACCGACTCCTGCTGGTCTATGTACGGAAGCTGGTTGCCCTCCTTGTCCACTGCGAAATAGTATGGATTGCGGTCAAAGAATTTATTTCCCTGCTCATCTATCCTGGTCAGTACCCAGGGCGTGACATCCGGTGCCTTAGTATCAGTGGCATCCGCGCTGTTATATGTATGAGCTTCAAAGCAGAGCGCCCAGCTTGCATAACCCTCTTTTTTGGCCACTGCTTCGGCATCAGGGTTATATTTTATGTGGTACTGTTTGAGATAATTTTTCGGAGCTAAAAAGTTTCTCGGTTGATTATTTGCAGATGTGCTCTTAACCATTATTATGTCAAATGACGGATTGGGTTTTGCAAATGTACATTTTACCGTAAAATCATCCACTTTTTCCATCTTCATGAATTGCCCGTCAACCTGATAGTCAAGCAAATTTGTTATAGTGGGCTGTATATCCTTGTTCATCAATATATCTTCATACCAGAACATAAAATCATCGGCTGTTACCGGATCACCATTGGACCATTTCAGCCCTTTTCTGAGAATAAATGTATATTCCTTTAAATCGTCGGATATTTTGTAGTCTTTTAAAAGAAAGGGTGTAAAAGTCTTTAAGTCCGGCTCAAACCTCAGCAGTCCGGTCATTCTCAAGGTCTCTTCATCGGCCTGTCCGGTTTTAGGTCCAAAAGCCGCTCCTTTGTATACTCCTCCGTATTTCCCCACTTCCTTTGCAGTTGAAACCAGCGGTTCCTCCGGAAGCCTCTGATCGATGGGAGGCAGCTTTCCGTCCTTTACCAGCTGCGCCACTTGGGGGGCCTCTTTATATTTGCCGTTGACGCCTGAGCCTGATACATTTGCAGAAGAATTATTACTGTCCGAGTTATTTTTTGAATTACTGCAAGCGGCCAGCGAAAAAAGTATTGCAGCGGCAATAATCAAACTTAGTATTTTTTTCATAATTAAATTTTTTCCTCCTTGTAGTTTGATAAATTTGGAAAATAGAATAACGGTACCGGACAAAAAGCTCTATGGAAACACGCGGACACCTCCTTATAAATTATTTATCCTTTGCTGCTTTCCGTTATTGCTATTGAATAAATTAAAAAAGATTTACAAATACCAAAACATGCGGAATGCTTCATCAAGGTCTGTTATCATATATTATTTTCAATTTCTTATGGAAAAAAATCACTTCAAGACATTTCCAGGTAAAGCATAATCATAATTTCATCTTTGTGTCTCCTGGTTATTCCCGTTTTAAACAGCACAGATGCCTATTTAATATACTGCATGAATACAAGTGCTTTATCAATACTTTACCATTATGTTACCACCTGCCTTATATGCTGTCAATACCTATTTGAGAAATAATAGCTTTTTCAGAGTAATTTTTTATGGAATACTTACAATACTTCCGGCTATAAGACGGATGACTTTTGTGACATAGGCACAAAGCGCCCCCTTTAAAACCCAGCCTAAAAAAACAAAAATCCCATACCTTTTTCCTCAAGAACAGGTATGGGATTTTGTAAGACAGTTAAATCCAAGCTCATAATTATTTGTCAAACGGCGGTCAAGCAATTATTATACGCTGCTGTTATCTTTCAGAGACTCCCGGTGTATAAACGTGGGAGACAGCAATATTTTCTTTCCGGGATTGTACTCAGCCGAATCCAGCTTGTTTAAAGCCGCGAACAGCTCGTTCACCAGGACTTTCATGTCCAGGGAAAATGTTGTGAGCGACGGTGAAATTTCACTTGCCAGGGGGATATCGTCACAGCCTATTACAGAAATATCTTCAGGAATTCTCAAACCGTTTTCCTTCAATTTCTGGATCATGCCGATACCCATCCAGTCATTTGCAACAAAGACCGCTGTGGGGCGGTCTTCATCCGTATAATCGTTGATAATTATATCTCCGGCCCGGTATCCTCCGGACCAGTTCATCTTTTCGGTAATTATGCGGTATTTTATGTCCGTTTTCTTTAAGGCATCCGTAAATCCTATTTTTCTGTTCAATGCAGACGCATATTTTTCAGGTCCGGCCAGATGGATAACATTTTTATGATTGAATTTTTTGAGTATTCCCCCGGCCATATAGCCTATTTTATAGTGGTCAAAATATATCTGTGTGAATTCGTTATGATCCGGATAGCTCTGAAACGCGATAATGGTCTTGTATATCCTGCACAGCTGCTCCAGAACACCCTCCTCCACATGGCCTACAATCACAAGGGGAGACTCCCTGAAACCGTTTTTTATCTGGTCATAGTCCACTATGAACAGGCTCATGGATTCCTTGGCTGAAATCTTTGTGATCTCCACCAGAAAATTGTTGTAGAAAGGGTCATTCCTTTTGATATCCGGTGAGCAAATGATATCAAGAGTATGTATTTTCATTTTTGGAGTGACATAAGTCCCCTTACCCTGCTCGCGAAGCAATAGCCCTTCATTGATCAAATTCTGTATAGCTATTCTGATAATGGGTCTGCTGGCATTGAAAATATCTGTCAATTCCCTTTCAGAGGGTATCTTAACCATGGAGTCACAGCGCATTTTCAGAACCTGGTTGCGCAGCTCTTCTGTAATTCTCTCAGTCAATAACGGCATACTGTCCATAAGCTTATTCCTTTACACGCGTTTATAATCTACTGATACATAACCAATATGTTACCATCAATGAATTTAGCTGTCAATATCTTCATCCGACTCCCCGTTATCCGGTTGAATATATTTTATGCGGGACGCGGCAAAATAACAAATTCAATATATGTAACAGCTTAATTATGGCCGGTCCTCCTGTACTGATTTACAATCAATGTGCAGCACACGGTACAGCGTGTAACAATAGCTTTATCCGTGCTTCCCATTGAGGCAAGTTAAAACTTGCGGACCGGTGCAGAATTGTTTTGTTACACATATTGAATCTAATTTACTTTACAGCTTCACATCCGGATATATCTGCCCGGATAACTTTAAGGATGTTTTCCAGACAGTCGCTTCCATGGGCCAGTATCCTGACGGATATTCCGTATTTATATGCCGCTGATACTCCGGCTTCAATATCACTAAACCCTTCCAGTATGTCGTATATTCTCCCGGCAATAGCTTTCACATCCATCCCATCATGAAAATAAGCCAGTGTAGCCTGATGGGTAAAGCCCTCAAAAAAGCCTATTCCGGACAACTCCTGTGTTTCCGGCCTCATCAGCTGGTTGTCCAGGAAAATCAGCCTGCCGTCATAGTAAACCCTGCTGCAATTTCTGTATTGCTTGAAAAGAAAACTTTCTCCGCTTTTCTCCCTGCCGCAGGCCAATATTTCGGAATATAAATACCTGGCCCCCTTCTTCAGACGGCATACGGTTTCCGATACAAAATTTGACCCTGCAAAGGGAATGGTGGGTTTGGGATTATAGTCGAAAAAGGCGTTTTCTTCCACTGAAAAATTATTATGCTGCAGGGCAAAACCATTTTTCATACTATGTATCTTGGAAAAAGACTGTCCCTGCAGTGAAACAGCCGAGCCTTCTCCGGCCTCTACATTTATACTGTAGCGGTCGCCCTCCATAATACCTGCCGAAGCAGTCATTATCACAATATTTGCAAGCTTTCTCCCATAATCATAAAAGGGCTTAGCAATTTTGAAAGGAGCAGTAAAATATGAGTCTTCCACAATTGTCATATGGTTTGACAGCTTTGTTTTTATATAAAGCGTACTGTCGGCGCCAAACATGTTGATGCCGCCGTTTGCTTTATGGCCGGCAGTACCGCCGGTCTTCCCGCTGTCCGGAGCATAAATCGGAGCTTCACCTCCCACCGGCCTCTCTCCTTTCAAAATCGGTTTCTTTAATAAACGATACTTCAAATAAATTGCCCACAACCGGTTGGAAATCCATTTTTCAGACTCCCTCCAGCAATACGCTGCGCTTTATCCAGCTGGTCACAAGATCCAGTCCTTCATTTGTATTTAAGTTTGTAAACACAAATGGTTTGCTCCCCCGCATTTTTTTAGAATCCCTGTCCATCACTTCCAGACTTGCCCCCACATAAGGTGCCAGGTCGATTTTATTTATTACCAGCAGATCTGACCTTGTTATGCCG
>JAEWSZ010000021.1 GCA_023397905.1 Bacillota bacterium | reverse complement strand
AAAGAAAGATGCGGACGGTAACGTATTTTCGGGACATAAGGATGTTTACGGTATCATGGATGCCGATAAACCTTCCCCAACTATAACGGGTGGTTGCCTTTGTTACTCGAAAGGACGGTATGGGCATTATGAACAGGATAGAGCCATTTCTATTCGTGAAGCGGCTCGGTTACAAACATTCCCCGATGACTTTGTATTCAGCGATTCATTAACAGCTGCTGCTTTGCAAATTGGTAACGCGGTACCGATAGATCTTGTAAAAGCGAGCGGAGCTATGCTAAAACAGGCAATGAAGATTATTAAAACAAAAAGGACCAGAGAAAAAAAAGGCTAGCTTTTTTGATATACTGTTGGAAGCTTTAAAGAGGGACAGCGGGTAAATCTGAGAATGCTGCCAGATTACATCAACGCTTTGAAAGTAGAAGAAGCTTCCGCTTCGTATGGCAAGAGGAAATACTAACAAGCAAATGATATGGGGACAAAAAAGTGAGGGCTGTTAAATGGCAGATGTTTATGATAAAGAAAAACGTTCAGCCGTGATGCGGAATATTAAGTCAAAGGGAAACAAATCTACGGAATTAGTTCTTATCGATGTGTTTCGAGAACAAGGAATAACTGGTTGGCGGCGTGGCTACCCGGTTAAAGGTCATCCGGATTTTGTTTTTCTGAGCAAAAAGATAGCTGTTTTTGTTGATGGGTGCTTCTGGCATGGACACGATTGCCGGAATACTCACCCTCTGGAACACGAAGATTTTTGGTCTAAGAAAATTGGTGACAATATTAAACGTGACAAAGCTGTTACTGAGATGTTTACGAACAGAGGCTGGACAGTCCTCCGAATTTGGGAGTGTGAGTTGAAGAGGAAAAAACGAACTATGCTGATTGAAAGATTGAGAAGTACGTTTGAAGACCAAACAAAAGAGCACTAATTCCCTAACTATTATTTATACGAGGATGTAATCAGCAATGTGGTATTATAATTGGGGAGAGGATATGAAATTATTTAAAGTACTATACAAGCAGTCTTTTCAATTCAAAAGGAAATAAAGTTTTTATTATATTAAATGGTACAGAAAAAATTATTTAAATAAAGTTAGTATTTGTAAACAAAGCAAAGGTGAGACTATGAAGATGTATGTTGGTGTTACTGACATGGATTGGTATGAATTGCTTAAAAAAGAAAAGTGTGACGAAGTGAACTTTTGGACACCCGGTGGTCGTAATTTCAAGGCTATCGAACAAAATGATATGTTTTTGTTTAAGCTACATAGCCCAAACAATTATATTGTTGGAGGCGGTTTCTTTGTTCGCTTTTCTATTCTGCCCACCTATTTGGCATGGCAGGCTTTTGGAGTAAAAAATGGAACCAAATCTTTTAAGGAGCTTAATGACAGGATAGTGAAATATCGTGGTCGAAATGGAATAGCAGTAGACAATCCTCAAATTGGTTGTATTATCTTAACGGAACCATTTTATTTTGAAGAGGAAGATTGGATTCCAGTTCCTGATAATTGGAGCAACAGTATAGTTCAAGGGAAAATATATAATACAGAGGATTTTGTGGGTCGTAAATTATATAATCAGGTGAATGAACGCATTCAAAATGATTTGCGTAAAAAGAGAATTATAAACTATAGTGAACGATATACAGAAGCAGTGACAAAACACAGGTTGGGTCAGGGGGCATTTCGAGTCGTTGTTACAGATGCTTATCAACGCAGATGCGCAGTATCTGGTGAGAAAACTTTACCAGTATTAGAAGCAGCACATATCAAACCGTATTCAGAAGAAGGACCCCATGATATAAATAATGGAGTACTTCTAAGGTCAGATTTGCATACCCTATTTGACAATGGATATATGACATTTGATGCCGAATATCGAATTGATGTCAGTAAACGTCTACATGAAGATTATGGAAACGGAAAAGATTATTATAAATATCAGGGACATAAATTATTAATATTACCTGAACGCTCCATTGAGTTACCTTCAAAGGAATTTTTGGAATGGCACAATGAAAATGTTTTCTTGGGCTAAAGAAAAGTATAAATGGAATGCTTACGTTCATATACATGGATACCAAAATATGGTTGACTATGTAGCGATACAATGATATTATGTAAGCATGAAAGCTTACATAATGAGAAAAAGGTGGATTAAACACATGACGGAACACTTATTTCCAGGCGAATGCTACAGCTCGTTTGGGGAATATGTAAAAGCACGAAGAGAATTGCTCGGAAAATCAATACGCGGTCTTGCTCAGGAATTGGACATGACCCCTGCCTATTTGAGTGATATCGAAAAAGGGAACCGCTATGCACCAGAGAAATACCTCGAAAAAATGTTGGAGGTTCTGTGTATTACTGGAGAGGAAGCTTACTTTTTCTATGATCTTGCCGGGAAGAGCAGGAACAATAATTACCCTGATCTGACAGAATACATAGGAAAGACGGAGCTTGCCCGTGCAGCTCTGCGCTTTGCGCGCGATCTTGATATCTCCAATTCACAGTGGCAGGCATTCATTGATGAGATATGCAGCAAAAAGAATAAACGGGAGGAGTGATACCATTGAGCCTATATCAAGACAATATTGTTATACTTCGTGATAAGACTGAAGACCACAACAGTGAACTTACAGTATTATAATATGTTACAGGAAAAAAAGAGAACTGCCTGATAGGACAAGCTTCATAGCTTACTACCAATTACTATAGCGATATTAAGAACCAGGTACGCAGGATGAAAATTATCCTGCTATTTTATTCTTCTAATGTTAGCATAAATGCTTTTATAGGAACAATTAAAGGAGAGGATACTTGATGCAGAAAAAGCAGTTTCCTATTGAAGTAACCTGTCCCTGGTGCGGGACAGGAAAGACATTTGCGGATAAACCGGCGGATATTGAGGTGTCCTGTCGGTGTCATGAATGCGGAAAAGTTTATCATATTAATTTCAACAGCCTACGGGCAGTAAAAGCAAAAGCAACTCAAAAATCAAAATAAGGAGCAAGAATTACCGACTGAGTTAACCGGGGCATATACCGCCTAAGATGAATCTTTGCGCAAGGACGCCGCTCACGTTCCTCCCGCAGGGTATGCGGTATAGAAGCCACCATAAAAGACCGGGGTAACGCTGGAAACAGTGTTGCCTGGGTCTTATTTTTTTACGCTTTTTTTGGGTATCTCCTGTTTCCGGCTTGTCCGGCAGCAAGGAAAGGAGATACCAGATATGAAAATCAGGTACACGTCAGTAACAGGAGAAACACAGGAAATTGAGGTTTCAGAAGAATGGGGAGAAATCATCCTTGACCTCGACAGGAAGGAACACAACATCAACAGAAAGGAAACCCGCCGCCATACCTCCATGGACAGTTATGAGTATATTGATGGACAGGCAGATACCAATCCGCGCTTATCCCGTGACGCTTTTGAGTATAGGAATAGGCTCTGCTCCGAAAGTGCGGAGATGGCTGCTGACCTTGAAAGCAGGTATACAAGGCAGCATATCCGGAATACCGTGGACAGGCTGAAACCAAAGCAGCGGGAGCTCATCAAAGCCATTTATTTTGACGGAGTTTCCGTAAATGAATATGCAAAACGGGAGGGAGTGGACCATTCGGCCATATCCCACCGATTACATACTGCCTATAAAACATTGAAAAAACTTTTATAAAAAACCTCACATGCCGTTTCTTTCATGGCTACTCAATGAAGGCACATAGAAAATGAAGCCTTTGGAAAGGTAGGTACTACACATGAAACACACACTACGGATCAGTGTTTCAAAAGAAATGCCGGAAGGCGGGATTGTAAGCTGCCGTCATGTGACCGTCAGGGAGAAGCTCCTGCGCTTCCTGCTCGGAAACAGACAGCGTGTAACTGTCATCGTTCCAGGAGACAGCGTGGAATCTCTGTCTATTAACGAGGTTAGCAAGGAAGGAGGCAGAGGAGATGAACAAGATTAAGCTGCTTGATGTGATTGCCAGTCTTGCCAATCTGGCTGAAAGCCTGCAGTCATTGTCAGAAGAAATAGCAAATAATGAAGCCGTAAATGCGGGACAGCAGGAAAAACCATTACCGGCACCGGAGCCAAAACCGGATGAGAAAAAGATAACACTTGAGCAGGTCAGAGCAGTGCTAGCAGATAAATCCCATGATGGTTTCACAGCCGAAGTACGGGCACTTCTTGAAAAGCACGGAGCAAAGAAACTGAGCGAAATCAATCCGGAAAACTATGCCGCTCTTCTGGCGGATGCGGAGGAACTGAAATGAGTGGACACGCAATTTTATCGGCTTCATCCGCCCACCGCTGGATGATATGCACCCCATCTGCCAGACTGGAGCAGGAATTTAAGGATACTTCCAGCGAAGCAGCAGCAGAGGGCTCTGCCGCCCATGCACTTGCAGAACATAAGCTGAGGAAAGCCCTGAGGATGCGCTCCAGGAAGCCCGTATCCCAATATGACAGTGATGAGATGGATACTCATACGGACGATTATGTCAGTTTTATTTTGGAGCAGCTTGCCCAGGTTAAACTGCAGTGCCCGGACCCTCTTGTGCTTATTGAGCAGAAATTGAATTTCTCAAGGTACGTGCCGGACGGCTTCGGTACCGGGG
>JAEWSZ010000177.1 GCA_023397905.1 Bacillota bacterium | reverse complement strand
GCTGAACTGTACTTATGAAGTAAACTGGATAGCCTTCGGAGACTACAAAGACAAGCTTATGGTCATGGCCTCCTCGGGGGACGACTGGGATATGAACTATGACGGGCCGTGGCAGGCGTACACACAGATGCAGAATAAAGGCGCCTACATGGACATTTCAGAGCTTTTGCCAAAATATGCGCCCGACCTGTACAAAAAATACCAGGAGACCGGAACCCTGAAGCCCGCCACAGTGGGCGACAAGGTGGTAGCCCTTCCGTGGACCCTGTCCGGAAGCCTGCGCCCGTGGTTTGACTGGAGAGCGGATGCAGCCGAAAAAGCTGGGCTCAAAATCGAGCGGAACTCGGTAAAGACAATTGAGGACATAGACAGAGTGGTCCACGAATTCAAGAAAGCATATCCGGACCAGACAGTCCTGGCTCTGGGGCAGAACAACATAAACCAGGTTTTCCAGGTCACCTTGCTGAGAGACGGCCTGATGGACGCAGAGTTTCATAATTTCTACTACGACATAAACCAGAACGCTTCAAAGCTGGTTCCCATAGAACAGACAGAGACATTCAGGGATACGGTCAAAATCATCAGGAAATGGGTGGAGGACGGAATAATTTCAAAGGATGAAATGACGGATAAAATGTATGAGCAGGACAAATGGGACAACGGGACCACCCTGTGCAGAGTAATAACCCATGAATGGTCCCTTGCTGTGGAACCCTTTAAGGATCCTGCTTTTACAAAGGAATACTCGGAATTGTATCCCGATAACAAATTTTATAACCGCACTCCTCTGGGAAACTGCATGGCTGTTAACAGAAACGCCGCAAATCCCGAAAGATCCCTCATGTGGATGAATATGGTGGAAACCAGCCAGGAATTCTACGATATGGTGTCCTACGGCATTGAAGGCAAGACCTATACGCTTGACGGAAAAGCAGCCAAGTATCCGGACGGTATGACGTCGTCAAACAGCAATTATATGGACTGGTCGGGACAGTGGGCTCTCTGGAAGCCTCAGTTTATGAGGCCTGACGCTACTTATGGCGAAGGCTTCTGGCAGAAAGAGGCGGAATATGCCAAAAATCCTGTAAATATTGATAACCCTGTGGACGGAATATTTTATAATACCGACAGCGTTAAAAATGAAATCTCCAGAAGGGATCAGATATTCCAGGAGTTCGGAAGGCCTCTGATCTACGGGCTTGTTAAATCTGAGGATATTGACAAAGCTGTGGATGAGTATATCCAAAGACAGAAGAGCTCAGGGCTGGATAAAGTGCTGGCCGAATGCCAGAAACAGCTGGACAGCTTTGCCGCAAGCAAAAAATGACCTTAAACAACCGGGGTTGTATAAAATAAATTATATTTCAATGTATGTGAAATTTTAAATTATGACCGGTCCTCCCGCACTGACTTGCAATCAATGTGCAGCACAAGGTACACCGTGCATCAATAGCTTCGTCTTAGTGCAGTATTTGAATTATCTGTAATGGCTCAGCTTTGGCATTTTAACTGTCGCTCACATTCACCATCCGTGGCTTCATAGTTCGCTAAAACAGACCTCCTGTCTGTTTTACAGCTAAAATACCAATTCCTCGCCAACAGCTAAAATCAAATCCTGCAATGCGCTCAGCTATTGATGCACGCCATACCTGTACGTGCTTCACATTGATGTATGCTGTACCGGCGGACCCGATTCAAAAAGAACCTTTCACATATATTGAATTTTATTATTTTATACAACCCCGGTTTTTTTGTCATTGTCGAATAATCAACACAGCACAAAACGCATATCAATTCCAAACAAGATATTTATATTGCGGGCTGTTAATATCATAGTGTCAACAGAATGCAGAGTTTGCCCAAGCATAACACATCAGGATACTATATATCAATATTTGAACAATTACATTTTAAGGCGGTGACATATTTGGCTGATTTAAAGAAGGCGACCATTATCAGCATTATGCGCGGGTCACTCCATGACGGCCCCGGAATACGCACAACGGTATTCTTTAAAGGCTGCCCGCTGAGATGCATGTGGTGCCACAATCCGGAATCGTGGACCGGCCAGCCGCAGCTGTTTTTTAACAGGGACAGGTGCGTGGACTGCATGGCCTGTGTGGGCGTCTGTCCCACGGGCGCGCACCAGACGGCGGACAACAGGCATACGGTAAAGTTCGGCCTGTGCATAGCATGCGGCAAGTGTGTTGAAGTCTGCAATTACGGAGCCTTGAGCATTTACGGCTACAGGCAGGGCGTTAAGGATATTTTTGATGAAGTCAAAAACGATATGGACTTTTATAAGGCTTCGGGAGGAGGAGTGACTCTGTCGGGCGGAGAACCCATGCTTCAGCCGGAAGCCGCGCTGGAGCTCCTGAAAATGTGCAGGGAAGCCGGTATCCACACATGCCTGGAAACCTGCGGCTACGCTTCGTGGAAACATTATGAAAAGCTCCTTCCGTATACCGGCATATTTCTTTTTGATTACAAGGATACGGGAAGCGGAAGACATAAAAAGCTAACCGGAGTCGACAATGGACTGATTCTTTCCAATCTGGAGCTTTTGTATAAAAAAGGGGCTGAAATAATACTGAGATGTCCTCTCATACCCGGTGTGAACGATACGGAGGATCACCTGAGAGGCATTGCCGGACTGGCGGAAAAGTATCCCCGGCTCATGGGCATTGAGATAATGCCATACCACAACATGGGAGTGTCAAAAGGGGCGGGCATAGGGTTGGAAAGCGGACAGCTTGCCCTTGAAAACACGAATCAGGAGACAAAAGACCGCTGGCTGGATATTTTAAAACAATCGGGCAGTACAAATATCAAAATAAATTGACATTATTTTATAGCGGAGGGTTAAAATGAAAAACAACAAAAATGTAAAATGGGTGTATACCGATGACCGGGGCTCCTTTGAGTGGAAAAATCCGCATGCGGTCAATCAGCTTTACTTCCCCATCTGCAATGAGGCGGGCATAATGGGTTCAGTCACTCCCAGCCTCCACGGCGACGCCACCACCGGCCAGCACAGCTTTCTCAGGCTGCCCCTGGTTATGACGGACCTTTACAATACCAGGTCCGCAAGAAATTTCTGGATCTACAGTGATAAAACAGGTCCTTATTCCCTTACGGGAAATTCCGCAAAGCAGCTGGCAAATCTGTTTACGGACAGTGACAAAACGGATACGGTCATAAAAGGAACTTTTCTGGCCCACACCCTTGTGAGGGAGGACCGGGAGGCGGGAATCAAATCGGAGATCACCAGCTTTGCGCCGGTAACCGATGACGCCGTTGAAATAATGTGGGTCAGGGTGACCAATATATCAAATGAAGCGCTGAAGTTCACGTCTACCACCGCATTGCCCATATACGGCAGATCGGCGGACAGCCAGCGGGACCACAACCACTGGACCTCACTGGCCCACAGGATTGAAATGAACGAATACGGACTTGCGGTGAAACCGGCCATCAATCATGATGAGAGAGGGCACAAGCCCAACAGCACCATTTATTTTGCGGTTGCCGCAGGAGAAAATGCGGAGAAACCCGTAGGCCAGTTTCCAACGGTTGCGGAGTTCATCGGAGAGGGAGGGAGCTTTGAGTGGCCCCAGGCCGTGGTTGAAAACATACCTCCCTACCAGGTTCCTCCCAACAGGCGCGACGGCATGGAAGCAGTGGGGGCCGTCAGATTCGGGGAAACGGAACTGGCTCCCGGCGGAACAAAGGGCTATATCCTCATAGAGGGGGTCACACAGGAAAAATCTGATATACTGCGCTGTATTGAAAGGTACGGCAGCGCTGAAAAAGTGAGTAAGGCCCTGGAGAACAACATGAGCTACTGGAAGGAAAGAGTTGAACGGATTTCCTTCAAAACAGGCGACGACAATTTCAGCAAATGGATGCACTGGGTGGCCTTGCAGCCCATATTGAGAAAGATATACGGAAACTCCTTCCTGCCCCATTTCGACTACGGCAGGGGCGGAAGAGGCTGGCGCGACCTGTGGCAGGACTGCCTTGCCCTGCTGCTCCAGTATCCCGAAGAAATGAAGGATACCCTCACCGCCAGTTTTGGCGGGGTGAGGCTTGACGGTAGCAATGCCACCATCATAGAAAAGGGCCTTGGAAAATTTGCCGCAGACAGGAACAAGATATCAAGGGTGTGGATGGATCACGGCGTATGGCCATATTTTACAATCAAGCTCTATGCCGACCAGACGGGAGATCTTGACGTATTCTTTACGGAGCTGCCCTATTGGAAAGATCATCAGATAAGCAGGGCAAAGGCCAGGGACAACGGCTGGAAGCCAACCGACGGAACAAAACAGAAAACGGCTTCGGGGGATGTATACAGCGGAAGCCTGATAGAGCATGTGCTGGTCCAGCATCTCACCTGCTTCCACAATGTGGGGGACCACAACAACCTGAAGCTGGAGGACGCCGACTGGAACGACCTGCTGGACATGGCCAACGAGAAGGGGGAAACGGTTCCGTTTTCGGCATTTTACGGCTGGAATCTCATTACCGTCGCCCAGCTCCTGCTCCAATACAGTAAAGTAAAGAAGACGGAGACAATTGCGCTTTTCAGGGAACTGATAATTCTGACCGGCCTGAACGGGAAAGTTGATTATGATTCTCCGGAAGACAAGAGAAACCGGCTTTATAAGTATTTTGAAGCGGTCAATGAGGGCTTTTCGGGGGAAAAGGCGGATGTGTCAATAGAACTGCTGGCAAAGGACCTGACTGAAATGGGCAACTGGATACTCGGGCATGTCAGAGAAAAGGAATGGATCGAATCCAGAACGGGCCACGGCTTCTTTAACGGGTACTACAACAATGACGGAGACAGGGTGGACGGAGATCATGGAGATTGCACCAGAATGAACCTGACAGCCCAGACCTTCGCAATAATGTCGGGCTCCGCCACGGATGAACAGATCAAAAAGGCTTTTGCCGCGGTAAAAGGTATTTTGAAGGATCCTGTTACGGGAGGGTTCCGGCTTACAACGCCATTGGGCCCCAACACCCTGAACTTCGGAAGGGGCTATGCGGTGGTGTACGGAGAGAAGGAGACGGGCGGCACCTTCAACCATATGGTGGTAATGTTCATGAACGGCTTATACAGGAGAGGGTATGTCAAGGAGGCCTATGAGGTATTCAAAACCATTTACGCGCTTCCCAACAATACCGAAAAAGCCAGGATTTATCCGGGCATTCCGGAATACATCTCCCATGAGGGAAGAGGAATGTACCACTATCTGTCAGGCTCCGCAAGCTGGCTGTTGATGACCGTTCTGACAGAGATGTTCGGCTTCAGGGGGGAATACGGCGATCTGGTTCTCGCGCCAAAGCTTGTGAAGGAACAGTTTGGTCATGGGGGAAAGGCGGCGGCATGTGCTTTTTTCCTGGGAAAGAGAGTGGAGCTGGTTTATTCCAATCCCAAGGGGCTGGATTTTGAAGAGTATAAAATTGCAAATATCAGGGTCGGCGGTAAAGCCGTCAGCTATGAGACGGAGGGCGGAAAGTCAGCAAAAATTCCAAAACAGGCACTGGAGCAGCTGACTGTGGGAAGTGAAAGCTGCATTATAGAAGTTGGCCTGGACAGGTAAGGCAAATCATGACTGCTCGGTGCCGATAACCTTCTGATATAGTTTCCTGTACGACGTAGGGGGCATCAGAAACTTGCGCTTGAATTCATGGCAGAAGTGGCTCAAATTCTGAAACCCTGAGGAAAAGGCTATGTCGATTATTTTTTCATCACTGAAAATGAGAAGATTTTTGGCATAGTTCAGTCGTATATCGTTGATAAAATCCGTGGGGGTCTTGTTGAAATGCTTTTTGAATTCCCTGCACAGGTGTTCGGGCGATTTGCAGGCGATCTTCTGCATTACCGATATGCCTCCCACAAAGTTTTCTTTTTTTTGCATCTCCTTGTAGAGCCAGTCCAGCCACACAGGAACAGAAGTCTTGTTCTCCCACAGCTTCACGGGGAAATAGTGAGTAAAAAGTTCTACCAGAACGGCTCTTAAATCGGAATTTATCTTTCCCTCGTCATACCGGGGCATGAGGATAAAATGCTCCAGCTTTGATTTCAGGGATTCCACTTCGGATTTGGGGATTACGGAAAGGATGGGCTGGGGAGCAGCAAAAAAACGTTCGGGTTTTATGCCTTCGCCTAAATAGCTGAACATATCCTGAATGGCTTTGGGAGCCACCGCCAGGTTTATAAACTGAAAGTATTGGTTGTCAATAGCTTCAAAGGAGTGGACGTCATCAGGCCGTATGAACAGAAAGCTGCCCTGGTGGAGGATCTCCCTGTTCCCATTGATCAGGTGCAGTATTTTTCCTTCCGTAATGAAACAAAATTCAAAAAAGTCATGGTTGTGCTCTGTTGAGATAAATTTTACGGATGTAAAAAAGCTGCCGCTGAACTCCATTCCCGGACGTAAATAATTGCTCAAGCTCAATGTCTGCGCCTGCATCCTTTTTTCCTCCTTGAATATAGCATATAGTCAATATAGCACAAAGTTTTTATCAAATCAATACAAGAAAAATATACGTTGAAACACTAATATTAAAGTATCATAGAATAATTTGAATAGAAAGGGGTAATCAATATGGCTAAATCTGATTTCACGATGGAAATCAATTTTACAGAGACCTATAGAAAGTATAAAAACCACGACATTTCAATCCGCGAAGCCATGTGCTTAAAAGCCCAGTTCCCGGCAATACTCACCGGAATCCAGGAGCAGGATCTCTTTGCGGGGCGGGTGAAATACGGGTCGGTGGGCTTTAGTCCCCAGTTCGGAGGCTTCGGATATTTCTGCAACGAATTTGAAATAGTGGATGCCATCGAAAATGGGAAAATCAATCCTGACCAAAGAGAAAAAATAATGGACATGCTGCTTTTCTGGAGGAAGGAAACCACCACAAGAAAGATCGAGGCGGCATTTACGGAAGATATGAATAAGGTTCTGTGCAAGGAGAAAATAGCCCAGTTCCCATTTTTGTATGAGCCTGAAATAGCCACGCCTCTCTATAGAATGGCAGGAGTGTATATTGATTACGAAAAGCTTGTAAAACTTGGCATACCCGGGCTTATGGCAGAGGTGAGGGAATACCGGTCAAGGGCGGCCTCCAAGGGCGGAAATGTAAATTTGTATGAGGGTATGCTGACAGTGCTTGAGCATTTTGTTGAAATCTGCGGGTTCTACAGGGATCAGGCCCTGGAATTGGCGGCTGATGCAAAAAGCGGCTCAAGAAAAGCCGGATTGAAGCTGATGGCGGATGTGCTGGAAAACATATCAAAAAACAAGCCGGATTCTTTCAGAGAAGCGCTGCAGTTGGCATGGCTGTATTCCACCATGTGCGGTTCCCTGGAATTCGGGCGCATGGATGTCTATCTGGGTGATTTCTATGCAAGAGATATTGACAGCGGAAGGATCACCCAGGATGAAGCCCTTGAAATGGTAATGTCCGTATGGAGGCTCATAGGAGAACTCATTGTGGATGTGGACGGCAGGGTAATCATAGGGGGAAAGGGCAGGCCCAATGAGGAAAATGCGGACAGGTTCGCCCTGGTGGCTATGGAGGCATCAAAGCGTGTAAAAAACATACTGCCCCAGCTCACCCTGCGTTTTTACGAGGGAATGAACCCGGAAGTGATGGAAAAAGCCATAGATGTTATTGGCAGCGGCAGTACCTTCCCCCTTCTCTATAACGACGACGTAAATGTGCCGGCTGTGAGCAAGGCATTTGACGTACCGGCGGAAGAAGCTGTGAACTATGTCCCCTTCGGCTGTGGGGAATATGTCCTCAACCACCGCAGCTACGGTACTCCCAGCGGTTCCATAAATCTACTGAAAGCTCTGGAAGTGACGCTGCACAACGGCATTGATCCTGTGACGGGCTTTGAGTCCGGGCTGAAGACTGGAGAACTGAAAGATTTTAATACCTTTGACCAATTGTTTGAAGCATATAAAAAGCAGGTGACCTATTTCATTGAGATTCTGGCCGATCACGAGGAGCTGGAGTACGACGTACTGGGCAAAAGCGCTTCATACCTCTATATGAGCATGCTCTATGACGATTGCATGGAAAGGGATAAGGGCATGTTTTCGGGGGGGATCAGGTATCTTGGAGGAACCCTTGAAACCTATGGAAATGTAAACACCGCTGACAGCCTCGCAGCAATTAAGGAGCTGGTTTATGACAGGAAGCTCCTGACGGCTGATAAGCTTCTTGAAATACTTGACAACAATTTCAACGGATATGAAAAAGAACACAAAATGATGGTCGATTGCCCTAAGTTTGGAAACGATGATGAAAATGCCGACGGAATGCTGGTAAAAGTCCATGATTTCGTCTGCAACACCATACGGGACCAGAAGAACAGGACTGGTCTGCACTCCTATCTGGCGGTAATCATCAACAACGGGATGAACACAACTCTGGGAAGATGGGGCGCGGCTTCGGCGGACGGGCGCAGGGCAGGCGGCGCCATGGCAAACGCAAATACTCCCGCAGCCGGAAATGACAAGAAGGGCGTAACCGCAATGATAAACTCCATAACCAAGCCGGATCACGGGATACACGCAGGCGCGGTCCACAACATGAGATTTGGCAGGGATATGTTTGAAAAAAACAGGGCGCAGTTTGAAGCCCTTCTCAGGACTTACTTTAAAAAGGGCGGAAACCAGGCCATGATAACTGTCATAAACAAAGCCGATCTTGAAAGGGCCATGGAAGAACCGGAAAAGTACAAAGACCTGTTTGTGAGAGTGGGGGGCTTCAGCGCCAGATTTGTGGATTTGCCCAGGGATGTCCAGCGGGAGGTTTTCAGCAGAAATACCTATTAGAGAAAAAAGTTTCTGCAATCTATATTGGAATAATGATTTATTTCCGTTGGCGGAAATGGGGTATGAAGGCCTGAATAAGGCTTTTATGCCCCTGTTTTATGCATATTTATGCAACGCCGGCTGGGAAATATTTTGGGACCGGGAATTGGTATAGTTAGTAATATATGCCTATTCCGCCGTAGTTTGATTTAATATATAATTGTTGCAGGAAATAATTGTAAATATAATAATATGCAAATAAAATTGAATCGTACGGTTTTTCGTGAAGTGTATTTTGGTTTGGCATAGATTTAACAAAAATAAGTTAATGAAGACATCGGGGTGATGGCAGCCATGGAAAAATTACTTATCAGGAAAAATATTAAGGGCTTTTGGTACTTCCTTTCCCGATGCTGCTGTTTCGGGATGGGTTGTTTTCCAAAAGCTTTTTTAGAAAGGAGAATTTATATGAAAAGAGGATTGGTTTTTCTTCTGATCCTTGCAATTCTTTCAATGATGACGGTGGATTTTTCCCGGCTTTCGTTCGTTGATAATGCACAGGCTGCATACCAGCCTGATCCGAACCAGCGGGAAAAATACAGCTTCAATTACGACTGGAAGTTTGTAAGGCAGGATGTCGCCGGTGCGCAAGCTGTTGCTTTCAACGATTCCGCATGGCAAAACGTAAGTCTCCCGCATACATACAATGATGTGGACCACTATGACACATGGGTCACAGGAAGCGGCGATTACGGCTTTGCCGGCAAGACGTGGTACAGAAAACACTTCAGACTTGACGCCGGAGACGCCGGGAAGAAGGTATTTCTGGAATTTGAGGGCATACGCCAGGCCGGTGAGTTCTATATCAACGGCACTTTTGTGGGAAGGCATGAAAATGGGGTAGGCCCGTGCGGCATCGACATCAGCGACTATGTCAATTTCGGCGCTGCCGAAAATGTTCTGGCGGTGAAGGTCGATAATTCTCTTGGGTATAAAGAGACGGCATCAGGCGTTGGTTACGAGTGGGATACGCCTCCTTTCAATCCGATGTACGGAGGTATAGTAAAGAATGTCTATCTTCATCTGACAGGCAGGGTTTACCAGACATTGCCTCTGTACAGCAATCTGGGAACATCGGGCACATATGTTTATGCAACCAATATAGACCCTGTTGCCAAAACAGCCGATATCACCGCCGAGGCGGAGGTGAAGAATGACGGAACCGGGGCTGAGACGGTGAGCTATGAAATGACAGTGGTGGACCGTGACGGAAACGGTGTTCTGACCGCACAGGGACAGCCTCAGACAATCCAGGCGGGGCAGAAAACAACCTTTACCGCCACCGGAAATCTGACTCAAATGCACATGTGGTTTACCGAGTACCCTTATCTCTACAAGGTATATACCACGCTGAGGATCAATGGGAATGCCGTTGACGTGGTGGAATCACCCCTTGGAATAAGGAAGGCCACTTTTAATGTAAAAGACGGGCTTCTGCTCAACGGAAATCCATTGTATCTGAAAGGCTATGCCCCAAGATCCACCACTGAGTGGGCGACGGTTGGCATGGCGCCAAATTGGCTTGAAGAATATGATTTTAAAATGATGAAGGAGTCCAATTCCAATTTTATACGGCCAATGCATACAGCGCCTAAAAAGGCGGATATTGAAGCGGCCGATAAATTTGGAATAGTATATGCATGCCCGGCGGGAGACGGTGAAAACGATGTTACCGGGCGGCAGTGGGATCAGCGTCTTGAATTGATGAGAGACGTGACCATATATTTCAGAAACAATCCAAGCATTCTATTTTATGAAGGCGGAAATCAATTCATCACATACGAGCACATGTCTCAGATGAGGGATATAAGAGACCAGTGGGATCCCCACGGAGGCAGGATGGTGGGCACCAGATCAAATTCCGACATATTAAAGCCCGTGGCGGAGTATCTGGCTACCATGGATAATCCCGGCACATCAAATACGCATCCCATATGGGACGCTGAATACAGCAGGGCTGAAGCTCCCAGAAGAGTCTGGGATAAGTATTCGCCTCCGAGCTTCGGCTACAGGAATATAGCGGATCCGAGAAATACCATCAGCGAATATCCGCAGGACGATTTCCTGCTGAACAGCTCTGAAGATCTGGCCAGGATGAATGTCAAGAAGTATAACGACCGTTGGTCCAAGCGGGGAGGACAGGGACTGACCAGTGTTATGGTGGGAGGAGCCAAGATCATTTTCGCGGATTCCATCAGCCACGGTCGTATGGTGGGTACTGAGGTCGCAAGGGTGTCCGGCGCCGTTGACGCAGCCAGACTTCCCAAAGAGACCTATTTTGCCCTGCAGGCCGCTCAGAACGTAGACCCTGAGGTTTACATACTGGGACATTGGAATTATCCCCAGGGTACGGTCAAAAACATGTACGTCATATCCAACTGTGACCAGGTAAAGCTGGCAGCCTATGGCGACAACGGCAATTTACTCACCGATTACGGCTACGGAACCAGGTCCAATAATTTTGAATTTGCGTTTAACAATGTAGCCTGGCATTCGGGAAAAATAAAGGCCACAGGCTATAAGGGCGGAAATCTGGTGGCGGAGCAGACCATAGTAACCGCAGGTGCGCCGGCCAAAATCAAGCTCACGCCTGTTGTTGGACCGGAAGGCTTCAGAGCCGACGGCTCGGATATCGCCATGTTTGATGTGGAGGTTGTGGATGCCAATGGAAACAGATGTCCTACGGATGAAGGCCGCGTTGATTTCACATACAGCGGTCAGGGAAAATTCCTGGGAGGATACAACAGCGGTATTCAAAACAGCATATTCAAGGATTACCTGAATACAGAGTGCGGTATAAACAGGGTGTTTGTAAGATCCAGCAGAACGGCGGGCAATTTTACGCTGACAGCGTCGCGGAACGGGCTGCAGTCCGGCAGCGTCACGGTCACATCGGTACCTGTGGACGATACAAACGGACTTTCCACCGTAAAACCCCAGGGTTACTCCATCACGCTTGGAAATGAACCGGTGGTAAATCCGACACAGCCTGAGGATCCGGAGGATCCCGGAGATCCGGGAAACCCCAATAATCCTGTCAACAATGATTCCGTAATGGTGGATTTCGCCTATACGGGCACTCACGGAGACAGCCTGACGCCTCCGCTGCCCAATGCCCATGTGGTACATAACGCTCAGGCCGGTATGAAGGTCTATATAGACAGCTCCGCAACATTTCCGGCACTTCCGTCCTATCTCACGGGAGGAGATTACATACAGGCCTTTCTGAGGGATGCGCCCGACGGCTCTTCCACAGACCTGTACCAGTTCTTTACAAATAAGTACTGTTATATATATCAGCTGATCGACGCGGCAAATCCCATGCCCGTCCATAACAACAGCGACGGCTACAATTGGGTAAAATTGAACGATACCGTTACCGTCAACGGCAGGGTGCACAATATTTACAAGAGCAGGCTGATGGCTCCTGGTGAAAACGGTTATTTTGCCTCCAACGGCCACGGCATAAATGTGGCTCCGGGGAGCAACCTGTACCTGGTGTTTGCCGTATCGGCCGAGACGGAAGTGCAGAGACCGGGGCAGCCGGTTACCGCAAGCAGCGTTCAGGCCGGGAACTATTCTGAGTATGCCATTGATGGTAGCGCTAACACCAGGTGGTGTGCCGCTGATGCATCATATCCCCAGACCTTGAAAATCGATCTCGGACAGAAATACCAGATCGGAGGATATGAGATCGACTGGTTCAGCAATGCCGGCAGAGCATACAGGTATAAGATCGAGCTCAGCGATGATGACGTAAATTATGGGCTTTCGGTTGACAGGCAGAACAATACGGCCATGGGTGTATCGAAAGACAGGATCAATACCGTCAATACCCGTCAGGGAAGATATGTAAAAATAACCGTAACGGGTTCCACAGCGGGATGGGCGTCCATAAATGAAATAAAAATATTCGGCGTGCCCGGCGGAACCACAGAAATTCCTTTAAAAGTTGCAACACCGGTTATTTCACCTTCCGCCGGAACATATGCGTCACCGCAGCAGGTTACCATTGCCGCCGCCACTCCCGGGGCTGAGATCAGATACACCGCCGACGGGTCAAATCCGGCGGCTGATTCAGGAACAGTGTACAGCGGGCCGTTTACAGTCAGTTCAACTGCCACTGTTAAGGCGATTGCACTGAAAGCGGGAATGAATGCCTCGGATATAGCTTCGGCAACTATTACCATAGATGCAAATGCGGTGAACCTGGCGTTGAATAAACCGGCCTTTGAATCCTCCCATGAAGCGGCGTTCGCAGCCGCGAATGCGTTTGACGGAAATATGGGAACACGCTGGTCCTCACAGTTTTCAGATCCCCAATGGATATATGTGGATCTGGGGGCCCCGGAGAATATCAGCAGGGTAAAGCTGAGCTGGGAGGCAGCTTATGCAAGGGAATATAAGATCCAGGTGTCAAACGACACCCAGGAGTGGGATGATGTATATTCCACCTCCACAGGGGACGGAGCTGAGGACGATATCACCTTTGAGCAGAAAAGCGCCAGGTATGTGAGGCTGTACGGAACCCAGAGGGCGCTGCCATACGGTTATTCCCTGTGGGAATTTGAAGTTTACAGGTAAAAATGATCTACATATGAGGTCCGGATTTGTATTTTTGGTATAGATACCCGTCCGGACCGGATTTACAATCTGTGAAGGTTGAAAGAAATTTTTAGAAAATTATAAAGGGGGACCGGGCCCATGCCGGTTTTCATGATGTTTTGTGCGAGATGCGGGGCATGGGCATAAACATGAGAAATGGAGGATTGAATATGGATTCGAACAGTACATGCAGCGAAATAAAAAGGTGTCCCAAAACGGGCAGAATAATCAGCGGAGGACCTGTGGAACCGGAAGTTCCTAAGAAACTGAAGGGGTGGAGAAAGTGGCTCTTTCCCGTTTTCGGTCTCGTGTCGCTCATATGGTTTCTGGTGCGTGTTATTCCAAAACCGAGCAGAGCGGCATATCCGTGCATGCGGGCTGCAGCTCCCGTAGCGGCCAGCTTTATTACATGGGCAACGGGAATTTTCGGATTTGCAGCCTTAATAAAGAAATCCAGAGAGCAAGCCAAAAAATCAAAATATATAGCGGCCATATCGGCATTTGCGGCCGGCCTGGCACTGGTGACGGTTTTTGCGGTCGGAGGCATCCCCGGTACGGCAAAGGCCTTTGCTCCGCCTGATGCCCCCAATACTCCCATGGGAGTGGCAAAGGGTATATTCCCTGGCAGAGTTACATGGGTCCGCAATGCCAATGCCACCACATGGAACGGAACAAGCGGATTCTGGTGGGAAGCCGGAAATACAAACCAGACTCTTGTGGACGGAATGATTTCCGATTCGGTTCAGTCACTGACCGGCACCGCCACCGACGCAGCGGCCTGGGATTCAATATTCAAGTATTTTAACCAGAACCACGGCAAGGGAAATGTGGGCTACGCCAGCGGTGAAAAGATTGCCATAAAGATCAACTGCAACAACACCAGGTCCAGCCATGACCAGCAGCTGAACAATATCAATCCTTCTCCGCAATTGATTCTGTCGGTTCTGAGGCAGCTGATCAATACCGCAGGAGTTCCCCAGCAGAATATAACCATATATGATGCTTCAAGATACATAACCGACAATATTTATACCTATTGCAAAAATGAATTTCCAAATGTGGTGTTTGTGGATCAGAACGGAGGAGACGGCAGAATAGCAAAACAGTGGTCAGATCCGCTGATCAAGTACTCCAAATCCAATTACTGCGGCGACAGGATACCAACTGTGGTAGCCCAGGCTGCCTATCTGATCGACATGCCTATTATAAAGGCTCATCCTCTGGCAGGCATGACGCTCAGCGCAAAGAACCATTACGGAACCTTGAACGGCATAGACCATGACCTGGCAAGGCCTTACAATACCTACAATCCCTTCGTAGATTTTATGGGGGATAAGGATCTTGGCGGAAAGACCCTGATAAACATACTGGATGGCCTGTATGGGGCCAAACACTCCGACATAGTTCCCGAGAGATGGAAATCCAAGCCCTTCAACAACAGCTGGCCGGCAAGCGTTTTCATGTCTCTGGACCAGGTAGCGCTTGATTCTGTGGGCTTTGATTTCTTAAACGCCGAAATGGGTGCAAACATGATGGCAAATTCCGACAGCTATCTCCATGAAGAAGCGATGGCGAACAATCCGCCGTCAGGTACTGTTTATGCGCCGGACGGAGTCAGATTGGGCAGCCTTGGAGTCCATGAACACTGGAATAATTCGGATGAGAAGAAGTATAGCAGAAATCTCGGAACAGGCAACGGAATAGAACTTGTATCCCTGGGGGACAGCAATGTGTCACATACGGCTCCGCCGACTTTCAGCCCGGCAGGGGGAAACTACGGAACAGCACAGACCGTTACCATTTCCTGTGCTACAGCGGGGGCGACAATCCGGTATACCACGGACGGTAGTACTCCCGGAAGTACCTCGCCAATATACACGGCTCCTATAAAAGTATCGGAGACGGCTACGATAAAGGCATACGCAACAAGCCCGGGCATGGCGGATTCAGTCGTGTCAAGTGCTGCATATACCATAGCGCCCATTATCTTCCCCATACCGGGAAAGATAGAGGCTGAGGACTATGTGGCCATGAGCAATGTGGAGACCCAGGCCTGCTCGGAAGGAACATTGAATGTAGGCTGGATAGATACCAACGACTGGATGGACTACGATGTAAACGTACAGACAGCCGGAACCTACACGGTGCAGTACAGAATATCCAGCCCCAATACCACAGGCCAGATACAGCTGAGAAAAGGTTCCGACATACTTTCAACTACGGCAGTACCCAGCACGGGAGGCTGGCAGAACTGGCAGACTGTGACCTCCAGCGTAAATCTCTCCGCCGGAAGGCAGACATTGAGAGTATATGTGCTGACAGGCGGATGGAACTTCAACTGGTTGAATTTTCAGCTGTCTTCCGGACAGGGACCTGAAAAAACAGCAGCACCGGTGCTGACTCCTGCATCTGGAACTTATGCCGACCCTCAGACTGTGACTATCACATGCGCTACGGCAGGGGCGGTTATAAAATATACAACTGACGGCAGCACTCCGTCGGAAGCCAGTGGCTTGACATATACGGCCCCCTTTACAGTAGCAAATACTTCAACGGTTAAAGCGGCTGCATATAAAACAGGCCTGGAGGCTTCGGATGTGGCGTCTGTAAATATAATAATCAGCACCGACCCCATAAATCTGGCGTTGAATAAAACCGCTTTCGAATCCTCTCATGAAGGCGCATACACAGCTCAGAACGCATTTGACGGAAATAGCGGAACGCGATGGTCTTCGGAGTTTTCAGATCCCCAGTGGATATATGTGGACCTGGGCTCGGAGAAAAATGTCAGCAGGGTGAAGCTGAGCTGGGAGGCCGCCTATGCAAAGGCATACATTATACAGGTATCCAACGATGCCCAGGAATGGGATGACGTATATTCCACCACAACAGGCGACGGGGCCACGGACGATATAACCTTTGAGACGAAAAGCGCCAGATATGTGAGGATGTACGGAACTCAAAGATCCACTCCATACGGCTATTCACTCTGGGAATTCGAAGTTTATTAATAATTTGTTCTGAATGTGAGAAAGAGAGATGATGCCTATGTTTGTCCGGGGTTGATACCAAACCATTAACGTTAGGGGACTAACTCCAGAAGGAGAGGCATACCTGATTTACAGGCAAGTCATTTTCATTTACCTGCTGCGTGAATACTTAATGAAAGGAATGGTAAAGAATTATGTTAAGAAAAACACTTGCTATGTTTTTGGTGTTTGGTTTAATAGCCGGTTTTATCTTCTCAGATGCCGTAACATATGCTGCAGCCGGTGATCCCGGGAAAATAGAGGCCGAGGATTATACGGCTATGTATGGGATACAGACCGAGCCCTGTTCGGAGGGCGGAAGGAATATAGGATATGTTGAGGCGGGAGACTGGATGGAATACAGTGTCAATATTCAGAATACCGCCGTCTACAATGTTGAGTTCAGAGTGTCAAGCCCGTATGCCGGAACAAGGCTCCAGCTGCTGTCCGGAACCAGCGTACTTGCTGATGTAACTGTTCCCAACACGGGAGGGTGGCAGAACTGGCAGACAGTAAGCGCACCTGTGAACCTGCAGGCAGGCAGCCGGACCCTGAGGGTTCAGGCAGCCACCAACGGGTGGAACCTCAACTGGATAAACATTACCTCGGGAGCGGCACAGCAGGTTGAAACGCCTGTTCTGAGCCCCGGGGCAGGTACATATACATCGGCGCAAAGCGTCACTATTTCATGCGCTACGGCAGGGGCCGCAATAAAATACACTACCGACGGTTCGACACCGACAGCGTCCTCTGCCACGTATTCAGGGCCTGTCAGTATTGCGCGTTCGGCTACAATAAAAGCCATTGCCGTCAAAGCGGGAATGAGCGATTCAAATGTAGCTGCGGCGGCATACGTTATCAATATCCCGTCGGGAGGAAAAGCGATACCCGGGAAAATAGAGGCCGAAAGCTATGATTCCATGTACGGTGTGGATACCCAACCATGCTCTGAAGGCGGTGAGAACGTAGGCTGGATCGAAGCCGGCGACTATATGAATTATAATGTGGATGTGGCTCAGACCGGCACATATACGGTACAATTCAGGCTTTCAACTCCAAATGCTTCCGGTACCGTTCAGTTGAGGAGCGGCAATACGGTTCTCGCCACGGGCACAGTTACCAACAGCGGAGGCTGGCAGAACTGGAAAACCGTTACTGCCGCAGCTGAACTGACTGCCGGTGCGCAAACGCTGACATTATACGCTGCCACAGGCGGCTTCAACATCAACTGGGTGAATTTTATTTACGGTGAACCTGTACCCCAGGTCGCAACACCGGTATTTTCACCTGCGGGAGGAACATACCCTACGGCGCAGGATGTAACCATCTCATGTGCAACGGCCGGAGCAACCATAAAGTATACGGTTGACGGCACAACTCCAACTTCCTCGTCACAGACCTATACGGGACCGGTCCGCATAGCAGCAACCACTTCCCTTAAAGCTGTGGCAATAAAAGCAGGCATGCTGGATTCCGAACTGGCCGGAGCCACATACAATATTTCGGGAACTTCAAATGGAGTAATGGATTTCGAAATTAAAAACGGAACCAGAAACACATATGCGGACAGTGAAATATACTGGGCGGTGCTGGGACTGAATTCGGACAAAAAGCTGTGTTACCTGGATGCCAACGGCAATCTCGTACCAACCTCCACAGCTTTGAATGACGCTCCGGGGCACCTGACGAAGAACGGACAGAACTATGCGAACATCTATCATAAAATAAGCGAGGTACCGCTGGTTTCCACACCTGCCGTTTCCTCGGGCAGAATGTATCTGAGCGTGGGCTCGCCCTGCTATATAAAAGTTTTTGACAACGGCTACGCAGGCCCTGACGTAAATAACCCCACAGATCCCAACAATGATATTTACTGGGACTTCGTGGAATTTACCCTTGACGCAGGCGGATATCACGGAAATACCACCAGAGTTGACGCTTTTGGCTTCCCCATAACCCACAGGCTCATATGCGCCGACGGTTATGACAGGACCGTAGGGGAGACCGAAACCCGTGAGGCGCTGTTCAATGAGTACCAGAATGAGGTTCCGGATGAATTCAAGACCCTGGTAAAAGCTCCGTACAGAATCCTGGCTCCGTGCAAAGGCGGATTCAAGGCGGGAGGTCCCTATGCCAACTACTTCGACAGCTATGTGAACCAGGTATGGCATGAGAGCACGCCGAAGCCTACTACGCAGGATATATTCCTTGGCATCGGAGGCGCCGCCGATCCTAAAATATGCGCGGCCTTAAACAGGGGAGTATACACGGATCCTGCCCATTGGGCCAATTCGGATTACTTTTATCAGCTCACACCCAGCAATTTTTATTCAAAATTCTGGCATGACCACAGTATAGACGGACTTTCATACGGATTCTGCTATGACGACGTAAATAATTATGCGGCATATCTTGAACATAACAATCCTGTAAGGTTAGTCATTACCGTAGGCTGGTAGGATTAACCGGAACATTGCTTCCGCCTGTATGCACAGAGGCTTGCTGCGGTGGAAGCAATGTTGTGTCTATATATAAATACAGGAGGTACTATATGATATTAAGGAAAAAAATTATTTCGATCCTGCTGGCGGCGGCCATAATATGCGGCATGATTTTACAGGTGCCTGTAAACCGTGTTACAGCTGCGGCCGGCGATCCGGGAAGAATAGAGGCGGAAAACTATACCGCCATGTTTGGAATACAGACCGAAAATTGCTCGGAAGGCGGCCTGAATGTAGGCTATACTGATGCGGGAGACTGGATGGATTACAGTGTAAATGTGCAGACAGCCGGAACTTACAATGTGGATTTCAGAGTTTCCAGCGTCTATTCAGGAACCAGCTTCAGTCTTATGTCGGGCTCCAATACTCTGACTACGGTTGCCGTTCCCAATACGGGCGGCTGGCAGAACTGGCAGACAGTATCGGCTACGGTACAGCTTGCGGCCGGAAGCCAGACCTTGCGCATCTCAGCCGTGACCAACGGCTGGAACCTGAATTGGCTGGACATTACGGCTTCGGCGGCTCAGCAGCAGGTTGACATACCCGTAACCGGGCCTTACGCGCAGTATCTTGAGATCGGGATCAGCCCGGCGGACCTGAACGGAGCGGTAAATGTAAAAACACAAAATACCGAGATAAACGGAATGATCAGCTACAATACGGGTACCGCAGTGACCTTGAGCGTAAACTATATGGTGGAACAGAAGCAGGTGCAGTTCCGCACTACAGATCCAAACGGGAATGTAATAGAGGGCAACCCGCTTACATTCACCGCACATGCAAATTCAGCCGTAAATGTGATTATTACTGAGAAAGAGACAGTTGCACAGCCTGTTTTCACTCCCGGCTCCGGCAACTACAGCTCGCCTCAGAATGTGGCCATCACAAGCTCTACGGCCGGTTCCACCATTAAATATACCACAGACGGCTCTGCTCCTACGGCTTCATCAGCCACATATACGGGGCCGGTAAATATTTCATCAACCACCACATTAAAAGCGTATGCATATAAACAGGGAATGGGCGATTCTCCTGTGACGACTGCCGTATACAATATTGGAACCCAACCGGACAATCTCGCGCTGAATAAGACTGCCACGGCCTCCAGTTATCTGGGCGGCAACAGGGCGGCCGCGGCTTTTGACGGAAATACCGGAACAAGGTGGGAATCCGAATTCAGCGACCCCCAGTGGATAGCGGTGGATCTTGGCTCCAATAATACTGTAACCGGAGTCAGGCTCAATTGGGAAGCGGCCAGCGGGAAGGAATACAAAATCCAGGTTTCCACCGACGGCTCCAAATGGGATGACAAGTTCACCCAGCCCAACGGACCGGGACAGATAGAAAATATAACATTTTCTTCTCCTGTGACAGCCAGATATGTGAGAATGTACGGTACTGCCAGAAACACGCCCTGGGGCTATTCCCTCTGGGAATTTGAAGTATTCGGGCAGACAGAACCGCTTCCTCCCAAGGTTGAGAAGCCTGTCTTCACACCCGCCGCAGGAACTTACAGTTCTGCCCAGAGCGTGACCATATCTTCCTCAACCGAAGGGGCGGCCATAAGATACACCACCGACGGTTCGGAGCCTACGGCTTCATCGCCTGCCTACACGGGACCCATAAATGTTTCGGTGTCCACCGTGATAAAAGCAATAGCTGTTAAACAGGGGATGACCAATTCCGAGGCGGTTTCCGCAGAATACAAGATCGTGGCTTTCAATGTCATAGCACCTGTTAACGGACAGATGATAACAAACACAAGAACGCCTTTATTGACATGGCAGGCCAAAGCTGGAGCAGTCAGATATGAGGTCTGGATCAACATATCCAGAAATGATTACGACTGGAATGCGTCCGGAAATCTGCTGGACAGATACACCAAAGTGGCCGAGGTGACCGGAACGAGCTACACGGCCCCATCTCTGGCCGACCGCTGGACGTATAAATGGTATGTAATAGCCGCGGACGGCAATGGAAACAGAAGCCAGTCGGGAATAGGCCAGTTCAGTATCTATCTTCCGTATATAGAACAGGTTGCCGACGGGATCAATGTTATCAACGGCAGCAGGGACTTAAACAAAAACGGTTCAATAGAACCTTATGAGGACTGGCACAACACCATACAGGTCAGACTGGACGACCTCATGTCCCGCATGACGGACGAGGAGAAAATAAATCAGCTCTTCTACTCGCCGGACACCATCCAAAATGTGAATGTTCTCGCGGGCTTTGTATTCTCCTACGGAACAACCGACTTTATCACCGATGCCCAGAAAAAAGTGGCGTCCGCTCAGAGGCTGGGTATACCTATAGCCTTTGCAGGAGACAAGGTTCATGGCTGGAAAACCATTTACCCCACCGAATTGGGTCTGGCGGCTACCAGAAATCTCAATCTGGCATGGCAGTGCGGAGACCTCCAGCGCCGGGAACAAAAAGCCTGGGGCTTCACAGGAACCCTTTCGCCCATAGCCGAGGTTGACACAAAGGTACTCTATCCCAGATTCCAGGAGGGAACCGGGGAAAATGCGGACTATTCGGCGGCTATGATGCGCGCCATGATTTGCGGAATGCAGGGAGGTCCGGAAGTCAATCCGAAATCCATCATGATAACCGTAAAGCACTGGCCAAGCCAGGGAGCCGGCGGAGAGCAGACCATTACCTATGACAGCACAACCATCAAGTGGCATATGAAAACCTGGTATGCCGCCATGGATGCAAACTGCGCCACAGTAATGCCCGGATACGGCTCAGCTCCATATCTGGATCCGGCGGGAGCAGGCGCGGGAGTCAGCAAACCTACCATAGACTACCTGAGGAATGTGCTGGGCTTCAAAGGCATGGTGGTCACCGACTGGCTGGCGTCGGCTACGGATACCTCCGTTAAAAGCCTTAATGCCGGCTGTGATGTAATGGGCGGTGCCATGGCTTCGGGCACAGATTTTAACACTCTTATCAGCTCGGTAGGTTGGAACAGGCTTAACGAGTCAGTCAGAAGAGTACTGGATCTGAAAATGAGGCTGGGTATGTTTGAAAACCCTTATGGCGATCCCGAGTACCCCACCTCCATCTGGCACAGCCAGGAAAGCAACAATATTGTCAATGAAGCCGCAAGACAGTCCCTGACTCTGCTTAAAAACAACGGAGTGCTTCCGTTGAAGGCAAACAGCGGCGATACCATTGTGGTAGCCGGTCCCAGGGCCACAAGCGACGACATGGCCAACGACAACATTGCAAATGTTATCTGGCAGTCCATATATCATGACAACCCTCAGGCCAAAACATACTTCCAGGGCATAAAGGACAGAGCAGGTACGGGAGTGAACGTTGTCCTTAATGATGCAGCCACCGCCAAGGCCGCGGTGGTGGTAATAGGAGAAAAGAGCTATACACACGGGACCGAATGGCCCGACAAGCAGCCCACTATCCCGGCCGATCAGGTTGCCCAGATCGATAAATTCTACAACAGGGGCATACCCGTAATAGCTGTGGTGGTAATGCCGCGGCCCTACGTGCTGACGGATATACTGAATAAGTGTGCTGCGGTAGTCGTGGTTTACAGGCCCGGAAACGGCGGAGGGCTGGCCACTGCCCAACTGCTCTTCGGAGACTATCTGCCTACCGGAAAGCTGCCGTTCCAGCTGCCAAGATCGGTTGACCAGATCGGCACCGATGTGACCACAAATCAATTGGAAAGATGGGATTTGCCGTATGATCTGGGTGCCACGGACGCCCAGCGTGCAGAAATACGCAATTATATCAATAACAACCTGCCGGTACCCACAAATTACGGGAATCCGCTATTCCCATACGGATTCGGCTTGCAGAACTTCAATCCGTCACCCTGACGGCTCTGCAAAAAAAGACTTATATTGAATGACATTAAAAGAAAGGATTATTGATATGTTAAGAAAGAAAATTATATCTCTGTTGGCAGTGTGCGCACTGATTATCACCATGGCGCCGGTTCAGTTTACGCCTGCTTATGCGGCTACGGGCGACTGGCAGCTTAAATGGAGCGACGAATTCAACGGCACCGCAGGCACGGGCGTTGACACCTCAAAGTGGACCTATGAAACAGGCGGAGGCGGTTGGGGAAACGGTGAGCTGGAGAACTATACCAACCGTACAGATAATGTCTATATGGAACAGGACCCCGGCAATCCCAACAACAGATTCCTAACCATAAAGGCAATCAAAGAGAATTATGGAGGAAATCAGTATACTTCGGGAAGGATCATAACCAGGGATAAATTCGAGTTTACTTACGGAAAGGTTGAAATGAGAGCAAAGCTTCCCGTCGGACAGGGGATATGGCCTGCTTTCTGGATGCTGGGCAGTGATATCGGAGAAGGGCGGAACTGGCCTGATTGCGGAGAGCTTGACATTATGGAATTTGTGGGCTCCACGCCTACAAAGGTATACGGAACCATCCATGGTCCGGCATATAACGGAGGCGGCGGCATAGGAGCATGGCACAACAATCCGGAGGGCTTCAACAACGATTTCCACACCTATTCGGTTGAGTGGGAGCCCAATGTAGTACGCTGGTATTTCGACGGGCAATTATTTCAGCAAAGAACGCCGGATGACCTTTTCGGAAGAACATGGGTCTTTGACCATGATGCCTTTATAATCCTGAACCTGGCCGTAGGAGGAGCGTGGCCGGGAGCGCCGGATGCATCTACGGTATTTCCCCAGAAATATACTGTGGACTATGTAAGGGTTTATCAGCGCGAAGGAGGGGTATATCCCGCTCCTGTGTCCAGGAACCTCATACAGCTGAAAAGCGTGGGGACCGGACAGTTTGTGTGCTCCGACAGCTATAACGGAGATTTTCTCTATGCCAACAGAGCTGCCGCAAGCACCTGGGAAACTTTTGAACAGAAGGATCTGGGAAACGGAAATGTAGCCCTGATCGGCCTTATGAACTATAAATATATCAGCGCCTCCGCGTCGGGAGACCGGTTGATCGCCTCCAGGGAATCTGCGGGAGCCACCGAGACCTTCCAGAAGATCACCAACGGAGACGGCACAGTATCCTTCAGATCGGCAAACGGCAGATATGTGACGACGCCCGGAACAGGAGCTATGACGGCTACGGCTACCGCCATAGGCAATAACGAGAAATTTACGCTGATCAATGTCACCGGTTCGCAGCCGCCTTCACAGACGGTAGCGGCACCAAGCTTCAGCGTTGCCGGAGGAACCTATCCCACGCCTCAGACTGTAGCGCTTACCAGTGCTACGGCAGGGGCCACCATTAAATACACCACGGACGGCTCCACGCCAACGGCAGCTTCGCCCACATATACGGCACCGATCAATGTTACGGCCACCACCACAATTAAAGCGTATGCTTTAAAGCAGGGCATGACCGATTCGCCAGTGGTAAGCGCCACGTACACCATCAGTCCTCTGAACAACTCGACGATACCCGGCAAGATAGAAGCCGAAAACTACAATGCCATGAGTGAAGTTCAGACCGAAGCATGCTCGGAAGGCACGCTGGATGTAGGGTGGATAGATACCGGCGACTGGATGGACTATAATGTAAACGTAGCCTCCGCCGGGACTTACACCGTGCAATACAGGGTTTCAAGCCCGTATGAAACAGGACAGATCCAGCTCAGAAGCGGCGGTACGGTACTTGCCACCACAAATGTGCCCAATACCGGAGGCTGGCAGAACTGGCAGACCGTCACCGCGGAAGTGAATCTTCCCGCCGGCAGCCAGACACTGAGAGTATATTCAAATGTGGGAGGCTTCAACCTGAATTGGCTCAACTTCATTTCCTCAAGTAATCCAACGGTAAACCTTGCGCTGAACAAGAGCGCAACGGAATCAGGCCACGAAGCGGCATTCACGGCTAACGCGGCTTTTGACGGAAATCCGGATACCCGCTGGTCGTCCTTATTCTCAGATCCACAGTGGATAGCCGTGGACCTGGGAGAAGTAAAAACTGTCAGCAGGGTGAAACTGAACTGGGAAGCCGCCTATGGCAGAGCTTATCAGATACAGGTGTCAACTGACGGAACAAGCTGGGAAGATGCTTATTCAACTACCACCGGAGACGGGGGAATAGATGATATAACCTTTTCGCCTAAAAATGCCAGGTATGTAAAAATGCTGGGTACTCAGAGAAGTACGGCATACGGGTACTCCTTGTGGGAGTTTGAAGTATATTAGAATTAAAAATTTCTGAAAAAAGGGCTGTTGGCCGGAGGGTTTTCTCCTTGTCTATTTGACAGGGGGCATACCAGATCCGGGCCAATGGCCCTTTTTTTTCAGCTTACAAATATGTAAGCTGAAATTCACTTTTTTGTAAGGTTGTAATGGTATGCTGGTTTCATCCGATAGAAAAGGAGGATTTGATTATGCACATGATATATGAGAGATTTAAAAGATACGCAATAGTTCGGGGGGCACTACTCTGTGCAATGGGTATTCTGACGCTGCTGTTTCCGCAATTTCTGCTCAATGCGGTAGTGTATGTTCTTGCCGGCTATGTAATTCTAAATGGTATTTTGAGCCTTTCAAATTACTTCCGCAAGGAGGAAGCCTCAATGTATTATTTTGATTTTATTATAGCTTGTCTGCTTATTGCAACGGGGATCGTCATGGCCGTTTTTTTCCGGCGTATCGTCAGCATATTGCCCGTTTTTCTCGGACTGCTGACGATGCTTGAGGGGACAGCGTTCCTTGTGAACGCTTTGTGCGCGGCCGAAAACAGGAGGGGGATTCTTGCGTTCCTTGCGGTTTTCATTGTGTTAGGCGGAGTTGTGGCAGTGCTTATTACATTTGGAGGCCTGGTGGCACTTTCGCGGGTATTCGGAGTTCTATTGCTGGTTTCCTGCGTATATGAACTTACGGCTTATTTTACCAAAGTCAATTACGGTTGAAAGCCGGTAGTATTTGACTTTAATTATATTTGCAGTCTTTAATATATTTGCCTGTCCGGGAAAATGTCAAATATCTATTGACAATAAATGAATGATCATTTATTATTAATACAAATAGAGGTGGACAAATGAGAAAAAAAGACGATGAAAAAATAAAAAGTATAAAAGAAGCTGTAATTAAATTAATACTTCAGGAAGGTTTTCATGGTACTTCTATTTCAAAGATTGCCAAAGAGGCGGGTGTTTCTCCGGCAACGGTATATATATATTTCGACAGCAAGGAGATAATGCTCCAGGATATTTACCGGGAGTACTCGGAGGAAATATTTGATTATATTTTCAGAAAAGTGCACCGTGGAATGGAGGGGCAGCAGCTTATAGAAATTCTGGTGAGAAGCTATTACGACTATATCCAGGATCACCAGGAAATTTATAATTTTGTAGAACAGTTTTCAAATTGCCCGTCATTGGCCAGCGGATGTTCCGAAATAAAGGGTGTCTGTAATATCTACAATATTATAGAGGAACTGAAAAGGAACCATATTATAAAGGACTACAACGATGAAAATTTGCTGGCTTTTATATTTTATCCGGTGAAATCCATTGCGTTCAATAATTGCAAGACTGAGGCCGAACGTGCGGAATTGCTGGAAGAGATGATTGAAATTATACAGAATGCCCTGTTAAAGTAACAAATTAAAAGCGGGACACTTTTGCCGGAGTATTGTAAAAGGATCTCGCTAAAAATTAAAAGGAAATTAAATGAGCATTCATTTATGAAAGTTTTTGAGGAAGGATGATATTATGATGAATTCAAACAACAAGTTTGGGATGGTTATTCCCGTGTCCGATACAGTTTTGCTTCCTGGTGTGACTTCTGTGTTGAGGCTGACGGGATTTGATGAGGAGCGGCTTGAAAATCTGGAGAGAAATGAAGCCGCAAACATTGCGCTGCCGCTGAAGCAGAATTTTGGTCAGAAATTATTGAGCGGCGAAGACTTTTACAGGGTGGGCGTTTCCTTTAAGATCGAGGAGGCCGAGAAAACTGAAAAGGGCTACCAGCTCAGGATTAAAGCAATTGACAGGGTGGAAATAAGAAATATTAGCTTTGAAAGCGGCTTTATACAGGCGGAATACGAAAGTTGCCCCGACCAGGTCGATCTCAATGAAAAGAGCAAGGAAGAAATGCTGAACTATATTAAAAAATACACCCGGGAGTTGGGAGAAAAATATACAGGAACAGAGCAATACAGGGGAGCGGAGCAGTTCATGAAAGTATTTGATGAGCTGAAGGACTTAAATACGCTGATTGCGTATATATCCCAATTCATGCCCTTATCCAACGACGAAAAGTATGACCTGCTTGAGACCCAATCCCTGAAGGAGAGAAGCCTGAAATTTATGGATTACCTCGTTAAACTCAAGGAAACCGTCGAATTGCAGTTCCAGATGGCCGAGAGATTTTCCGAAAAGGCAAATAAGTACTACCGGGAATCCGTGCTCAGGGAACAGCTCAAGGTCATTCAGGAG
>JAEWSZ010000145.1 GCA_023397905.1 Bacillota bacterium | reverse complement strand
CTTACCGGCTTGGCTACATCCCAACGACAAGCGCAACACCTATTATAAAGGGGTTTACGCCTTTTGTCAAGTTGTATGGAAGATTTTATCACATTTTTTTGACCTTGAAATCCTGGGTCGCAATATCGATTAATTTAAGGTCTTTGTTTCTCTCTTCGGCCATTCTGATGGACCATTCATTCTCAAATAATATGGAATTCCTTCCAAGCTTATCCTCTACAATTACGGCTGTGCTGGGCAGGTTCAGCTTTCTGGGATCAAGGCCTTCGTTTCCGATCCAGCGAGCATGCCTGTAGGGGAGATTCTGAAGCCTGAGCTGAACTCCATATTCGTTTTTGAGCCTGTATTCCAGCACTTCAAACTGGAGAGCGCCCACAACGCCTATAATCAGCGCTTCAATACCTATATCTATCTGCTTGAATACCTGGATGGCCCCCTCTTCGGAAAGCTGGTCTATACCCTTTATAAACTGCTTTCTTTTCATGGTGTCCGCAGGGGTAACTCTGGCGAAAAATTCGGCGGGGAATATGGGGATGCCTTCAAATTTTATATTGCCGCCGCCCTCGTAAAGAGTGTCTCCGATATTGAATATTCCCGGGTCGAACAGGCCTATAATGTCGCCGGGATAGGCTTCGTCCACAATGGTGCGCTCCTGTGCCATAAACTGCTGGGGCTGGGATAACCGGACTTCCTTGCCGGCATTTACATGCTTCACGCTCATGCCCCTTGTAAATTTGCCGGAGCAGATTCTCAGGAAGGCCAGTCTGTCCCGGTGGGTGGGATTCATATTGGCCTGTATCTTAAATATAAAGCCGGAGAATTTATCGCTTTCCGGGTCAACTTCACCTTCGGAGGTTTCTATCACTCCTGGGGAAGGGGCCAGCCCAAGAAATTCCTCCAGAAAGGGCTGTACGCCAAAGTTTGTCATTGCGCTTCCGAAGAACATGGGGGTGAGCTCGCCGCCGCGTATTTTCTTTTTGTCAAATTCGTCTCCGGCCATGTCCAGAAGCTCAATATCCTCGCAGAGCTTGCTGTGATAGTGGCTGCCCAGAAGATCGGCAAAAACAGGGTCGTCAACCTTTCCCACAGTGGAGGATACCTGGGTCTGGCCGTGATCTCCGCCGTCGAACAGCTCTATCTGGTTCAGCTTCCTATTATATATGCCCTTGAAATCGCCTTCGGTGCCGATAGGCCAATTCATGGGATAGGATCTGATCCCTAGAACATTCTCGATTTCTTCCATCAGCTCAAAAGGGTCCTTACTGGCGCGGTCCATTTTATTTACAAAGGTAAAAATGGGGATGCCCCTGAGCTTGCATACATGAAAAAGCTTGATGGTCTGGGCTTCCACACCTTTTGCACCGTCTATGAGCATGACCGCGCTGTCGGCTGCTACCAGGGTCCGGTAGGTATCTTCACTGAAGTCCTGGTGACCGGGCGTGTCAAGTATATTGATACAATAATCCTTATATTCAAACTGCATTACGCTGGATGTGACGGAGATACCTCTTTGCTTTTCTATTTCCATCCAGTCGGATACGGCGTATTTATTGGCTTTTCTCGCCTTTACCGAACCTGCCAGCCTGATGGCGCCTCCATACAGCAGCAATTTTTCTGTCAATGTGGTTTTACCGGCGTCAGGATGGGAGATAATGGCGAATGTTTTTCTTCGGGATACTTCCTTTTTTATTTCAGCTTTGATATCTGACATTTTCATAAACCTCTCGCGCTTCTATTTTTAACAATCAGATTTTATTTTATATTATAGCCAATATACTGTCAAATAGTATTGTACGACAGGCATATGGCAGGTGTGCAGCCGGAATACGGAGCAGCAAAAAATCCGCTGCGCAAGGCAGCGGATTTTTTTAGGATGTGCCGCGTGTGGACATATTGCGGTCAACACAGGCCCGGTTCCGTTATTATTTTCCGAGGAATTCGTTGACCTGTTTCTGAAGCTCAGCTTCAATCTTGGACAGACCAACCTTATCCATTTCAGTATATATCTTTTTAATAGTTGCAGCCGGGTCTGAAGCGCCGGTAAACAGTTCGGCCGAATACTTCTGCATGACTGCATCGCATGCGGCGGTTTCATTCTTGACGGGATCCTTGTCGAAAGAGAAGCCCAACAATACTGAATTCTGGGCCTTTTCGTTCCAATCCTGCACTTTTGTCCACTGATCCGGCGGATTTGGAGCTACCGGAGACATTGTGAAGAAAGTGGCCTGTGAATACTGGGCAACGCTGTAATCATCCTTCTTGACATCATCCCTTGTAACAGTGCCGTCGGCATTTTTGGTATAATGAACGCCTTCTATACCGTAAGCCAGCATATTTCTCATTGTGGGATCGGTATTGCAGAGTTCAAGGTATTTGAGCGCTTCGGTCTTATATTTGGATCCTGAATAAATTGAGTTTATGGAGCCCAGGATGGTATCGGTGGAGTAGAGAGGCCCGCCCCAGGGCTGAGCTACCACATCCTTGCCTGCGCTGCTTCCCCAGTTTACTTCGGCGCCCGGGAAACCCTGGCCTGAACCAACTGGATTCCATTGGGGAGTTTCCTTGAGAGTAGGCGCATCAGGATTGATTATGCCTTCCTTGTACCATTTGTGCAGGTAATTGAAATTTTCGGTCATATCAGGCTGTTCCAGTATTCTTACGACTTTGGCATTGGAGTCGTCGTAGCGTACGCCTGCGGCAAAACCGCCCACTTTGGCGTCATAATTCATAAACAGCCCGTTGATGCCGTCGTCCTTCATAAACAGCGCATATTTTCCGTCTGTGATCTCACCCTTCTTTATTCCGTCCTGAATTGTGTGAAGAGCGGAGTCCATCTGGGCAAGGGTTTTGATATTCTGGTAATCGATATTGTATTTTTCCACCAGAGCTTTGTCCCATACCCAGTATTGGGTTTGTGAAGAGTCCTTGTAAGTCGGAATTCCATAAATCTTATCTTTGATTTTAGCCCCTTTCCAGACACCGTCCGGAATAAAGGATTTAAGAGCGGGAGTTTGGCCGAGAAGATCTGTAATATCGGCAAACGCGCCCATATTAACAGCTGAGCTGTAATAATCGGAGTTGTTGAACAATATGTCAAAGTACTCTCCGGAATTGAGGATAGCTTTGACGCGGTCACTCCATACACCCCAGTCCAGGTATGTGAATTCAGCCTTTACGCCCACTTTTCCTGCGGAGTATTCATTCATTTTGGCAACTACAGAATCCATATCCTTGGGCTGTCCGCCGATCTGGATCCATTTGATAGTCGGCGCATCTTTTACCGCAGTACCTGCTTGCGCGGTTGATGAAGAGCCGGCTGAAGAATTGCCTGAGTCTGACGGGGCATTGTTTCCGCATGCTGCAAAAGCGGTTATCAGCATTGCCAGTATCAGAACAACTGAAAAGATTTTTGAAACTTTTTTCATTATTTTTAACCTCCCAAAAATTATGTTATATTCCACAACGCGTAAGCGTTAGTGTCAAGTTTGTCATACTGCCCGCTTCTAGCCTTTTATCGCACCCACTGTGAGTCCGGTGACGAAATATTTCTGGAAGAAGGGGTAGGCACAGGCGATGGGCACTATAATTATAACGGCCATGGCCATACGCATAGATTCCTTCGGCATGTTTGCCGCGTATTCCGCGGATGTGACGCCCAGCGTGGAGGCGTTTTTGCTGAGGACTTCAATATTTCTCTCAATGGACATCAGCACTGCCTGCAGGGAATAAAGATTGGAATTGTCGATGTACATCAGGGACAACCACCAGTCATTCCAGAAGCCGAAGGAGAGAAAAAGGCCTATTGTGGCCAGAAGCGGCAGGGAAATGGGGAGCACGATGCTGAAAAATATCCGCAGCTGCGCCGCGCCGTCTATCTTGGCCGATTCTATTATGGAATCGGGAACCGATGTCTTAAAAAAGGTTTTGCAAATAATAACATTGAAGGAGGACACGGTCATGGGCAAAATCAGTACCCACAGGGAGTCCTTTATATGAAGCATTGTCGAGTACACATTGTAGGTGGCTACAAGGCCTCCTCCGAAAATCATAGGGATGAAAACCAGCCAGGTATAGAACTTCCCGAGCTTGAAATTGGGCCTTGATAGGACATATCCCATAGACGCCGTTAAAAACAAGCCCAGAAGAGTACCTCCCACCGTTACGGTGACGGATATTCCAAAAGCCTTCAAAAGAACGTATCTGCTGTCCCAGATATACCTGTATGCGTCCAGCGACCAGGCCTGTGGGGTGAAGCTGTATCCTTTTAAATCAATGCTGCTCTGGCTTGAAAAGGATATAATGACCAGAAATATGACCGGAATCACACATAGAAGCGAAAGAATTATAAATATTATTGAAAAAATAATATTTGCCGGCTGTGAAACACGGTTCATTTTGTTTATACCCTGAAAGTTTTTTCTGCTCACGTTAATTCCTCCTATATAATAGAACTTTCTCTGTCTATTTTACCCACCAGCCAGTTGGCGCCCAGTATGAGGAGCATTCCTATCACCGACTGCAGAAATGCGGCTGCCGACGCCATGTTTGGACTGGTCTGCGTCTTGAGCATGTTGTATATATACACATCTATGGTCTGAGTGACGTCGTAAAGTGAATTGGAAGCCCGCGGGATCTGGTAAAACAAACCGAAATCCGAGCGCACAAGACTGCCCATATTTAAAATGAGCATCATTATTATCATGTATTTTAAATGGGGAATGGTAATATATTTGACCTGCTGCCACTTTGTACCGCCGTCGATAAAAGCGGCTTCGTACAGCTCGCTGTCAATACTGGTAATGGCGGCAAGATAAACTACCATGCTGAACCCCATGGTTTTCCATATGTTCAGGAATATTAATATAAACGGCCAGAATTTTGGCTCCATATACCAATTGTGAGTTTCCTTTCCCAGCGAAGCCAGAAGAGAATTGACCAGTCCCCTGTCAGGGCTCAGGAAGGAAAAAACGAAATAGGAGACAACCACCCATGAGAGAAAGTTGGGCAAAAACATCATTGTCTGGCAGATGTTTCCGTATTTTTTACTGTGCAGCAGGCTCATCATAAGAGACAGCGTGACCGGTATAACAAGCCCGAGTACGAGGAATACCAGGCTATAGGACAGGGTAAGCCGGACTACCAGCCAGCCGTCGCTGCCCATAAACAGAAATTTAAAGTTATCAAGCCATACTGTTTTACTCTGCATCAAGTTGTAGAAAAAGCTGCGGCCCGGGCTGTGTATCCGATAATCCTTAAATGCGATGATGATACCGAACATTGGCAAAAAGCAAAATGCTATGTACCAAATTGCAGTGGGGAATGACAGCAGGGTCAGTTCAGAGTCATCTCTGGTCCATTTGAATTTTCTCACTTGAAAAATCACTCCGTTTCTCATTTTATAGTTTCAATAGCTGCAAGCCAGATAATATTGTTGATATCCCTAAGCAAGAATAAAAAGTCAATTACTGTAAAAATGTTTGAAAGTGCATGTCCGTCTGAAAAGTGATTGTTCAAGTTTATTGACTTTATGAATAAAACAGTATTAGTGGTTTATGACTCGTTGCTGTGTAAACTGAATGCACACTTATTTTACGATTTAATTTACGAATGTTTTACTATATTTATAGTACTACTATTATTAAAAATGGTCAATACTTTTTTAACAATTATTCTTGCCCTCAAGTGTCTCCGGCTGCAGCGGCGCGTATTTTTTATCACTGCGATTTCTCCGGGGAAATGCCTGATGGAGACCGCGAAACAAGCCATGTCTAGCGCAGCCTGGATAATATGCGGCTCCGGCGGATGAGACCGGAGGTTTAAAATTAGTTTTATCAAATGTAAATAAAATATACTTTGGCAAATGTAAAAAATGCCTGCCTCCTTATTAATAAAAATGCAACATACATGTTACACTTTTGTTAAAACTATAGTTGAAATTTACTTTTTACATGATATAATAGTTAATGAATAGTGTGCAAATGAACAAATCGGTTTACACTAAATTTACGATTCTGCTTTTACATTATCTTATTTATAAAAAAAGGGAGCGCGGCATTATGGCAAAAATTTATGGACACGATTTAAGCAACATTCCGTGGGAAGACAGACCTGGAACGTGTATTGACCCCATCTGGAGGTATAGCAGTAATCCTATCATTAAAAGAAATGCAATACCCACTTCAAACAGCGTATTCAATAGTGCGGTTGTGCCTTTTGAGGGCGGCTTCGCAGGCGTATTCAGATGTGACAGCAAATCCAGGAGTATGGATATATTTACCGGCTTCAGCAGGGACGGCTTCAACTGGGACATTGAAGAGAAGCCCATAGTTTTTGAGGGGAAGGATCCCGAGATACTGGAAAGGGAGTACCGCTATGACCCCAGGGTGTGCTTCATAGAAGACAGGTACTACATCACCTGGTGCAACGGCTATCACGGACCCACCATCGGAATTGCATATACATTTGATTTTAAAAAATACTATCAGATGGAGAACGCCTTTCTTCCTTATAATAGAAACGGAGTCCTTTTCCCCAGGAAAATAAACGGGAACTATGCCATGGTCAGCCGTCCCAGCGATACGGGGCATACCGCCTTCGGAGATATTTTTTATTCCGAGAGTCCGGACCTGACCTATTGGGGCAGGCACAGGCATGTTATGGGGACTGTAACGGGCGACGAGTCCGCATGGCAATCCACCAAAATCGGAGCAGGGCCCATACCGGTGGAAACCGATGAAGGCTGGCTGCTCATATACCATGGTGTGTTGAACAGCTGCAACGGATTTGTATACAGCTTCGGCGCGGCCATATTGGACATAAATGAACCCTGGAGGGTAAAATACCGCTTGAAGCCGTATTTGCTGTCTCCGCAGGAATTGTACGAATGTGTCGGAGATGTTCCCAATGTTGTATTCCCATGTGCGGCGCTTACGGATGCCGGCACTGGAAAAATGGCGATTTATTACGGATGCGCCGACACCGTCACCGGTCTTGCTTTTACAACAATTGACGAAATGGTATACTATATAAAAAACAATTCTCTTTAAAATTCCAAAGGCCGGCTAAAATAGCACTTAAAAAATCGGCTTTTATAGGATATAGTATATATAGGATTTACGGATGCTTTATGAAATAGCGGCATATGGATTTATGGCATATGAGCACTTTATTAAAATGGTAGAAGGTGAAGAATTTTGAAATCTGTGAGCATACAGAAAATAGCGGACAGCTTGAAAATTTCCAGAAATACTGTTTCAAAGGTGATAAACAGCAGGGGCTTCGTATCTCCGGAAACCGAAAAAAAAGTAATACAGAAGGCCCTGGAATTCGGATACGACAAAATACCCGCAAAGCTGCTGGAGGAATATAAAAACAACACCGGTAAGGGCGAGAAGATAAACATTGCCGTTGTTGCCACACAACCGGATTTTTCCGAGTTCTGGGTGAGGATCATAAACGGTATCGCAAATGAATTAAGCAATAAAAACTGCAATTTTCTGTATAATTACATTACCTTCGAACAGGAAAAGAGCTTTGATTCTCTTCAACTGCAGCAGCACGATGTGGAAGGTATCATAGTGATCAACGTATATAACAGGCAGGCCATTCAAAGCCTGGTGGATACCGGGATCCCCATAGTATATTACGACGCGCCTAAAAACTGTTCCAATACATACGTGAATGGGGATATTGTGCTGGTTGAGGGACAGAACAGCATATACGAGATCACATCGCGCATGCTGGACACGGGATGTAAAAAGATCGGCTTTATAGGGGATATCACATATTCCCAAAGCATATATGAGCGGTGGCAGGGTTTTATAAACGCACACGAGGTGAAAAACGTACCGGTGGACAAAAATTACTGTTTTACCGAAAGCGGGACAGGCCATTTTTATTTCGGAAACGAGGTGGAACAGGTATTCTCAAATATGAATACTCTTCCCGACGCATTTGTCTGCGCCAATGACGTCATCGCCTACAGGGTCAAAACCTGGCTGGAGAAATCGGGATACGGTATTCCCGGAGATATACTCATTTCCGGGTTTGATGACATCCGTGAAACTGTCACCGGAGAGAAGACCCTGACTTCCGTATATGTAAACAACGAGGAAATCGGAAAAAGGCTCGTTGAGCAGCTCATATGGAGAATAAACAACCCGGCCCGGCTGTTTGAGACCATAAAAATAAATACTGACGTCATATTCAGAAAATCTACAGGGAAATAGTTTAATAAATATATTATGGTACATGGAAAACAACTTTGCTTGCTTCAGGCAAAGTTGTTTTTGTATGGTTTAAAACCTTTTAATGTTTTATTACGTTATATTTAGTGTGAGGATGGTGAGTTGATGCCTACGGATGAAGAACTTGTTGCGGAGATAAACGCCAGGTGAAATAGTATTTTACATATTTTTGTTAATTTAAAAGAGGTCGGGTTATTGGTGTGCTCCCTGTCTGCTTTAAAGGGAGTATATCACAAGCCCGGCCTTGTTCTTTCCGGGTTTAATGGATGAGCGGTGAGCAGGAGCAATTTGTGAATTGCTGACACAAAAAGGATATTTCACACGTATATAGAATATATGCTATATACGGAATACTATAGTTATAACCGGGAGACAGATATTCCGGCTTCGCTGAAACGTATGGAGACAATAAATTTTTCTGCCGCTGCGTTATAAATAATAAAAACTAAATAAGAATAATTACGTAAATATAAGATATGAGAATTGGAGATAAAAATGGATGAAAAAATAATTGTGACAATTAATAATCAAAAATATGAAACCGGGATTAAAACATCCTTGCTGGAATTGAGCAAAAAATTTGGAAAGGATTACTCTTCAACCATTGTGGCCGCAAGGGTAAACAACGATATAAGGGAACTGAGCTATGAGCCTGACAAAGATTGCGAAATAAAATTTATCGACCTGACCGACGAAGACGGCATGCGCATATACCGGCGAAGCCTGTATTTTATTTTTATTAAGGCGGTAAATGAGGTTTTCCCGGAGAGAAATGCCGTAATAAGCCATCCCATGAGCAACGGGGTATACTGTGAAATAAAAGGGGATGAGGAGCTCACGGAGACAGACGTGGAGCTGGTCGAAAAGAAGATGAGGCAGATCGTTTCCGGCGCCCTTCCCTTTGAAAAAAAGGTCATCAGCACGGAAAGCGCCAGGGAACTCTACAAAAAGACAGGCAGACTTGACAAATATGGAGTTCTGGAACACCGGCAGAAGCCATATGTTACGGTGTACAACTGCGGCGGATATGAGGATTACTACTATGGATATATGGTTCCGGATACAGGCTATATCAAATGCTTTTCGCTGCGATACCACCAGCCCGGGGTCGTTATACAGTTTCCCTCAAGGACAAAGCCCGGGGAACTGCCGTCTTTCGACGAGCAGAAAAAGCTGTTCAGGGTTTTTATTGAATATAAAAAGTGGATAAGGATACTTGGGGTTGAAAATGTGGGGGCTCTCAACGATATGGTCAAGGCGGGTCAAATCGGAGATCTTATCAGAGTCAGTGAAGCTTTGCATGAAAAAAAGATTGCCGAAATCGCAGACAAGATAACAAACCATGAGGAGGAAAAGCGCATTGTCCTCATATCGGGACCCTCCTCCTCCGGAAAAACCACCTTTGCCAACAGGCTGGGAATACAGCTGCGGGTAAATGGATTCATGCCCAAGACCATTTCCCTGGACAATTATTTTGTAAACAGGGACAAAACACCAAAGGACGAATACGGAGAATTTGACTTTGAAGCGCTTGAAGCTATTGATATAGACCTATTTAATAAGCACCTGGCGGCATTGCTGGAGGGCCGGGAGGTGGAAATACCCGTATACAACTTTGAATCTGGTTCCAGGGAGCCAAAGGGGCAGCGGATGGTTATGAACAAAAACACCATTCTTGTAATAGAGGGAATACATGGCCTGAATGACAAGCTTACAGCCTCCATCTCACCTGAGGACAAGTTTAAAATTTATGTAAGCGCGCTGACGTCAATGAACATTGACGATCATAACCGGATTCCTTCCACAGATACAAGGCTGGTAAGGAGAATAGTGAGAGACAGCCAGTTCAGAGGCTGCTCGGCCATAGATACCATAAACAGGTGGCCGTCTGTGCGCAGGGGTGAGGAGAAAAATATTTTCCCTTATCAGGAAAATGCCGATATAATGTTTAATTCCTCCCTGGTATATGAACTGTGCCTGCTTAAGACCTATGCGGAACCTCTTTTAACGCAGCTGGGTCCGGAACACGAAAGATATTCGGAGGTTAAGCGGCTTATAGAGTTTTTAAGCTACTTCCTGCCGGCGGACGGCAAGGAGGTCCCAAATAATTCAATTGTAAAAGAATTTGTGGGCGGGAGCTGCTTTTTTGAATAATGTATTTGAATAATATATGATGAATATATGAGGTGAGGCCAATGAAACTGTCTGATATCTCCAAAATACTGGAAGCGCAGGTTCTTACCGGTGAAGATTGCCTGGATTTTGAGGTCACGGCCGCCTGCGGTTCGGATCTTATGAGCGACGTAATGGCATATGTTAAGGAAAATGTGGTTTTGCTTACTGGACTTATCAATCTGCAGGTCATAAGAACCGCAGAAATGATGGATATCAGGGCCATAATTTTCGTCAGGGGAAAACAGCCCCTGGAGGGTATGGTGGAGCTGGCGTCAGAGAAAAAAATTGTTCTGATGTCAACGGGCAATTCCATGTATACGGCATGCGGAAAGCTGTATGAAGCGGGCTTGAAAAGTAATGGCCAATTGCCGGAAGGCCGGTAGACCGAAGGGCTTTAAGGGACAGATTTATTGGAACCGGTGAGTTGATTTTGCACAACGGGGACATGGAGGTCGTATGAGCACAATTAAGCTGTGGTATGACATACCTGCAAATGACTTTATTGCAGCGGGAGAGGCTTCAAGTAACGTGAAAAGGAAGCTTGCACAGATAGGATTGTCCTCTGATATAATAAAGAAAGCGGCAATAGCCATGTATGAAGCGGAAATTAACGCTGTCATACATGGCAACGGCGGATTTGCCGATGTGGAAATCCACGGGGACAGGGTCGTTATAAATATCATAGACCATGGTCCCGGGATACCGGATATTGAGCTGGCAATGCGGGAGGGGTATTCCACGGCGCCGGACAATATAAGGGAAATGGGGTTTGGAGCGGGAATGGGGCTCCCAAATATGAAAAGATATGCGGATAAACTGGAGATATACACCGAGGTGGGCAAGGGAACAAAGGTGGTTATATCAGTTTATTTTTCTTAATGGGACTGCTGCACGGAATCGGCTTTTCATTACTATTTTCGCACGCGGTTTACGCGTGCAGAGGAGATTAAAATGAACCAGTACTTTCATTCCGTCAATCTTGACAAAGATAAATGCAGGGGCTGCACCAATTGCATTAAAAAGTGCCCTACGGAAGCTATCCGGGTGAGGAAAAGCAAGGCCCAGATAATAAAGGAGCGCTGTATCGACTGCGGAGAGTGCATACGCGTATGTCCTTACCATGCCAAGACAGCCATAAGCGACAGCCCGGAAACAGTTAATGAGTTCAAATACAGGGTAGTGGTCCCGGCGCCATCTCTTTATGGGCAATTTGAAAAGAAATATTCCAGGAGGGATATTCTTAATGCTCTCAAAGCAGCGGGGTTCGACCATGTTTATGAAGTAGCCCGGGCCGCCGAGATTGTAAGCGGGGCCACCAGACAGCTTCTTAAAAATCCCGGCATAAAAAAGCCCATGATATCGTCGGCCTGTCCCGCTGTCGTCAGGCTGATCCAGGTGAGGTTCCCGGGCCTGATAGACAATATCGTGAAGCTGGAATCCCCCATGGAGGTTGCCGCAAAAATAGTGAAGAACAAGCTGCAGCAGGAGAAAAAAATTCCACTTGAAGACATCGGAGTATTTTTTATTTCACCTTGCGCTGCAAAGGTCACCAGTGTAAAATCTCCTTATGAAAAGCAGAAATCCTACGTGGACGGCGTTATTTCAATAAAAGATATATACATAAAGGTTCTGGCGGCGCTCAACAGCCCGGAAAACGGCGATATTGAAGATCCGGCAGGCCCCGAGGGAATAGACTGGGCCAATTCAGGAGGAGAAAGCGGAGCTCTTGGGACTGAAAAAGTGCTTGCAGTGGACGGTATCCACAATGTCATTAAGATATTCGATGAGATAGAAGAAGACCGGCTTTCGGATGTTGATTTTGTGGAGGCGCTTTCGTGTTCCGGCGGATGCCTGGGAGGGCCTTTGACAGTGGCAAATGTATTTGTGGCAAAAACAAATCTTAAAAAGCACATTAATGAAGCCCCTCAAAAGCATGTTGAGGAAATTGGCGGGCAGAGCTATGAAGAATTGGTCTGGACGTCAGATGTGGAGTATAAGCCGGTTATGAAGCTGGACCAGGATATGCTGAAAGCCATGGAAAAGCTGGAGAAGCTGGAACAGATATATTCGGAGCTGCCGGGGCTGGACTGCGGCGCTTGCGGAGCGCCAAACTGCAGGGCTCTTGCCGAGGACATTGTACGGGAGATCGCAAATGAGACGGACTGCGTGTTCAAACTGAGGCAGCGCATAAGAGACCTGGCGGAGGAAATGGTGGATCTCGGAGGAAAGGTGCCTCCGGTAATGGAAAAGGAAACAGAAGAAGGAGGCTGATGGGGTTCAATGAATATTGAAGAACTGATGGGAGAAATAGAGGGCGCTCTTTTCACCCAAAGCAAGGGCGCCCTGAAAACAGAATTCGATAATGTATATATCTGCGACCTGCTCAGCTGGGTCATGTCCCATGCTCAAAAGGGAGATGCCTGGATTACTGTCTTGACCAATGTGAATGTTCCGGCTGTGGCCCTGATGGCCGAGGTTGCCTGTGTGATCATTCCGGAAGGCGTCGTCCCGGAGGAGCTGACAGTTAAAAGAGCCAACGAAAACGGCGTTGTAATGGTGGGAACGGGCTTGAATTCTTTTGAAATCAGCAAAAGGATTATAGCTTCCGGCAGTCTGAACCGCCGGCTGTGAACTGTTTAGAAGCTGTGTTATTCTACGGGCTTGGAGGGTATTTTGAACATTGCGTATGACCTGCACATACATTCTTCATTGTCCCCCTGTGCGGATAATGATATGACGCCCAACAACATTGTCAATATGAGCGTATTGAAAGGGCTGGATGTTATTGCCGTAACAGATCACAATTCCTGCGCAAATGTGCAGGCCTGTGCAGGCTGCGCCCAAAATGCCGGTTTGCTGGTAATACCGGGAATGGAAGCGGAAACCGCGGAGGAAATACATGCGGTCTGCCTGTTTCCTGATATAAAATCCGCTTTCTTAATGCAGGAGCTGGTCTATTCAAGGCTTCCGCAGTTGAAAAACAGAGAGGACATATTCGGAGAACAGCTTGTTCTGGACCAAAACGACCAATTGATCCGTAAAGAGGAACAACTGCTTTTGGCGGCGGCTTCAATTACAATTAATGAGTTGTTTCACATTGTAAACGATGAGCTGCATGGCCTGGTCATTCCGGCCCACATCGACCGGCAGTCCAACTCGATACTTTCGGTACTGGGCGTGCTGCCTCCGGACATTGATATATCATGTGTGGAAATCGGCAGAAGGAACGCTGAGACGCAGCTGGCAGACCGGAATCCGGAATTGGGCCCTATGAAAAAAATATATTCCTCCGACGCCCATCAGCTTGGAAATATTAATGAAAGGGAAAACTTTTTGGAGGTTGAGGAGCTGAGCGCCAGAGGAGTGATAGAGGCGCTGAGGAGGAAATGAAAAACGGCTTAAATATAAATAATCCGGAGGAATATTGATGAACTATATACAAAGCTCTCAGAACAATACTATAAAGGAAATAAAGGCGCTTCACCTGAAAAAGAACAGAGATGCCGGCGGGCTTTATTTTGTAGAAGGCATCAGGTTTGTAAGCGAGGCCGTTGACAATGGGCAGGATATAATAAAGGCAATAGTTTCAGAAAAGCTTGAAAGTCTGAATGGAGGGAAAGAGCTGCTAGAAAGAATTGAGGGAGTTTGCCGGGATATTAGCCTGGTCCCTGAAAAACTGTTCGCCGAAGTATCGGATACCCAGTCCCCGCAGGGCATACTGGCTGTTCTTGAAAAACGGGATTTTTCCCTGCGGGAGGTAATTTCCGCAGGAAAGTCCGCAGTGGTTCTGGATTCACTGCAGGATCCCGGAAACGTGGGGACCATTATCAGGACCGCCGATGCCGCCGGAATATCTGCAGTATTGATGACAAAGGGCTGTGTGGATCTTTATTCGCCAAAGGTCCTGCGTTCGACCATGGGTTCTGTTTTTCACATGCCCATATTTGAAGGCCTGAATATTGCCGAGACTATAGAGCTTCTGAAAAATGCGGGCTACAGGGTGATAGCCTCCCACCTGGACGGCAGGAACAACTATTACGATGAGGAGCTGACCGGCAGAAGCGCTATAATAGTAGGCAATGAAGCTAACGGGATCAGTGATGAAACCTCCGCTTTGGCCGACCGGCTGGTAAAGATCCCAATGCCGGGAAAGGCCGAGTCGCTTAACGCCTCTGTAGCCGCATCCATCATGATTTATGAAATAGTGAGGCAAAACGGCAAATAGCGTTTTACCATTTAATCCTGCAATTCTTCAAAGTTCATAATGAGATTGTTTTTCTGATTTTCGGTTTCCGAGAGTTTTCTTTTCAATTCCGATTTATTTGTCTCAAGCTTATTGACCGCCATGTTGACCTGGCTCACCAGCCTGCTTATCTGTTCGCGGTCATCTCTTATTTTATCGCGGACGCGCAAGTCGGTAAAAATATTGTCAAACCAGAAATCAATGGCCCTGGTAGTTGAATCAATTCCCGACCGGGCGTAGACATCGTGCATATTTACATCAGCCAGTTCCTTCTCAAAATCCCTGGTAAGTGAACTAAGCCGGTTCAGGTCGGCCTGGGCGTCATCGATATGGTCGTATTTGGCCATGTGGCTGATTATTCCGCCTCCGCCCCATATGTCGTATGTGGCCCAGTTTTCAGCACTTTCAAGGTGCCTGATGGCGCTGTCCGACGCACTTATGACCCTGCCTGCAGCACTCAGAGCCTCATCGGTTTCCACAAGCTGGCGTGCTAAAGCCGCCTGCCGGTTTTGTATTTCCATGTATGCATCATAAGCCTGCTGGCTGACTTTGTTTTTTATTAACATTTCCCGGTTTGCCAATTCGGCTTCAAAGGTATGTTTTTCTTTATTCAAGGCCGAAAGCTGGCTTCCCAGCTCATATTTTTCCCTGTTTAGTTCTTTTACCCGTTCGACTGCCTTATCATATTCCAGTTTGGCTGTCAGCATCTCCCGGGTTTCTTTGTTCACCTTTCCCTCGTACTTTCCTATAAGCTTCAGAAGGGTATTTGAAAGAGAATCCTTTTGAATCTGGTCAACATCCAGCGCTTCATCCTGGTATTTGCGCAGCAGGTTCTTTACATCATCTTCGGCCTGATACAGTCTGCTATTGAGGCTTTTCATCTTCTGCTCCAGCACCGGCAGCACCGCCAGCTTGTTTCTGAGTTCAAATAAAGTATTGCTGTCCATGGTTTCAAGTCCCCTTTTATTTATATACTCTTATTGTATAATCCGGAAAATGTATCGTCAAGCAGTACCTTTCCTGATTTGAGGCAAGGCTGTAAAGGCGCCTCAAGGCACTGACAAATGCCTGTGGGATAGTGGGCCTGGGCAAATGCAAAACTCAGCCTTGAATGTTTCAGCGTATATTGCTATAATATCAAGAAGATAATTAAGATGAGTAATTTTATAGATCCTAAAAGCAATGACGGAGAAGAGTAAGCAAGAATAAATTGTTTCAGAGAGAAGGCACCGCCGGCTGAAAATGCCTTCAACAAAACACTTGCCAAAGTTCCCTCCGGAGCTGCTGTTCTGAACTGTTATGGGGTGAGGCGTAAATACCGTACAAAGGTAAATATGCCGATCAAATGTAGGAGCAGCCGGTAAGAGCCGTTATATTGAAAAGAGTTTGGAAGATACAGCCGTATTCATATACCTTATATTTATATTGGAAAAGGGAGATCAGGCTGTGTTATCTGAAGAATCCGGGTGGTACCGCGAAGAATGCCTTCGTCCCTTTAAGTCAAGCATGATTGATTTGAGGACGGGGCTTTATTTATGTTTAAAGAGTTTAGAGAGGAGCAATATAAGTGATTGAAAAAATCAGTGTTTTAAGGGAGACTGCGCTTGTCAAAATAAAAGAAGCAGCCAGCAGCGGCGAGGTTGAAGAACTCAGGGTAAAGCTGCTGGGCAAAAAGGGTGAATTGACCGAAATGCTCAAGGATCTCAAAAACATGGCAATCGAAGAAAGAAAACAATTCGGGCAGGAAGCAAACGAGTTAAAAAATGAACTGAGCGAATTCCTGGAGGCAAAATCTAAGGAGCTCAGTGCAAACGATGTGAAAAAATCCTTGAGCAGCAGCTCCAGTTTTGATATTTCTCTGCCGGGAACTCAGTTCAAGGTGGGGTCCCTTCATCCAGTGACCATTGTCCAGAAGGAAATAGAGCGTATTTTTACAGGAATGGGCTTCAATATAGTGGATGGGCCTGAGGCCGAAGAGGAATTTTATAATTTCGAGGCCTTGAATATACCAAAGCATCACCCTGCCAGGGATATGCAGGATACCTACTGGCTTGAAAACGGTTCGCTGCTGAGAACCCATACTTCACCCTGCCAGGTCAGAGCCATGCAGAAGTATGGAGCTCCGCTGAAGGTAATTGCTCCCGGCAGATGCTTTAGAAATGAAAGTACCGACGCCTCCCATGAAAATACGTTTTTCCAGCTGGAAGGCATGATGATAGATAAAAACGTATCCATTGCGAACCTGATATACGTTATGAAGCTTTTGCTTTCCGAGGTATTCAACAGGGACGTTAAAATAAGGCTCAGGCCAGGCTTCTTCCCATTTGTCGAACCCGGCTTTGAACTGGACCTGAACTGTATGATATGCGGCGGCAAAGGCTGTCCTACCTGCAAACAGTCGGGCTGGATAGAACTCCTTCCATGCGGGATGGTGCATCCCAACGTACTTCGTTACGGCGGAATTGATCCTGAGGAATACACCGGTTTTGCCTTTGGCCTGGGACTTACCAGGCTCGCAATGATGAAATACGGCATAAGCGATATCAGGGTCCTGAATTCGGGCGATCTGAGGGCCGTGGAACAATTTTCCGTGAGATAAATGCGGGCAGGGTTTTTTGTGTGTATATGTGCAAATTAAACGCAAACGGACTCTTTCCCATGGCAAAAATCCCAGGCGGATTTTTCCGCAAAATTAATATGGAAGGTGAAAGCATATGAAAATATCATTAAACTGGTTAAAAGACTATGTTGATTTGGAAGGCATTGATATAAAAGAGCTGTGGTACAGGTTTACCATGTCTACGGCTGAAGTGGAGGAAGTTGAATTTGTGGGCCGGGATATAAGGAATGTGGTAGTTGGAAAGATTCTGAGCGTTGCTCCTCATCCCGAGTCCAAAAAGCTGAAGATAACCCGGGTGGATTCGGGGGACGAAATACTGCAGGTGGTTTGCGGAGCGCCCAATGTCACCGAGGGTATACTCGTTCCGCTTGCTAAAATAGGCGGTTCTGTGAAAAAACTGCCTGAGCTTGGAAAGGTCAAACTGGTTGGAGTTGAGAGCTTTGGTATGCTGTGTTCGGCTTCGGAGCTGGGCATAAGCGACGACCACAGCGGCTTGCTTGTGCTGGAGGGCGATTATGCACCCGGAACGGATATTAAATCAATAATAGATATAGATGATGTCATTGTTGAAATAGATAACAAATCGCTTACAAACAGGCCTGATTTGTGGGGGCACTATGGAATTGCCCGTGAGATCGCCGCCATTTACGGCAGGAAATTGAAACCCATGCAGCTGGATTCACTTGAGGCTGCAACGGATAAACCGAAGCTTGACATAACAGTTGAAGATACTGAAAAATGTCTCAGATATTCGGGCTTGAAAATAGACGGAGTTAAAAAGCTGCAAACTTCAATGAATATGAAGGTAAGGCTGTATTACTGCGGAATGAGGCCCATATCTCCGCTGGTTGACCTGACCAACTATCTGATGCTGGAAATGGGGCAGCCAATGCACGCCTTTGACAGCCGTCAGGTGGAAAGCGGTATAGCTGTCAGGTCCACAAAGGAGCCGACAGTGTTTAAAACCCTGGACGGCGCGGAGAGAACGCTGCCGGAAGATGTGTTGCTCATATGCACCGGGAAAAAACCGGTTGCAATTGCAGGCATAATGGGTGGAGAAAATTCGGAGGTTATGGAGGATACCACTTCGATCCTTCTGGAATCGGCAAACTTTGAAGGGTCTTCCACCAGGAAGAGTTCCACGAAAATAGGCCTTCGTACAGAGGCCAGTGCCCGTTATGAAAAGATGCTTGATCCCAATATGACCGTTACTGCCATCAGGCGGTTTGTGAAGCTGCTGAAGGATATGCAGCCCGACGTTCAATTTGCCTCCGCGCTGACCGACGTATACTGCAACAGGCTTGAACCAATAGATATCACTATTGCCAAGCCTTACATCGACAAGTATATAGGATATACCCTGAACAGGGATAAAATGGCGGACATATTGAAAGCTCTTGAGTTCGAGGTGGAGATGGATGGGGATACCTTCAATATAAAGGTTCCCACCTTCAGAGCCACCAAGGATATTACAATGAAGGTGGATATTATTGAAGAAATCACCAGAATATTCGGCTATGACAATATACAGCCAAAGACGCTGGATATAGCACTGAAGCCTCTGGAATACAATGAAGAGAGACTTGCCGACAACAAGGTGAAGGAGCTTCTCTCCGAAAGATTCGGCGCCAGCGAAGTAAACAGCTACATCTGGTACGACAACACTTTTAACGGCCGGGCGGGCATTGAAACGGCAGGGCAGGTAAGGGTCCTCAATCCCCAGGCCCAGGATTCAAACACCCTGAGAGACAGTATGGTGCCGGGGATGCTGAGCTTTGCGGAAAAGAACGAAAAAACCTACGATGATTTCATCCTGTTTGAAATAGGCAGCGTATTCAATGCCCAAACGCCAAAAGATAAATGCCAGCAGCATAAAAATATATGTGTACTGGCTGCCAGTAAGATCAAGAGCGAAGATGAGCTTTTCTATGATTTGAAGGGTATTATTGCTTTTATTTCCAAGGCTTTGAAAAATGCAACCCTTGATTTCACAGCTTCCACTTGCGGGTATAATTGGATACATCCCTTAAAGTCGGTGGATGTAAGCCATAACGGAAATCTCATGGGATACATTTCGGCGGTTCACCCCATGATTAAGAAAAATATCGGCAAAAAGCTGAATATAGCAGTGCTTGAAATAAACAGAGATGTACTGCAGGCCATAAATTCAGAGACTATTAAATACAGGGAGCCCTCAAAATTCCCTGAGGTCACTCTGGATTACAGCTTTCTGGTGGATAACGGAGTTACCTTTGACAGGCTTAAAGAGTACATCGGCGCCTATAAATCAGAGCTGCTCAACGGCTTTGAATTTGTTACGATGTATACCGGAAAGGGGCTTCCGGAAGGGAAGAAGAGTATGACCTTCAGATTTACCATAGGTTCAAATGAGAAAACACTGTCCGGCGACGATATCAATGAATTTGCAAAAGATATCCTGGATTACATGGGAACGGCTGGATATACTCTGAGGTAGGAGCCGGAAATCAATAATTGGAATATGGGAGGGGAGACGCAGTCCTTGTGGCCGTCTCCCTGTTTTATTCCATGGGAGAACATAAAGTTTTACGGGCAAATCCTGGAAAAAATTTTAAGAAATAGCTTGACAAATTAAAATATATTAAATATAATCATAATTAATAATAGTAATGATTACTATTATTTGAAAGGCGGTATATTTATGGCAAGGCGATACAGCGCACAAAAACAAATGATCGGAGATGCCCTTGAACGGCTGGAACATCCAACTGCGGCAGAGGTATATGAGGAAATTCGGAAGGCTTATCCGCAGATCAGTCTTGGTACTGTGTACCGGAATCTTGGTCTGATGGCCGATGAGGGGGAAATTCTGCGGCTTTCCTTCTCGGGTGCACCTGACAGATTCGACCCGAATAACCATGAGCATTATCATGTTGCGTGCAGCCACTGCGGCAGAATTTTTGACACGGATAATACAATACCGGCCGAACTCATCCTGCAGATTGACCGCGCAGTTGAAAATTGTACGGGAATCAAGGTTGAGAACAGGTTCATGATGTTCAGCGGTATCTGCAAGGTGTGTCAATCGGCCGGACAGTGCTGAATTTGTCTGTTTGAATTAGTTCCGCCCTTTCAATACATCATAAAATTATTATTGAGGAGGGTATGTTATGTCACTTATTGGAAAGGAAATTAACGATTTTAAAGTACAGGCTTTCGCGGGAGGAAGCTTCAAGGAAGTGAGCAAGGCGGATCTTTTGGGCAAGTGGTCGGTTTTTGTATTCTATCCGGCCGATTTCACCTTTGTGTGCCCCACAGAGCTTGGGGATCTGGCAGATCATTATGAGGAGTTTAAAAAAATCGGCTGCGAGGTGTATTCGGTTTCAACCGACAGCCACTTTGTGCATAAAGCATGGCACGACGCCTCCGATACCATAAAAAAGATCAATTACCCCATGCTGGCAGACCCAACTGCAAAGCTGGCTGAGGATTTTGAGGTTTATGTTGAAGAAGAGGGCATGGCGCTTCGCGGAAGTTTTGTAATCAACCCTGAAGGGAAAATAGTTTCCTATGAGGTAAATGCCAACAATATCGGCCGTGAGGCGTCGGAACTGCTGCGCAAGGTGCAGGCGGCACAGTTTGTGGCTGAACACGGAGATCAGGTGTGCCCGGCTAAATGGAAACCAGGCGCTGAGACGCTCAGACCCAGCCTGGATCTGGTAGGGAAACTGTAATGGGCACAAAGGAATTGTTTGATCTGATTATTATCGGCTCCGGCAGCGCGGGAATGACCGCGGGTATTTACGCCGGGCGCGCAAAGCTCAAAACCCTCGTGATAGACCGCGAACGGGCCGGAGGACAGATCAAGATCACATCTGAGGTGGAAAATTATCCGGGTATCCTCCGCACCTCGGGAGAGGAGCTCAGCCAGACCATGCGGAAACAGGCGGAGAATTTCGGCGTGAAATTTTTGCAGGCTGTGGTGGAGTCGGTGGTTTTTACGGGGGATATCAAAAAAATCAGGACTGTGGACGGAGAATATGAAGCTCTGGCTGTGATTGTGGCCACCGGAGCCGTGCCCAGAAAACTGGGATTTACCGGCGAGGAAGAATTCAGGGGGCGTGGTATCGGATACTGCGCCACCTGTGACGGCGAATTTTTTGCGGGAACGGATGTTTTCGTGGTTGGAGCAGGCTTTGCCGCAGCTGAGGAAGCCATATTCCTGACGCGCTATGCCAGAAAGGTGACTATAATCGCCCGGGAACCGAAATTCACCTGCTCTCAGACTATTGCCGACAGGGTGCTGGCTCATCCCAGGATAGAGGTGAAGTTTAACAATGAGATCCTGGAGGTGGGAGGCGATACGGTTCTCCGGTATGCGAAGTTCATTGACAACCGGACCGGACAGGTATGGCGGCACGACGTTTCGGAGACGAATCAGACCTTTGGGGTGTTCGTGTTTGTGGGGTACATTCCACAGAGCGGCGAATACGCGCAGCAGCTGAGGCTGGACGACCGTGGATATATACCCGCCGATGAGAATATGCGCACCAATGTGGACGGCATATACGCTGCGGGGGATATAAGGCCAAAAGAGCTCCGCCAGCTTGTCACCGCAGTCTCGGACGGGGCCATAGCGGCCACATCCGCTGAAAAGTATGTGGCCCTGAAAAAAGAAAGGCTGGGACTGGCGGACAAGGAAGTATCCGCTGCCGTGGGACCTGAGAAGTCATTTTTTGACGGAGAACTCAGGGAACAGCTCATTCCCATTCTGGAGAGATTTGAAAACCGGATCGGGCTGCTGGCTTTTCTGGATGAAAGCAGCGATATAAACGAGGAACTCAAAGGGTTTTTAGGGGAGTTTTCCGCGCTGACAGACAGGGTGCAGGTGGAGTTCCTGCATAAGGGTGAAGATCCCGCAAGAGAAAAAGAAGCAAATGTGACTATATTTCCGGCCTTTGCCATTCTGGGACCCGGAGGGGCTTATACCGGAGTTCAGTTCCACGGGGTGCCGGGAGGACACGAAATAAACTCTTTCATACTGGCACTGTACAATGCTGCAGGCCCCGGACAGGAAATAGGAGAAGATACTCTGGAAAAGATCCGTACGGTCAAGGAGAAGGTCAACATCAAAATCGGTGTCTCTCTTTCCTGTACGCTGTGTCCGTACGTAGTAGCCCTGGCGCAGCTGATGGCTCTGAAAAATCCTGTGATTGAAGCTGAAATGATAGATGTGGCACGTTATCCGGAATTCAAAAACAAGTATTCCATCATGAGCGTACCGGCCATTGTCATAAACGACGGCAAGCTCACCTTCGGGAAGAAAAACCTGGAGGAACTGCTGGAACTGGCAGTTCGGGGCTAGAGGCCGGAAGTCGGAGCCTGGCAGTTAAAAGTTGGCAATTAAAAGTTGGCAGTTAAAGGTTAGAAGGCAGAAAAATATCAAGGGAGGCGGCCGCGGGCTCGTCTCCCTTAAATTTTTGCCGGAGAAGCAGGATTACCGGCTGCTGAATTTCAGGCTTCTGATTCTATTTATTACCCATGCCCTTTTCATAGGATTCCACCATTCTCTTGACCATCTGGCCGCCGATGGGTCCGCCCTCAGAGCCGTTTTGCTT
>JAEWSZ010000009.1 GCA_023397905.1 Bacillota bacterium | reverse complement strand
GAATATGAGAGAGCCGGGGCGGCTGCCCTGCACCTGGAAGACCAGGTGTGGCCCAAACGCTGCGGATATATGCTCAACAAGCAGGTGATTCCAAAGGAGGAGGCCGTGACAAAGATCAAAGCGGCGGTGGATGCCCGCAAAGACGAGTCATTTATAATCATAGCGAGAACTGATACTCTGGCGGTAAACGGCTGGGACGATGTGGAGGACCGCATCCGGTCCTTTATGGAAGCCGGCGCCGACATGGCTTTTGTAGACGGGATCAGGAATCTTGAGGATATCAAAAATTATACGGGCCGCCTGGCCGGAATACCGCTCCTTTTCAACAATGTGCCCATGATCCCCATGAAAAAGCTGGAAGCCCTGGCGCCTGATTTTAAAGTTGTTTTAAATCCCTTTGCCATGGCCAGCGCATGGTCCGCTTATGAGACGGCGCTGAAAAAAATCATGGAGGACGATTTGCCGGATGTGAGCAAGATGGATCAAAACGCTTTTAACAGGATCATAGGTATATTGGGCGCTCCTGTGTATTTTGAGCTGGATAAACGCTATGGGGCGGGAAAGGAAGATCAGAATGGATGAGATGCAGGATGGATATAAAAATTTGACAAAAGAATTTGCAGAAAAGGTAACGGCGCTGCAATATGAGGATTTCACCGGGGAATTGAAGCAGCGCGGGCGCCAGCTTTTTGCGGACGGGATCGCGGTGGCGGTGGCCGGTTCATATCAGGAAGCCCCGCCCAGGATACTGGCGGAGAATGCGAAGGAAATGGGGGGCGGCCGGCAGGCCAGTGTAATAGGCCTGGGCTTTAAAACCAGTATGTCCCAGGCGGCCATGATCAACGGCAGCTCAATGCATGTGCTGGACTATGAGCCCATGTGGAACCCGCCAAATCATCAGCTTTCCACCTGCCTGCCGGCTATTCTGGCGCTGGCGGAATACCGGGGGCTTGACGGCAGGCAGGTGATGACGGCAATGATTAAAGGCATTGAGACCATGTGCGCCATACGGGCCGCCTCAAATCAGAAAAATCTGAACAATGTGCCCTTTCATCCGCCCGGGATGGTTGGGCCCTTCGGGGCTGCTGCAGGCGCCGCACACCTGCTGGGATTGGATCCGGACGCCCTGTGCAGCGCCTTTGGCATAGTCGGCTCACGCTGCGGCACTCTCATGGCCAACACAGGCACCCATACCAAAAGCCTGCACTGCGGCCAGTCAAGTTATGCCGGACTGGATTCGGCGCTGCTGGCTCAAAAGGGTTTTACGGGGAATACGGATATTCTGGAAGCGCCCAAAGGGTATATAGTTTCCTTTTTCGGGTATCAGGATTTCGATGTGGAGCTGCTGAAGGGCTACGGAAAGAACTACAGGATAGTAGCCCCGGGTTTTGAAATAAAGCCCTACCCCAGCAATTTTGCAACACATGCCGCTATCAATGCTGGCCTGGAGCTGTATGGCAAAATAGGCGGCGCGGCGGGCATGGATAATATACGGAAGATCCGTATGAAGGGCGTTTACCTGCCCTATGTGAACAGACCAAATCCAAAGTCCGGGCTTGACGGCAAGTTCAGCGTGCAGTATACTGCAGTCCGCGCCTTGATGGATGGGGCGGTCACTCTTGACAGCTTCACCGATGAGGCCAGATTTGATCCGGCTGTTGAAAAACTTCTGTCGCAAATAGAGTTTGAAATGGACAGGGACACTCCGGCGGAAATCGGCAAGGGCTATTTTGATATGACTGTGGTCCTGGGGGACGGCACAGAGCTCACCGCCAGGGGCTATTCCCCGAAGAGCAACCGGTTTGGGCAGGAGCTGCTGCCCTGGGAACAGCATGTGATAAAACTGAGGAATTGCCTTGGCACCAGGCTGAACGGAGAAAAGACGCAGAGGGTAATAGAACTGTGCGCACGCATTGACGGACTGGACGCCGGAGAATTCCGGGAGCTGATGGATATTATCCGCTGTGAGGAGGAGGCCTGATGGGAAACAATCTGTTTGAAAACCTTTGGGAGATGCACACCGTAGAACAGCTGGACCCCAATAATTACCTGATTGCCGTTGACCGCTGCTATCTGCATGACCTGAGCGGCCCGCCGGCAATGCTGATGCTGGCTAAAGCAGCGAAACGGCCCATGAACAGGGCTCATGTCTTTGCCATACCCGACCATACCCTGTCTACCGGGCCGGGCCGCACAAAGAAAGATTCTCCGGTCAGCGCAAAGCTGCTTCCGCTGTTTTCACTGGGGAGCAGGCTTTTCGGCATCAGAATGTTCGGCCTCGACGACGCCAGGCAGGGTATCGTGCATGTGACAGGCCCTGAAACTGGCCTGTCCCTGCCGGGGATGACCATTGTATGCGGAGACAGCCATACCTGCACCCATGGGGCGCTGGGAGCCCTGGCCTGGGGAGTGGGTTCGTCGGAGCTGTATCATGTGCTGGCCACCCAGTGCCTCATTGTAAAAAAGCCCGGAACCATGCGGATAGAATTGACCGGAGAGCTGGGGGAAAACGTGGGCCCCATGGATATAATCCTGAATATCATTGCGGAAAAAGGCGTGGATTTCGGCATAGGATATGCAGTGGAATATACGGGGGAGGTCATAGCCAAAATGGATATGGAGCAGCGCATGACCTTGTGCAATCTCACCGTGGAACTGGGCTCGGAATACGGCCTGATCTCTCCCGATGAAACGACATTTGAATATATCGAAGGCCGGGAATTTGCTCCCAAAGGCGCCGGGATGGAAGCCCTGAAGGCCCATTGCCGCAAAGTGGCCTCCACAGCCGGCAGCACATTTGAAAAAAGTGTTACCGTTGACGTCAGCGGCATAGGGCGCCAGGTAAGCTGGGGTATTACCCCGGCCCATACGGTTTCGGTAGACGGTGAAATACCCGCCGCGGACGGAGCAATGACCGAAAAAGACCGCCGCAGCTTTGAGGAAGCCTATGACTATATGGATATGACCCCTGGGCGGCCGATAAAAGGAACTGCTGTACAACAGGTGTTTATAGGCTCCTGTTCAAACGGCAGGCTTTCAAATATAAAACAGGTGGCAGAGCTGGTCGAAGGCAGGCATGTGGCAAAAGGTGTGACGGCATGGGTAGTCCCGGGCTCCATGCAGGTGAAGCGCCAGGCCGAGAAACAGGGCCTTGACGTGATAATAAAAAAAGCCGGCTTTGTATGGGGGGAGCCCTGCTGTTCCCTGTGCGGCGGCTGCAATGGGGAACGGGTTCCGGAAGGACACCGCTGCGTATCCACAACCAACCGCAACTTTATCGGCCGGCAGGGACCGGGGGCGCGCACGCATCTGGCGAGCCCGTATACCGCAGTAATGTCCGCTCTGAGCGGAAGTATCGAGTGAGGGGGAGAGAGCGCCATGAAAAAGTTTGAAATTGTAAAAAGCCTTGCGGTGCCGTGGCTTATGCCCAATGTAGATACGGATATAATCACTCCCATGAAAAGGATGCTGTCCAGCCCTACAAAACTGGAAAAATACGCCTTTGAGCCATACCGCTTCATCGGGGGAAATGCGGATACGGGAAAACCGGACCCGGATTTTCCCCTGAATCAGCCGCAGTATAAAAATGCTGAAATAATGCTGGTGGGAGAAAATTTTGGAGGGGGCAGTTCAAGGGAGACAGCACCTAAAGCAATTGCAAAATTGGGCATACGCTGCCTCATAGGCTCCAGCTTTGGGGGCATATTTTTTAAGAACTGCTTTCAGGTAGGTGTCCTGCCCATATCTCTTCAGAAGGAGCTTGTGGAGAAGCTTGCGGAGGAAGTCGCCGGGCTGAATCCGCTGGAAATCAATCTTGAAAGGCAGGAGATAGCAACATCTCACGGAGAAATAATTCCCTTCGGGATAGAGCCGCTGCGCCGCACAATGCTGATGGAGGGCCTTGACAACGTGGGGATGACCCTCAAAAGAAAGAGCGGGATAAAGGATTTTGCGGCCCGGGACAGAAAGCTGAGGCCATGGGTTTATTGAGCGGCGGCAGAAGGGTAAATCAATCAATCCGCCGGGGTTCTTTTATATTCCTCATGATGAGAACCAGGCAAGCGGCGATAACCATGTCGAACAGCAAAAAGAGCAATACCTGGACAGGCTCTATATGTACGCCGGATATGGCCTGTGCAATGATCATGGAGGTAATTGCGGCCAGCAATGCGGTTTCTTTTACAGTCATGACCGTTGCAAGCAGGTAGCCGAAGGATTTCTTTCTAATCAGCAGGATTCCGGACAGTATGGCCGTTGGGACCACGAATGCCAGATCCAGCGCTTGAATGGTCAGAGTGGTGTAGTGTTCCAGAGCTTCGGGGGCAGCACCTCTTAACAGCGGCGTCAGGATGGCTTTCAGCCACATGAGGCCCAGAAGGCAGGCTATTGAAATCAGAAAACCTCCTATGACCTTTACAGGCAGCCTGCCGCTGAAGTAAAGGTGCAGATTTTCCATGTCAAAGGATATTATTGAAAGTACGAAAGCAAACAGGCTCAAGGACATCAAGGCCACATATACCAGAAAAAGCGGATTGTACATGCTCAGAAACGAGTAGGAGGCATAGGTATACAGGAAATATCCCAGGGCCCCGGTCAGCAGCAGCCTGCCTTTGATATGCCCCTTCCTGGCAAAGTAGAGGGAAACAATGAGCAGCGGTATGCCGAACAGTATGGTTACGGCATCCTGTCCGATGGCCTGTATGGCCACTGCAGAGGAGTCGTTTTGGTACAGCCCTTTTCCGTATATGGAGATGATCTGCCCGTGTATGGATTTATATTCATAGCCGGGACCCTGTCCGGGAATTATTCCGCAAACGGCGGCAATGAGCGACAGCACTGCTATTATTGCTGTCAGCAGGCTTATTGATTTTCTGTTTTTCATGGCGTTGCTGCTCCGTTTCTTATATAATTTAATAATTCTGGCAATCTTGACTTATGCTTTTTAACAGTGTAAAATTATTGAACAGTGTTCAAAATTATCATATATTACAAAGCGGGAGATGTCAATGGGGATAGAAGAACGTAAGGAACGCGGGCGCCGGGAGTTGCGCAGGCTTATTCTGAAAACTGCTGAGGAGATAGTTTTGCAGGAGGGTATCCAGAAGCTTTCCATCAGGAAAATAGCCGGACGGATAGAGTATTCCCCTTCGATCGTATACCACTATTTCCGGGATAAAGATGATATTGTAAATCAGATTATGACAGATAACTACAAAAAGATACTGAAGGCGCTTTCAGATGCCGGACATCCCTGGGGGGAACCGGAAGAAAGGCTTAAGGGGTCTATGAGGAGCTATATCCGCACTGCGCTGGATATGAAAGACTATTATATATGGGCACAGCTGAACAGCTCCCCGGAAGTGCTGTATTACACCGCTTCCATGTTTCAGGGGGCTTCCGGCGGCAACCGGCCGTTATCCTTCCTTTGCGGCTGTCTCAGGGAAATCCCCGGGAATGAGAAGGCGGAAGAAGGAGAAATCGAGCTGGCTGCCCAGATGATCGTAGCCTCGGTATTGGGGCTTATAATAAAACTGCATGTGGAAAAAGATCTGGATGAGCTCCGGAAAGAGAGGCTTATAGAGTATTACATCAATGTCACGCTTATAAGAATGGCGGGTATCAACAGGGTATAATGCCGGGTTATGCTTTAACGGCGTCAGGTATAACAGAATATTATACAATGTCATTTATGTGCATATGTTGTTGAAATATGTCGTAAATTATGGCATAATTTAACTATGATGGGAGACGTAATCGTAGAACATTTTCCCCATCCTTACATTAGGATTGGAGAAAGATAGATGGATAAGAAAGCAAACCAGCAAAAGATGTACTACTTTTCAGACAGACTTAAAAGACAGCTTGATAAAATACCTTACCATCCTCTGACTATTGTGGAGGCGCCATCAGGTTTTGGAAAGACCACAGCCATCAGGGAATACCTGAAAGAATACCTTGCCCATGACGCATGCGAATACTGGTATACCTGTCTGGGTGAACCGGTGGAGGCTGCGTGGGCAGGCATTTGCGAACTCCTTGCAAACGCGAATAGGGAAGCGGCCGCAGGCCTTAAAAAGATGGGGGTTCCGGCCATAGATACGCTGATGCAGGTGACCTCGGCTCTCAGAAATTTTCAATGCGCAGCCGAGACATACCTGGTAATAGATAATTACCAGCTGGTGTGCAGCGATATTCCCAGGGAGCTCATCAGCGTTTTTTCCATGCATGAGTGTTCCGACCTGCACATAATATTTATCACCCAACAAATTATAAACAATCATCAGCGCATGATTCATAATGCAAATATACACACCATTGATTCAGCCTCCTTTTTTTTTGACAGGGAGGGCACTGCCAGCCTTTTCAGAATGGAAGGCATCAGGCTGAGCGACAGTGAGCTGGAACGGGTGTTTACAGGTACGGAGGGCTGGGTGTCGGCTATCCGGCTGCAAATAATCAATTATGCCGAAAACGGTTCTCTGGATAACACCCCGGATATAGAGCATCTAGTGGAGACTGCCATATGGAACAGGCTTATGCCGGAAGAAAAGGATTTTCTGCTTTCGGTTTCAGTGATGGATAGCTTTGCTCCGCTCCAGGCGGCAATTATGATAAATGAAGAGGTCCTGCCGGAAAACATTGAGGAATTGCTCAAATACAACGACTTCATACGCTACTATCCCGACAAGGGCGTATACACCATGCACAGTATTTTGCAGGACTATTTGAGGAACCGTTTTTATCACTACTATCCCGAGGATTTTCAGAAGCGGATACTCCGCAGGGCGGGACAGTCCTATGCCGCCATAGCGCAGTTTTATACGGCCGCACAGTTTTTCTTTCAGGTGGGGGATTTTGACGCCCTTCTGTCCCTGCCTCTTGACGGTGAATACCTGGAAAACCAGAAGGAAAAGAAATTGCTGGAGTTCGTTGCGTCGGTTGCAAATGCGTGTCCAGAAGAAACGCTGTGCAGATACCCTTTTATAATGCTGATGTTTGCATACCCCATGCTTTTAAGCGGGCAGTGTGAAATATATCAGAAGCTTTACCGGCTGATCGGGTCGGTGATCGAGAAAAATCAGGGGTTCAGCTGCGATGAGCTCAGGCGGATAAAGGGAGAGCATATGCTTCTGACATCCTTTATGGCATTTAACGATATTGAAAAGATGAATGAGGGGCATAAGGCTGCGTGGGAAGTTCTGGCGGGACCCAGCAGCATATTGATGAGAGATATGCCTTATACCTTCGGCTGTACCTCCATTCTTAACATGTTCTGGCGCGAATCGGGCCATCTGGAAGATGAACTCAGGAGCCTTGAACACAAGTCGTACTACCATAAGCTGACCCGGGGACACGGAGCTGGGGCAAGCAGCGTTATGGGAGCCGAGGCCATGCTCATGAGGGGGGAGGACGACGAGGCAGAGATACTGTGCCACAAGGCGCTGTATGACGCCCGTAATTACAGTCAGACCAGCATATGCCTGTGCGCCGAACTGGTTCTGGCACGAATTGCCATTCTGCGGGGAGACGCAGAGGGCTATTTTATTGCCGTGGAGAATATACAGAATTACGGCAAGGAAAATACAAATTTATATTTAATGCGCATGGTGGATTTCTGCGTGTCGCATCTGAGCCTGATTCTGGGAGTTATGGACAATGTGTCAAAGTGGTTCTGCAATATGGAAAGTATCAAGAAAACATTGTATACTCCGGCCATTCCCTTTGCCCAGATGCTCCATTCAAAGGTTCTGCTGCTGGAAAAACGGTACAATGAGCTTTACGGCATTTCACAGTCCGTTATTGATATGGCGGGAAGTGCGCCTTATATGATGCCGCGGGTGCTGAATCTCATATATCTTGCCGTGGCAAAGCATAACTGCGGAAATGACCAGGAGGCGCAGGAGTATCTGAAACAGGCCCTTGACATTTCGCTGCCCGACAAGATATATCTCCCCTTCGCCCAGCAGGGAGGCGTACTGGATCCGCTGCTGGAAACCCTGAAGGGCTCCGTCGACGACAGAAAAGGGCTGAATGCGCTGACAGAGCTTTGCAAACGCCAGGAAAAGGGTGTGAGCATTATAAAGAAAGCTATCTTTTCGGTAAAATCGCCTTTGACGCCACGGGAAAGAGAGATTGCCATGTTTGCCAGAGACAGGCTCAGCGCCAGGGAAATCGCCGATAAGCTGTACATATCCGAGGCCACTGTCAAAACTATTCTGAAAAGTATATACAGCAAACTGGATGTTCATTCAAAGTCGGAATTGGTTCTTAAAGATTTCTAAAAACATAAAATACCCCGAAACGGGGTATGCAAAAGAAAAAAAACAGCTGTACTATTTTTTATATGTAGCAGACTGTTTTTTTATTGTCTTAAAAAGGATAAATACCGGCAACCGCCGCACTGTGCAAACAAAGGAGGAAGTAGATTGGAAAACGGTTTTTCAAACGAACCCATGCTGGACATATTTATTTATGAAACCACACAAAACATAGAACAGCTGGAAAAATCCATACTGTTAAGTGAGAAAGCCAGTTGCTTTTCACCTGATACGGTAAATGAGATTTTCAGGATAATGCATACAATAAAAGGTTCTTCCGCAATGATGCTGTGCAACAATATCGCAGCGCTGGCACATGCCATGGAGGATCTTTTCTATTTCATACGGGAAGAAAAACCTGATAATGTAGACTGCAGCGCTCTCTCAGATCTGGTTCTGGAAGGCGTGGATTTCATTAAACTGGAGCTGGAAAAGGTAAAAAATGCAGACAGCCTGGACGGAGACCCCTCAAGCCTGATTGAAAATATCAAGGATTTTCTGGCTTCCATCAAAGGGAAAAAAAACGGTTGCGGTGTCAAGGATACAAGGGAAGAAGCTCCGGAAGCGCAGCAGTACTATTTGTGCCACATGAGAGAGGATAAAAGTACCAGGCTGAAAGGCTATGAGGCGGCCATATATTTTGATGAAGGCAGCCAGATGGAGAATATAAGGGCTTACGCCATCGTTCACAATTTGAAGGAAATGGCGGAGGAATGCAGCTACCAGCCGGAAGACATCATTGAAAACACCGATAGCATACAGGTTATAAGGGAACAGGGCTTCAGGCTGTTTATCAGAACCGAAAAAAGCTATGGGGAAATGCAGGATTTTTTTAAAGGCATAGCCTTTGTAAATAAATTTGAACTTACTGAGATGGAAAGCGAACAGATATCCTGGCAGCTTGAACAGCAGCAGATAAGGGCTGTCAGGGAGGCACCGGTAAAAATACCGGGGCTGCAGGCCCAGGAGCCGCAGGACAGGGAGCAAAACGACGGCAGGAATGCCCATCAGAGCATTATCAGCGTTGATGTGGTAAAACTGGACAAGCTGATGGATCTGATGGGGGAAATGGTGATTGCCGAGGCCATGGTCACCCAAAATCCGGAACTAAAGGACGTGCAGCTCAACAGCTTTTATAAAGCCGCCCGCCAGCTCAGGAAAATCACAGGCGAAATGCAGGACATGGTCATGTCCATACGCATGGTGCCGCTGTCGGCCACTTTCCATAAAATGCACCGGATTGTCAGGGACATGGAGCGGAAACTGGGCAAGGAAGTGCAGCTTAACCTCATAGGAGAGGAAACAGAGGTGGACAAGAACATTATAGAACACATTTCCGATCCCCTGATGCATCTGGTACGCAATTCCATAGACCATGGAATAGAAGCTTCGGAAATAAGACTGGACAACGGGAAACCGGAAAAAGGCCAGGTAACCCTGGAAGCCCAGAATGCCGGAAATGACGTTCTGGTAATAGTCAGGGACGACGGCAAGGGACTCAGCAGGGAAAAAATATTAAAAAAAGCCATGGAGCATGGGCTGGTTGACAAACCGGAAAGCGACATGACGGACAAGGAAATATACAACCTGATTTTCCTCCCGGGCTTTTCCACCAATGATAATGTTACAGAATTTTCAGGCCGCGGAGTGGGCATGGATGTGGTGACAAAGAATCTGGAAGCGGTGGGAGGCTCTGTTTCCATAGACAGCGTTGAAGGGGCCGGGACAGTGACAACTCTGAAAATACCTCTTACGCTGGCCATCATAGACGGTATGAATATACGGGTAGGGACTGCGAAATATACCCTTCCCACCATTTCCATCCAGGAGACCTTCCAGGCCAACGAAAGGGACATCATCCAGGATCCCGACGGAAATGAGATGATCATGGTCAGAGGGCAGTGCTATCCGATCCTGCGCCTGCACAGGCTGTACGATGTAAAGACAGATGTAACGGATCTGACAAAGGGGATCATGCTCATGGTGGAACAGGACGGAAAAGCCAGGTGTCTCTTTGCGGATGAGCTTTTAGGCCAGCATCAGGTGGTGGTCAAAACGCTTCCGGCATACATAAAAAACATGAAAAGGGTTGAAGGACTGGCCGGCTGTACTCTTCTGGGAGACGGGAGCATAAGTCTCATACTCAATATAGGAAACCTGGTCAACATATGACCCGGTTACACAGGGAATAGTTTCTTTTTAATAAAAACTGGAGATGATTAAATGGCTATTGCGCAAACAGGTATTCTCACTGAGGAGGAACAGGAGGAGGATACACTGAAAGGAAAATATCTCATATTTTCCATGGGCAGCGAGATGTATGGGATAGAGATCAGATATATAACTGAAATAATAGGGATCCAGCCCATTACGGAGATCCCCCGGATGCCGGGATATGTCAGGGGTATCACCAACCTGAGAGGGAAGATCATTCCTGTCCTTGACGCGAGGCTCCGGTTTAAAAAGCCCATAAGGGAGTATGACGACAGGACCTGTATTATTGTGCTCGAAACCAATAACATATACATAGGGCTGATCGTGGACAGTGTTTCGGAGGTGCTGGCGCTGCGGGATGATGAGATTGTGCCTCCTCCTGGTATTAGCAAGGGAGGGCAAAATTATATAAAGGGCGTGGGAAATGCCGAAGGCGGCGTGAAGCTGCTGCTGGACTGTGAAAAACTGCTGTCGGACGACGAGGCGGACGCCCTGTCTGTTTTTGATTAAGATTTTTAACCGGGGATGGGATGCAGAATGGTTGTCATTCAAGAACAGGAATTCAGAAAATTTGCAGATTATATCAGAGTTAATTATGGCATCCACTTCAAGGATGAGAAAAAAACTCTGGTAGCCGGAAGGCTCAGCAATCTGCTTTTAAGCATGAATATAAACAGCCTGACGGAATATATGGAATACGTGACTGCGGATAAGACCGGGCAGGCGGCTGCCGCAATGCTGGACAGGATCACCACCAATTACACCTTCTTTATGAGAGAAGCGGACCATTTTTACTATTTCAGGGACAAAGTGCTTCCTTTCCTGGCGAAAACGGTAAAAGACAGGGACCTGCGCATTTGGTGTCCGGCCTGCTCCACCGGAGAAGAGCCATACACACTGGCCATGATCATCAATGAGTTTTTCGGCGCTGATAAAGCGGGCTGGGATACGAAAATACTGGCTACGGATATTTCATCCAATGCACTGGCTGCCGCAAAGTCGGGTATTTATGCCAAAGACAGGCTTCCGGATGTGCCGGCGGCATGGAGGATGAAATATTTCAGGGAACACGACGGGAAAAATTGCATTCTGACAGAAGCCTTAAAAAACGAAGTGATTTTTGGAAAGCTGAATCTGATGGATACGGTATTTCCATTTAAAAAGAAAATGCATGCAATATTCTGCAGAAATGTGATGATCTATTTTGACAATAAGACGAAGGATGAACTGGTTGAACGGCTGTATGACATTACAGAGTACGGCGGGTATTTATTTATCGGGCATTCCGAGGGTCTGAACCGGGGGACGACACGCTACAGGTATATTATGCCGGCTGTTTACAGGAAGGAATAGATAAAATGAAGGAGGTGCCTTTGTTGCTTCAAAATATGAATGATACGGACAGGATGAAATTTATGTCCAATACCCTGTCCTGCATCGGGGATGGGGTGATTGTTACGGACAGCCTGGAAACAGTGCTGTATATCAATGCCCAGGCCGAAAAAATGACCGGTTGGAAGACATGTGAAGCCACGGGCAAACCCTTCGGAGATATATTTCTGCTGGTTGACTTCTTTTCAGGCAGGAAACTGGACAGCCCTGTCAGGAAAACCCTCAGCACAGGGGAAACGGTGGGCCTTCGCAACCATTCGGCCTTAATAACAAGTGAGGGCAAAATACTTTTTGTTTCCGCAAGCTGCTCTCCCGTGAAAGGCGACAGCGGTGAAACCGAAGGCGCAGTCGTGGTATTCCGGGATATCGACCGGATTAAGAATATGGAAGAAGATATCATAAAAGAAAAAGATAACCTCAGAAATGTATTGGAGGCACTGCCTTTGAGCATTTCCCTGGTTACGGGAGATTCTACGGTAAAATGGGTCAACCGGCCTTTTCTGAACATGTTCCGCTGTGACGAGGAACATGTTCTGGGACAGAGGTTCGGAGATGTGACCCACTGTGTTTACAGCTATGAAAAGGGCTGCGGTAAGGGCTCAAAATGCCGCACGTGCGAGATCAGGAAAAGCATAGGAACGGTGATACGGGAAAAGGTCAACCGTAAAAATGTGACTTTGCAGCGGGCGTATTTAAACGACGGCAGCAGTGATAACCTGTGGCTCAAAATAAATTTCATTCCCACAGAGGTATCGGATGAAAAGCAGATAATTATAGCCATTGAGGACATTACCGAGCAGAAGAATTTTGAGGCCGCCCTGAAAAAGGGACGAGAGGAAGCCGAGTCGGCCAACCGGATAAAAAGCGAATTTCTGGCCAATATGAGCCACGAGATACGCACTCCCTTAAATGGGGTGATCGGTATGCTGGAGCTGCTTGCCATATCCGATCCCAGCCATGAGCAGGAGGAATACATACAGATGGCGAAACTGAGCGCAAATTCACTGCTCAAGGTAATAAACGACATTCTGGATTTTTCCAGGATAGAGGCGGGAAAGGTGTCCATTGAAAATATCCGTTTTGATATAAAAGCCATGGCGGATGAAATAATTAAAATCCACACAATACTGGCGGAAAAGAAGGGCTTGAAGCTGCAGTATACTTTTTCTCCGGGTATTCCGCAGTACCTGACGGGCGATCCCAACCGCCTGCGGCAGATATTGAACAACCTGGTGGGAAATGCCGTCAAGTTTACAGAAAACGGCGGAATTAATGTGGATGTAAAAGAAACCGGCCTGGGCGGAGAGACTGTGGAGCTGGAGTTTCTCATATCGGATACGGGAATCGGCATATCCGGGGAGAAGATGGACCTGCTCTTCAAAAGGTTCAGCCAGGTGGACGGCTCCAATACAAGAAGGTACAGCGGAACAGGGTTGGGCCTTGCCATTTGCAAGCAATTGGCTGAGATGATGGGCGGAAATATAAGCGCTGTGAGTGAAAGCGGCAAGGGAAGCACCTTCCGGTTCACAGCGGCATTCAGTCCCGGAAAAACGCCTTCGCCTGACGACCCGCAGGAGGAGGGACAGCCCTTGTCGCCTGTCATAATGGATGAAAAGGACCTGGACAGCTTCATTTCACAGGAGTCTTTAAACGGCAGGGACAGGGTCGTAATAATGGAGAACAGGTCCGGTTCCGAAAAATACGGCCGCGTCAGGCTTGGGGAGGACGGGGAGATCATTTTCGGCGGAAATGACGAAAATGCCGCGGGAGAGGAGTCTGCAAGCGGACTGGAGGAACTTGGGCAGATAATGGAGGAGCTGCGGGGAATGCTCCGGGAAAAGGAGTATTCCGGAATCGAGGACGCCGCCCACAGAATAAAAAAAGCGGCCATCAGGATCAATGCGGATGAACTTGCGGATATGGCCTTCAAAATACAGCTTGCGGCACGGAAATGCAATTGGGACAGAGTGATGGAATATTGTTTGAAAATGACAGATGAATTCAACGTTCATCGTCAGGGAGGAATTGGTTATGAAAATATTAATAGCAGAGGATGATCTGGTCAGCAGAAATTTTTTGAACAAATTTCTGACAAAATACGGTGAATGTGATCTGGTGGTCGACGGACTGGAAACAATAGATGCGTTTCTGATGGCCTTAAAGGACGGGGAGCCATATCGTTTGATTTGCCTTGATATAATGATGCCGAAGGTGGACGGGGTAAAGACGCTGAAGGCCATAAGGGATCTGGAAAAGCAGTATGGCATTGCGGCTTCGGCCCGTGTGAAAATCATCATGACCACGGCGCTTGCGGAAGAACAACTGGTGCGGACAGCCTTTGACTATGGCTGTGAGGCATATGCGGCCAAGCCCATTGACACCGGCAAGCTGACGGAGGTTATGGGCAAGCTGGGACTGCTGGACAAACAGCCGGATATAATGCCGGACTGCGACGTAATGAGCAAAAATACCCCGAAACGGGGTATGCAAAAAAATGATACTTTGTCAACAATGGTAAATAAGGCAGCTTCAATAGAGGACGGATATTTTAAAAGTGTGCGGCCCATGCCGGATTACCAGCTGGAAGTGAGCATGGAAACGGGGACAACCATTCATTTTGATTTCCGCACAAGACTGAATACAGCGCGTTTCGGCATGCTGCGGGACCAGGAGCTGTTCCGGAGCGTTCAGACCGACGGGAATTACCTGATTTTTAGCAAATCAGGCAGAATGCCGGTAAAAATCACAGCATCGGAGTTCATGGATCTAGTCCTCATTGACCGGACGAAATAAAAATCATCAAATACATAGGGGAAAGGGAAACAGTTATGAAGAACTTATCAATCAGTATGAAACTAATCGTAGGTTTTGGCATTGTACTTATTCTGATGCTCCTGTCCATTGTACTGTCTGCTTACAGCATAACCGGTATTGGAGAACAGGTGGAGTTATACGGCAATTACACTCTTCCGAATACGTCCAGCACCTGGAGCATAAGGCGGGATATGCTTTCGGTGGAGCGTTACCTGCTGCAGGCGATGCAGGAGGATTCTCAGGATAAGGTGGAGGAATACCTCACTCTGGCGGGAAATGAAGGGACACATTTAAGAGATACCATAACCGCGTTTTCAAAAAATCAGAGTGACAATTCGCTGGATAAACAGATTGCCGACCTTAACGGCACACTGGATGAGACGGCTTCCATCCGCCAGCGGATCGCGGATCTGCTGGACAACAAGACCCAGGAAAATACGGCCGCCGCGTACAGGATATTTGAAGAACAGTATGTACCCAGCTTTGACAAGGCGGCAGATATAGCAGTGGATCTGTTTGATGACGGCAACAAAAGGGCCCAGACCCAGAAGGCCACGGCAGAAAAAGACCGGGATATGGCATGGATATTGCTGATCTCAGCTTTTGCCGCATCTCTTGTTATAACCATAATAGTCATAATCGCCATCAGAAGTTCGATTTTAAAACCCGTCAAGGAGATAGAGGGCGTATATAATGAAATGGCCAAGGGCAATATGAAGGTTCAGATCAGATATGACAGCAGGGACGAGCTTGGAAAGATGGCCCGGAACATCAGAAAGACAAATACAATGCTTTCCTCATATATACACGACATTTCGGACAAGCTGGGACAGATGTCAAACGGGGATATGCGGATCAGGGTTGACCTGGATTACATAGGGGATTTTGCCGCAATAAAGCAGGCAATACAAAATACCGCTTCGGCTTTGAACCATACCCTGCTGACCATAAATACGGCTTCGGAACAGGTGAGCAGCGGCTCTTCCCAGGTTTCAAGCGGAGCCCAGGCTCTGGCGGCGGGGTCCACGGAACAGGCTTCTTCAGTGGAAGAGCTGACAGTTTCGATTACAAAAATCGCGGAACAGGCTTCGGAAAATTCGGAAAATGTTAAAACGGCTACGCAGTATGTGGAACAGGCCGGTTCGGGGGTCAATGCCGGAAATGAGCACATGAGACAGCTTACGGAGGCAATGGACAATATCGGCTCCGCCTCCGGACAGATTGCCAATATAACAAAGGTGATCGAGGACATTGCCTTCCAGACCAATATTCTCGCGCTGAACGCCGCCATTGAGGCCGCCCGCGCAGGAAATGCAGGAAAGGGTTTTGCGGTTGTGGCGGATGAAGTCCGGAATCTTGCGGCAAAGTCGGCGGAAGCGGCCAAGCAGACTGCTGAGCTGATTCAGCGCTCGGTATCCACCGTGGCGGAAGGATCCCAGATAACCGCCCAAACGGCACAGATACTGCAGGAGGTGGAGGCAAAAGCCCTTATGGTAAATGAGAGCATTGTCAAAATCGAGCAGGCTTCCGCCGAACAGGCCCTTGCAATCGAGCAGATCAAGCAGGGACTTTCACAGGTATCAGCAGTTGTACAGACAAATGCCGCCACGGCAGAAGAAAACTCAGCCACCAGCGAGGAAATGTCGGCACAGGCCACCACCTTAAGGGAAGAGGTAAATAGATTCAAGCTGGATTTCGGACGTGAAAAAAGCAAACCGGCAGCCATATCCCTGGCGGAAGATTATGCTGAAAACAGCGGCACGGCATATGCTGCGGCAACCGGGTTCGGAAAGTATTAGGCGCTGCCTGAAACGGCGCCACAGTGGGCTGTACTGGGCATACAGCCTTTAGACTCGGAAAACGAAGGTTTATAGGTCTTGTGGCCTAGATATTATATGGGACTACATTCTCATTTGCTTTATTTTGTTTATTTATAGAACTAATTGTCATATAATGGATATGTAATATATTCATAACAAATTTAAGTTTTTATGACAGAGCTGCAAAAGATTTGGAGAACATATTGGATATTCCGGAGTATCGGGGTGGGGAATGCTGAATGAAGATGAGAAATTGCAGCACAGTAAAGAATTATGTGAGAATTATATTACTTGCGGGCTTATTAGCCTGGGTTTCTTCAATTTTAATAATGAGTGCAAACAGCCTGCTGATTGACAGGAAGCCGGTATTGGAATGGATGATCGGCCGGAAAGCCGAAGTTGCCATGGATATGATCATGAGCACCGTACTCGGCTTTTTTGTGGGATGGTTTATAGCCTGTTATTTTGAACGGCTGCTGGAGGCCAGGGTAAAACAGGAAGAAAGTGAAAACAGCTGCAAGCGGGCAGAGGAGAAAGTGAGCTGTCTGGCTGCCAATCTGGGAACCATCATTGAAAGCACGGATGACCTGATCTGGACGGTGGATTCGCATTTCAGGCTGATGTACAACAATACGGCCATGCAATACCACATCGAAAGCAGATACGGCTCCTCAGTGAGCCCGGGTAAGCTCCCCGGAGAAATATTGCCCCCGGAAAAAGCGGCGGAGTGGACCGCGTATTATGAACGCGCTTTGAAAGAGGGCAGATACCTGCTGGAGTACAAATCCGGCAGCGGAGACAGGTACATGGAGGTAGCCTTCAATCCCATATACAGACATGGAAAAACGGCCATATCCGTCTTTGCCAAGGACATAACACAGCGTAAGCTGGCGGAAGGGGAAATCCTGAAGCTCAATGAAGAATTGGAGCAGAGGGTGGCCGGGAGGACAGCCGAGCTCCGGAACGCCGTAAGCGAGCTGGAAGCCTTTGCATATACGGTGTCCCATGATCTGAAGTCTCCGCTGAGGGCCATTGACGCATACAGCAGGATCATGCTGGAGGATTATCTGCAGCAGTTGGAGGGGGAGCCTGAAGAAATTGCAGTGAATATAAGGAATATCAGCAGAGATATGATAGCTCTGATCAATAAGCTGCTTCAGTATTCCACTACGGTAAGGCTTGAAATCAACAGGGAAAATATTGATATTGGAGAGTTGATAAACATTATATTCAACGAACTGTCCGATGCCATTCCCGAGCGGAGCATAAAACTCCTTATAAAAGAGAAGCTTCCTCCGGTAAAAGCGGACAGGATATTGCTGAAACAGGTAATATACAATATTATTTCCAATGCCATCAAATTTACCAAGATACGTGACATTGCGGTTATCAATGTGGGCTTCGCCGCCGGAGAGGATGAGATGATATTTTCTGTGGAGGACAACGGCGTGGGCTTCAAAAACGAAGCGTCGGGTAAACTGTTCGGCATATTTCAGCGGCTTCATCCGGCGGAAGAGTATGAGGGAACCGGAATAGGCCTTGCAACAGTCAGGAAAATCATTCAGAAGCACGGGGGCAGGACCTGGATTGAAGGGATGCCGGAGGCGGGAGCAACAGTGTATTTTACATTGCCTGTAATTCCGGAATAGCCCGCTGAGAATCACTAAGGTATCATAGGGGGAAGGAATTTTGTACAAGGTTTTGATTGTCGATGATATGGAAATATTGCGGAGGGATGTTAAGCGGCTTAAAATATGGGGAGAAAAATCCGGATTTACAATAACAGACGAAGCGGAGGATGGGATGGAGGCCCTAAAAAAACTGGAAGCCAATCCGGTGGACCTGGTCATAACAGATATAAGGATGCCAAATATGGACGGCATCGAGCTTCTGCGCAACATATCGGAGAAAAAGCTCTGCCCTTTTACCGTATTGCTGAGCGATTTCACAGAATACAATTATGCACGGCAGGCGTTTGTATACGGTGCTTTTGACTATCTTGGAAAGCCTGTGAACGAAAAGGAGATTGCCGATCTTTTGGAGCGGATAAGGAACAGTATCGAAGAAAAGCAGCGGGAAGAGCAGAAGCTTATTGAACTTCAGACTGCCGCAGAGGATATAAAACAAATTGCGGTAATGATATGCCAGGGGGATGAAAAAGCCGTTCCGCTGACAGCAGCTATGATAGAGGCCGTAGAAATTTCTTTTGACCATGATAAAAGAAAAGCATTGTGGGTTCTGAAAAATGCGGTGAACGAGATAATAAACGAGACCTTGAAAACTTATGGCTGGCTCGCCGACTATGTGGATGTTGATTCCTTGAAAAACACGGATTTTACAAGCTGCGGCAATTGGGAGGAAATAAAGGCCGCTGTCACAGCAGCGGAAAAGAAATTGATCTCCACGGTGCTGAAATTTATTGGGAATCATGACAGTAAAATTGTAAAACAGGCATGTGAGTATGTACTAGAACATATAGACGGGGAGCTTTCAGTGAGGATGCTCTCTGAAAAGCTCTTTATCAGCAAATCCCACTTGAGCGACATATTCAAACAAAATCTGGGGCTCTCGTTGCTGGAATACATGACTATGATCAAAATGGAGCGGGCAAAGAAGCTGCTCCTTGAAGAGAATCTGAAAAACTATGAAATAGCATATAAACTGGGCTTTCAGGATCATGAATACTTCAGCCGGGTCTTTAAAAAACATACGGGCCTTTCACTCACAGAATTCAGACATAGAGGACATAATATGCAATAATTCTACAAGAAAATCGGACATTTTTCAGGGGTTTTTCCTCTTTTTCTTCATGTTTTTCTTATATGAGATTATATATCATAAAATCAACAGTCTTTTTTATTTTTACATAAAGAGGGTGTAAAATTTGAAAAAAGTATTAATAGTTGATGATGCTGCATTCATGCGTATAGCTATCAGGAGAATTCTTGAGCAGACCGGTTTTGAAGTGATAGGCGAAGCTGAAAACGGAGCGGACGGAGTGAAGAAATACAAAGAGCTCCGTCCGGAAATCGTCACCATGGATATTACCATGCCTGAAATGGACGGTATTGAGGCGCTTAAAGCCATCCGCAGTATTGATCCCGGCGCCAGTGTGGTAATGGTATCCGCCATGGGGCAGGAGTCTCTGGTCAGAGAGGCTGTTGTGGGCGGAGCCCGGTCTTTCATAGTCAAGCCTTTCAATGAGGAACATGTAATTTCCGTGATGACTAAAATTGCAGCCATGCAGCAGTGAAAAAGGGAGGGCGGCTGAAGCCGGCGGCGCTTCCGCCATGCTGCCGTTTAATGATGTTGCTTCCCTGGCTTTTACGCCACGGGAGACATTTTTTGTTGTGTGGGAAAAGGACTTCCATGCTATAGACAAGCCTTGTACGGAAAATTAAACGACAATAGAAAGGAGCTGCCGATATGGCGCAAACAGTGGCAAATGAACTGCCGGAGCAGGAGGAAGACACGCAGAAGGGCAAGTTTCTGACTTTCTCCATGGGAAACGAGTCCTATGGTATTGAAATCCGCTATGTCACCGAGATCATAGGTATCCAGCCTGTAACAGAAGTGCCGGAGCTGCCGGAGTATGTCAGGGGAATAATAAATCTGAGGGGAAAGATCATCCCTGTCATGGATGTGCGGCTTCGCTTCAAAAAGCCCTTCAGGGAATACAATGACAGGACTTGCATAGTTGTTATCGACACCGGTGATGTTTCCATAGGGCTGATTGTGGACAGCGTTTCGGAAGTGCTGTCCATAAAGGATGAGGAAATAGTTCCTCCGCCTGATATCAACAGAGAAAAACATAAATACATCAGAGGAATAGGGAAGGTGGGCGGCGAAGTAAAGCTGCTTCTGGATTGTGAGAAACTTTTAAGCGACGACGAATTGGAATGCTTGGGCAACATGGGCTGATTTTGTTTCTATGTCAAATATTTAGGGGGACTGTTAAATGAAATGGTTTTATAATTTGAAAATAGCAGTGAAATTATTGACAGGTTTTACAATCGTAGCCCTGATAGCCGGCTTTATCGGAATATTCGGGATCATCAACATGCGCTCCATGGAGGCCAACGGCACGGCGCTTTATGAGGAAAACGTCCTGGGCGTTGTGGCTGTTGATGAAATGATAACCAGCTTTTTAAAGATCCGCATAGCTTTCAGAGATCTGATCATACATATGGATGAATCCGACAAGCAGCAGTACTATGACAGCATAAACAAGACCTTTGACGATCTGGCTGCCGCCGGAAACAAATATGATTCCACCATGGAAGAAGGCGGCAGAGAGGTTTTCAATAAGGCAAAGGCTTTAATGGACCAGTATAAATCCGAGACAGGTAAAATCACCGAAGCGGCAAAGGCCGGCAAAAGCGAAGCGGAGGTCTACAAGCTGTTCACCGATGCGGGAGGCCTGGGAAACTCGGTGGATGAAATACTCCTTCAGATAAGAAACAGCGAGGTGGATCAGGCCAGGGAATATGCCCGTAGTAATTCGGCAGATGCAAAGAACGCCACTTACGTCATGATAGTGATTGCGGCAGCGGCAGTTGTTTTATCCGTGGTGCTCGGGGTATTCATCAGCTCCACCATCAGCCGTCCGGTGAAAAAACTCACCGCTGCGGCTGAAAAGCTTGCCCTTGGAGATGTGAATGTCAGTATAGCTTCGGATACGAAGGATGAAATAGGCCTGTTGATGGGTTCCTTCGGAAAAATGACGGCAAATATCCGCGAGCAGGCGGGAGCGGTTGAAAGGATAGCTTCCGGAGATCTGACAGCCAGGGTAGAGGTTAAATCGCAGGAGGATCTTCTGAACAAAAAGCTGGTGGAGATGATCCGTATGAACAATGAAATACTGAACAATATAAATTCTGCCGCCGAACAGGTGGCCACGGGGGCCAGGCAGGTCTCCGAATCCAGCATAACGCTTTCCCAGGGGGCGACGGAACAGGCCAGCTCAATTGAACAGCTCACCGCATCAATTGAAGAAATCTCCACCCAGACCAGGCGCAACGCCGAGTATGCGGATCAGGCCAATGGGCTGGCGGAGGCTGCAAAAACAAACGCCACACAGGGAAATGAGCAAATGAATGAGATGCTAAAAGCAATGCAGGATATAAACGATTCCTCCGCCAGTATCTCAAAGATTATAAAGGTCATTGACGAAATCGCCTTCCAGACCAATATACTTGCCCTGAATGCAGCAGTTGAGGCCGCAAGGGCAGGACAGCACGGAAAAGGGTTCGCAGTGGTGGCGGAGGAAGTGAGAAATCTGGCGGCTCGTTCCGCCAATGCTGCAAGGGAAACCACCGATATGATCGAGAGCTCCATAAAAAAGGCGGAGGGCGGAACCAGGATTGCCAATACCACTGCAGAGGCGCTCTCCCGGATAGTGGAGGATGTGGCAAAGGTGGCCGATCTGGTCAATGACATAGCTGTTGCATCAAATGAACAGGCGGCCGGGATTTCCCAGATCAATCAGGGGGTTATGCAGGTATCCCAGGTTGTCCAGACAAACTCGGCAACCTCCCAGGAGAGCGCGGCTGCCAGCGAAGAGCTTTCGAGCCAGGCTGAACTTCTGAAGGAACAGGTGGGGAGATTCAGGCTGAAAAAGGAAGCCGGGCCCGGAACTTACAATAATGCTCCCGGACCGGAGGCTGTGAATCCGGAGATTTTAAAAGTACTTGAAAGCATGAAACGGGATGGAAGCATTGGAAAATACGCCGGAGGGAGTCCGTACTCCGGAGCCGATGAAAGCCGGAGGAGAATAGCCTTGAGCGACAGGGAATTCGGAAAATACTGAGGGAGTAATAACCTATGAAAATACTCATTGCAGAGGACGATCCAGTCAGCAGAAACTTTTTGTGCAAATTTCTCTCAAGGTATGGGGAATGTGATCTGGTGGTGGACGGACTGGAGGTTGTGGATGCATTCCTCATGGCGCTGAAGGACAGGGAACCCTATGATTTGATATGCCTTGATATAATGATGCCGAAGGTGGACGGGGTGAAGGCATTGAAGGCGGTCAGAGACCTGGAAAGGCAGAAGGGGATAATGAGTGAAAACAGGGTGAAAATCATAATGACGACGGCCCTGAGCGAATCACAACTGGTTCGGACGGCTTTTGAATATGGATGTGAGGCTTACGCGGCCAAACCCATAGACACTCAAAAATTTGTAGAAGTAATGGAAAAGTTGGGCCTTATAGATACCGGAAAAACCGGAAAGCCTGACTAGAGGTGCATTAAATGGTAAAGAAAAATGAAAAAGCTAATGATGAAATAGACAGAGAGCCTTATTGGGATCAATTTTTAAAGAAGCTGCTTCAAAAGAGCGGAAAATTTGACCCAAAGCGGGCGGCCATCAAGATCGCGGGGATATATATGCTTTTAGGGGCCCTGTGGATACTGTTGTCGGATAAAATCCTCGGATTGCTTGTATCTGACAGGCAGACTTTAATAATGATCAGTTTGGCAAAGGGATGGATATGTATCGCCGTAACAGGACTGGTTGTTTTCAGCCTGATAAATTCGGCTTTAAAAAAGATAAAAGCTTCAAATGAAGAAATCATGGCTTCAAGGGAAGAAATGCGCAGGCAGCTTGACAGGCTGAAGGAAAGCAGGGAGCAGCTTGCACAGAGTGAAGAGAGGCTTCATCACATGGCCTGCTATGACGTGCTGACAGGCCTGCCGGGACGTATGGCGCTGTATGAGAACCTGTCCGGAATTTCAGAAGGAAGTGCTGACAGGCGGGGAGCCTTGTTTTTTATTGATCTGGATGATTTCAAATTTATTAACGATTCCAAGGGACACTCTTTTGGAGACCGCTTGATCAAGAGATCCGGGGAGAGACTGGTCCGGACTCTGGAAAATACAGGCGCTGTGTACAGGCTGGGAGGAGACGAGTTTGTCATAGTTGCCGGAAATGTTGAAAAAAAGGAGGAGGCGGAGACGCTTGCCTCCAAAATTCTTTCGGCCTTTAAAAGGCCTTTCCGGATAGGGGAAAGCACACTGCATATTAATATCAGCATAGGCGTGTCGCTGTATCCTGAACACGGAAGGGATATAGACGAGCTGCTGAGATGTGCGGATATCGCCATGTACAGGGCCAAGAAAGAGGGAAGAAACCGGTATGTGGTCTATTCGCAGCCTATGAACGATGTGGTTGCTGAACGGGTGCTGATTGAAAAGCACATGCATACCGCATTGGAGAACGGCGAATTTGAGCTGCATTATCAACCGCAGCTTGACATAAATGAAAACAGGGTCACAGGCCTTGAAGCTTTGCTGAGGTGGCACAGCCGCGAATTGGGCTCCGTATCCCCGCTGAAATTTATCAGGATAGCGGAACAGACGCAGTTAATCATGCCCTTAGGAAATTGGGTCCTGAGAAAGGCCTGCTCATTCATAAAAAATCTGTATTCCCAGGGACATACCAATATAACGCTGTCGGTAAATATTTCGGTACTTCAGCTTTTGCAAAATAATTTTGAAAATGAGGTGCTGGAAGTGCTGGAATCCTATGAACTGGAGCCTGAATGCCTGGAACTTGAGATTACCGAATCGGTTCTCATAGAGTCCTATGAGGCCATCGAAGGCAAATTGAGATTTCTTCACGGCAAGGGAGTGCGGATAGCTCTGGATGATTTCGGAAAGGGCTACTCTTCTCTGAGCTATTTGAAACAACTGCCGATCTCTACCTTGAAGATCGATAAATCCTTTATTGACGGTATTTCTTCCGGAAGCGGAGATGAGCCCTTAACAGGACATATCGTAACCATGGGAAGGAGCATGGGGTTAAATGTGATCGCCGAGGGAGTTGAGACGCCCGAACAGGTCGATTACCTGCTCAAACATAAATGTGATAAAATACAGGGCTTTTTGTTCAGCAGACCGCTTCCTGAGAGGGAAGCCGAAATTTTGGTGCTAAACGGATCAGGATTAGAGAAAAGAAAACAGCAGGTCTGAAAACTTTATGCAAGATCCTTTAACATAAAATAAATAACAAAATAAATAAACGGAGGAGTATTATGTCTATAAGAATTAAACTGACAATTATTTTAATCGCACTAATGGTTTTTTCAATCGCAGGTATGGGAGCATTCACATACTTCCGGTCGGCGGGAACCATTATGGATATTACCGATTCGGCCATGGCGGAGATCACAAAGGATAACTACAACCTGATCTCCTCTCTCATAGAAACGGAAACAAAGAGCGTAGCAATGCTGGCCGAGAGCAAGGAGGCGGAGGATTTTCTGGTAGGCTGGAATGATGGCGCTCCCGATGCATACAAGCTGCAATCGGATATGGACAACAGGCTGAAAACGGTATCCGATGAACTCGGAAATCTGGAGCATGCGTTTCTGGTGGGGACGGACGGTATGATAGCGGCGGATGCCCTGCCTGATAAAATAGGCCTGGATTTAAACGACAGGTCCTATACCAAAACTACTATAACTGAGGATAAGCCGGCTGTCAGTGAAGCGCTGCTGTCAAAGGCCACAGGGAAATATGTGGTGGTATTTGCCCATCCGGTTAAGGCAAACGGCAGGGTGGTCGGTTATGCGGCATTGTCAGTATATGCCGAAAACATTATGAAATACCTGGCCGACACAAGGATTTTGGACACAGAGTCCAGCTACGCCTATCTGGTTGACGCCCAGGGGGTCATGCTGTCCCATCCCGATAAGGAAAAGATCGGAAAGCCCGTAGAGAATGAGCAGATAAAAGCGGTGGTGGACCGCGTAATGAAAGGCGAAAAAGTAAAGGCGGATGCCGTGCAGTACGATTATCACGGGGCTATAAAAAAGGCCTCCTACAGCATAATTCCGGAGACCAACTGGACGCTTGTGGTAACGGGAGACGTCAATGACGTATTGAAACCGGTCAATAATATGGCCAGATTTATTATCATTATCGGGCTCATAGGCGCAGTTCTGGCCTTTGTCCTGGGAAATCTCTTTGCGGGACAGATATCAAAACCTATTATCAAGCTGACGGAACTGGTCAAAAAGACAGCGGAGCTGGATCTGAAATATGACGAAAAATATGTGTATCTTGAAAAGAGGAAGGATGAGACGGGCAAAATCACAAAAGCCGTTTTCCAGACCCGTAAAATACTCAGAGAAATGGCGGAAAAGCTTATAGACGTGTCGGAGTCTGCCCTGGACAATGCGGAAAAGCTGCAGAAGCTCTCCATATCGGTAAGAGAGAACGCCCATGACAATTCTGCCACAGCCCAGCAGCTGTCCGCAGGTATGGAAGAAACCGCGGCTTCCAACGAGGAAATCTCCGCAACCATATCCGAGGTGGATAATAACGTTGAAACCATTGCGAAAAAAGCAAAGGACGGAAAAGATATATCCAATGAAATCATAACCAGGGCGCAGAGCCTGAAAGCGGATTCGGAGGAGTCTGCCGACGCCGCAAGAAAGGTATATGACCATGTGCGGGAGAGCATGGAGGAGGCCATTGAAGAATCCAACAGCGTAGGGCAGATCAATGTGCTGGCTGATACTATTTTATCCATTACGGAACAGACCAATCTTCTGGCTCTGAATGCGGCTATTGAAGCAGCAAGGGCAGGAGAGGCCGGCAAGGGCTTTGCAGTGGTGGCGGATGAGATCCGAAAGCTGGCGGAGCAATCCTCAAAAACAGCGGCAGGCATACAGCAGATAGTTAAAAGCGTATATTCATCTGTGGGAAGTATGAAAGAGAATTCTGAAGCCGTACTGTCCTTTATAGATCAGAAGGTCCTGAGCGATTATGAAAAATTGCTGCAGGTCAGCGAGCAGTACAACCAGGATGCGGTCATTGTCAATGAGCTGATGGAAGAGTTCACCACGGCCTCTGAGCAGCTTAATGTATCAATATCCAGTATATCCGCCGCAATCAATGAAGTTGCCGTCACGGTAAATGAAGGGGCCAAGGGCGTCGAGGATATAGCGGGCAAGACTACCGATATTATGAATATGACGGCACAGGTTGCCGATATGTCGGAAGAGAATACTAAAGAAGCCGGCCAGCTGCAGCAGCTGGTTTCCAAATTCAATGTGTGATGTATAATATATAAGGTGGCAAAAGGGCCGTCCGGAATAAAATTTATTACAGTACCGCTACAGTCAACGGAGGATTTATACTAAATGAAACAAAAAAGAATTTTTTCAATCGGCAAAAAGCTTATTATAATGCTGGTTGTACTGATACTGCTGTCCACCATATCACTGGGAGTCCTGAGCTTTATGACTGCCAGCAGGGTTACGGAGGGGGAGATAAGAAATGCCGCCGGAGAGACCATTTCGGCCATACAGGATAATCTGAATACCTTTTTGGAGATGCAGGAAGAAAATATCACTGTACTTTCGAAAAATACCGGTATAGGCAATTTTTCGCCGGAGGACCCAAATGAGATGGCACTGGTGCTTGATGAGCTGAAAGGGTTTAAGGAGGGGCACAAGGATATTCTGAATGTATACATCGGAAGCAGGGACAAGCAGATGTACATATATCCCCAGCAGGAGCTGCCGGAGGGATTTGATCCGAGTACGAGGCCGTGGTATCAGGCTGCCATGGAACAGAACAAAGCGGCCTGGTGCGATCCCTATATAGATGCGGGCACCGGAATGCTTGTGGTAACTGTGGCCGTTCCCCTTTACAACAGCGGCAATGAGCTTACCGGGGTCCTGGGGGCGGACATATCTCTGGAACAGCTGGCCCAGTTTATCGGCAGGTCAAAAATCGGAAGCGGAGGCTATATTATTTTATTGAGCAACAAAGGAGTAACCATCGCCCATCCGGACAAAAATCTTCTGGGAAAGGACCTGCCGGTGCCGGAACTGTTAAAGGCGGTAAAGGCCTCTGAAAAGGGCAGTATGGATTATGTCTATAACAACAGCAAGAAATGCGCTTATTTTTCAACTGTGGACAGAACAGGCTGGAAAGTGCTGGGTGCTTTCGAGTACAAGGAAATATCCGATAAAACCGGGAGCATATTAATAAACACAAGCATAAGCGGATTTATTATTGTTACTCTGGCCGTACTTCTGGGTATATTTGTATCAAGACCTATGCTGCGTTCCATTAAAGTCCTGAACAGGGATATGCATGAAATAGGAAACGGAGATTTAACTGTGAGGAGCCGGGTCAGGACCAGGGATGAAATAGGGCTGCTGGCGGATAATATGAATAAGATGGCGGATGACCTGGGAGGCCTGATGAAGAAAATAAAGGTAACGGCCTCAGACGTGTCCGCCTCTGCAGATTCACTGGCGGCCTCCTCGGAAGAAACGGCCGCCTCTACGGAAGAGATCTCCAGGACTGTGGGCGAAATAGCCAGGGCTACCGAAGATCAGGCGCAAAGCACGGAAAACGGCCTTGTGAAAACGGCCGAGCTGGCCCAGAGCCTGCAGAGCATATCCGATTCTATTTTGAAGATCTCGGATATGGTGACTCACTCCAACAAGCTGAGTCAGGACGGTCTGGGCATTATGGACGAGCTGCTGGAAAAGACCCGGGAAAACGGGGAGACATCAGTCCAGGTGGCGGAAGTCATCGGTGAAGTGGACCAGAGTTCCACTGAGATAGGGACCATACTTGGAACAATCACCAGTATAGCCGATCAGACCAACCTTCTGGCGCTGAACGCTTCTATAGAAGCCGCCAGGGCCGGGGAGCAGGGAAAAGGTTTTTCCGTTGTGGCGGAGGAAATAAGAAAGCTGGCGGAGCAATCCTCCGGCGCGGCACAAAATATAAAAAAGCTCATTGAGGAAATCCAGAATAAGTCCCGGAATGCAGTCCTCATCATGGAACAGATCAAACCTGTTTCAGAGGCCAACAGCGCTGCGGTATCTTCAACCCAGACCATATTCAACGACATTTCGGCGATGATCCTGGAATTGATGGAGGAGGCCGGCCGGATTACGGAACTGAATCAGCAGATGGATGCGGGCAAAAATGATATTCTGGCTGTCATGGAGAATATATCCGCTTCAGCCCAGCAGACCTCGGCCTCTACCCAGCAGGTGTCGGCTTCCGCCCAGGAACAGCTGGCAGGTATGGAAGAAGTGGCAAGGACTGCGGAACAGCTGGACAATATGGCCCACACTTTGAACACTGAAATTGAAAAGTTCAAGATATGACATGTGATTGTTTGCATCATATGTTCATAATAAATTTTACTGCATTGCAGTTATAGGACTAAAAGGTGGTTTAAATGACTGAAATATCTGTACTTATTGTAGAAGACTCGTTTTATTCGGCGGATCTGAATATCAGAGAACTGAGAAAGGCGGGCTTCACGGTCCGCCATCATATGGTTTCAAGCGGACAATCCATGCGGGACGCTCTGAAGGAAGACCGGTGGGATTTGATTATCAGCGATAATTCAATGCCGAATTTCAGCGCCCTCAAAGCGCTTGAGATCCGAAATCTGTCAGGTGTGGATATACCTTTTATAATTGTTTCGGAGGACATTGCCCAGAAGGACATAGATAAAGCGTTTGAAGGCGGATGTTCGGCTTATGTGGCAAAGGAACATCTGGTAGAGCTGAGAAAGGTTGCCGCGGATGTATTACAGCAGGTGTAAAAGGGTATCCTGCGAAAACCTTATATTGTTACGCAGACAGGATAACCGCGGCAGAGGCAGATATGCAAAGCGGTTATAGAAATAGTGGAGAATGCGATGTTAAATAAATTTACTGAATTCAAATGGAAAATTGAGACGGGCTGCGGAATTAATATGTATGATTTCTTCGGCGAAATTGCGGAAGCCTACGGAAAAGGGGAAATCGACTGCATGGAATATATCAGGCTTTATGAATTTGCCACAGACACAAAATAAGAAGCGAGGAACGGGAATGAATGTAGAAAATATCAATCCATTTATACAAGCGGCACAATCTGTTCTAAAAACCCTATGCAATGCGGATATCCAATTGGGAAAGGTTTATGTAAAGGAACCTCCATACAAGGCAGGTCAGTTGATTATTGTTTTTGGAGTAGTGGGAAAAATACGGGGACAGGTTTGTTTTGAATTATCCCAGGAGACCGCAAAGGGGATAGCTTCGGCTATGATGGGCGGCATGCCTGTGGCTGAGCTGGATGATATCAGCAAAAGCGCGGTTTCTGAGATGGGGAATATGATCATGGGGAATACGGGCATTTTGTTTGCGCAGAAAGACGTTCAGATTGATATTACGCCGCCGTCGCTGATATCCGCTGAAAACATTGAAATATCAAACAGACAGCAAACCATAGCAATACCTCTTACCGTTGAGGGATATGGAATAATTGCAATTAATGTTGCCATAGAAGCATAAACAGGCAAGCTTCTGGATTTGGCGGGACAAAAATGGAGTGCTGCAAAATAAAGTAAATCCAATAGCCTTTTGCTTGAATTTAATATTTTGCAGCACTCCGCTTTTTTACTTAAATTCCTCTGCCAGCGCTTTAAACGCGGGAAGGGAATTCTTTATGGTCTCCAGGCTGACACAGTAGGCAAGCCTGAAATATCCCGGACAGCCAAAGCCTGAGCCCGGCACAACCAGCAGATTATACTTGACGGCTCTGTTTTTGAATTCAACATCATCGGGAATAAGGGCCTTGGGGAACAGGTAAAAGGCTCCGTCTGGCTTTACACATTGGTAGCCGAATTCCACAAGGCTGTTGTAAAGCAGGTCTCTTCTCTCTTTATATATGTTTATGTCCACCGATGAATCAATGGATTTTGCAACCACTTTCTGGAAAAGCGCCGGCGCGTTGACAAAGCCGAGAACTCTGTTGCAGTATATAAGACCGCCCATAAGGGTTTCAATATCCTCTGCTTCCGGATTGGTTGCGATATAGCCCATACGCTCTCCGGGCAAGGAAAGGGATTTGCTGAAGCAGTCAATCAGAATCGCGTTCTTGTATATTGTCAGAATGTTGGGCACTTCTACATCATATGCCAGTTTTCTGTAAGGTTCGTCCGAGATTATATATATTGTGCTGCCGTATTCCTTTCCTTTTTCCTCGAGAACCTTTGCAATTGCTTCCAGGACATCCTTGCCGTAAACAACTCCCGTAGGATTGTTGGGGGTATTGATGATAATGGCCTTTGTGTTGGGGGTGATCCTGGCCCTCAACAGCTCCGGGTCGGGGAGAAAGGTATTCAGGTCGGTATTGATCACTACGGTCTTTCCTCCGTGGTTGTCGATATATGAAGTGTATTCCACAAAAAACGGAGCAAAGACAATAACTTCCTCGCCGGGATTCAGAAGGGTCTTGAGGACGACATTTAAAGCTCCTCCGGCGCCCACGGTCATAACGACATTATTAAATGTGAGGTTAAGGCCGGTCTCCCTGTTTATTTTCCCTGCGATCACCTCTCTGACTTCCGGATAGCCCGCATTGTTCATGTAAGAGTGCATCCTGGGTTCATTGGAAGCCGCCAGCTGGCGGAGCGCGGTCTTGACCTCAAGCGGAGGCTCGGGGTCGGGATTTCCCAGAGAAAAGTCATAGACCTTGTCCGCTCCATAAATTTTTCTCAGTTTTTCGCCTTCTTCAAACATGGCTCTGATCATGGAAGAATTGGCCAGATTTGTGCTGATCTTTTTTGATATCATGCAAAAGTCCCCCTGTTCTTTATTTAATAATAAAATTTAATTTATATAATTTATTTAATTCTAAACACTTTTTCCTCGTCAGGTGTGACATTTATAGTCTTAAAGCTCTCATATATGACCATTCCGGGCTTGGCTCCGCTGGGCTTTTTAACGTTTTTGACCGCGGTGTAGTCAACCGGAACGTTGTAAGACATTTTAGCGCTGCTGTAAAAGGCCGCTAAAACAGCCGCTTCAAGCAGAGTGGAGTCGGGCACCTCCTGCCGCTCCGTTCTTATTATAACATGGGAGCCTGGAATATTTCTGGTATGAAGCCATAAATCATAGGAGGCCGCAAGCTTTAGTGTCAGTTGATCATTTTGCCGGTTATTTTTGCCCACCAGTATTTCAAAACCGTCGCAAGAAACAAATGACAGGGGAGCCGTGGGCTTATCCTGTTTTTTTCTGGCGTTCCGGGAAGACATCCTTATATATCCCTGCTCAATCAGTTCCTGCCTTATTTCATCTATTTCCTGCCTGGTGCCGCAATTGTCAAGCATGGTTTGGACGCTTCGCAGATATTTGAGCTCGGAATGGGCATCCTCCAGCTGTTGGGTGACATTGAAATATGTACTCTTGGCTTTCGAATACTGCCTGTAATACTTCTGGGCATTGTCCTGGGCAGGTTTATATTCATCCAGAGGAATATCTATATACTCTTCGTTCTCACTGTAATAATTCAGAACCCTGGCGGATTTGCTGCCGGCGGGGATACAGTAGATATTTGCGGTTATCAGCTCCCCGTAAAGCCTGAGCGTTTCCCTGTCTGAGACCTCTCTCAGTTTGTCGTCAAACATGGCGATCTTTTTTTCACAGCGGTCTATGCCGTTTTTAACTACTTTTACCACATCGCCCATTTTCTGAGCCAGGCGTTCATTGGTATCCCGCAGTGAATAGAAATCGTCAAGGGCCGCCGACAGGAGCTCGTATTTTTTTGAGTTAAGGGGCCGAAGGGGAGAAAAGCAATAGAAATCCAACGGCCGTAAATAATTTGCATCCTCATAAACTATGCAGGGCTCAAAGGAAGCGCTTATTATTTTCTTTAAATAGCTGTCCAGGTTTGAGATAATATTCTGCCTGTCTGCGGAGCTCAAACTGGTGACGGCGGTTTTGGGCGGCACGTCGGCAGCGGCGCAGATCTCTCTGCAGGTGTATGGGCTGAAGCCTTTTATCAGATCCAGCAGCAAGCCTTCTATGTGTTTTGCCTCTGAGGCGCCTGCCCGGTCAAAAATCTGATCCGGCGCCACTGCCTCAGGCGGAACTTTGTCCTGGGCGGGAGGCGGGGAGTAGAGGCGTGCAGGCATGACCTCCCTCACGCTGCTGATATCGCTGTCAATATGCTTTACTGAGTCGATGATTTTGTCCTCGCTGTTAAGCAGAATAATGTTGCTGTGTTTGCCCATTATTTCCACTACCAGCTTTTTTACGGAAAGGTCTCCGAGCTCATTGACAGATTCGATATTTATAGTGACTACTCTTTCGTAGTCGTGAAATTTTATATCCAACAGCTTTCCGCCTGAAAGATGGTTTCTCATGAGCATGCAGAAAACAGGCGGCGTCTGTGGGTTTTCTTTCTGGGCCGCGGTTATATGAAGCCGGGGATAGTTTGCGCTTGCACTGGCTACAAGCCTGTGATTCCGGCCCTTTGAGCGGACAAGCAAAACAATTTCGTCGGCTTCCGGCTGGAAAACCTTTTCGACCCTTCCGCCGGAGAGCAGCAGATTTAATTCATTTACAACACACTTGGTAACAATCCCGTCAAATGGCATTAATTCAGAACTCCTAATTTATTAATGAAAACAGTGAAAAAATAAGCTGCAAAATATTGCAACTTATTTTGTGCTTCGTCTGTATGATTATACCATAGAATCCGGTACTCAGAAAGCAGAATTTAAAAGCAGGTATTTCTAATCCTTGGTTTTTCTGCCGTCCTCCGGGTCCTCAAGGTTGTAATCCTGTTCGTCCCAATCCTCCATGTCAGGCCAGAAAGGTCTTGTTGAATTGCTGAAGCCTATAAATGGATTGGTGGGTATGCTGTTTAAGATACTGTTTATTTTAGAAGCGATATAGCGGTCGTCCCTGTGCCTGTTTCTCATAAATATCCCCTTTCCGCAACAAGCCAATGAATTACACAGGTAACCCATTGTGCGCCTTTTTACATACTTCAGTTATTAGTTTAGTACAAATGCACATAATTATACGAAGGGATAAGACAAAATGGAGTTGTCAGAAAATAAAAAATTCAATATATGTGAAAAAGTCATTCCATATTGGTCCGCGAGGACCTATATAAAAAACTATTTTCACATATATTGAATTACTATTTCAATAACTTCATTTAAAAGGAAGCCGTCCGCTACGCGGCAATGTCTTCGCTTTCTTGAGCCCGGGACTTCCTGAAGCCGCCTTTCTTTGAGTACACAATTGCGCCTATCATCAATACTGCGCAAACTGCCAGGGCGATGATCATACCTACGTCGGTACTCTTGTACTGGATAAGGATGGGCGCCGCCAGCAGGGAAACCAGATTGATAACCTTTATCATTGGATTGAGGGCGGGACCGGCGGTATCCTTTAAAGGATCGCCTACGGTATCGCCGACGACCGCAGCTTTGTGGCTTTCAGAGCCCTTTCCTCCGTGAGCGCCGTCTTCAATAGTTTTCTTGGCATTATCCCAGGCGCCTCCCGAGTTTGCCATGAAAACCGCCAGGAGCTGCCCTGAAATTATGACACCGGCCAGGAAACCCCCAAGGGCTTCGACACCCAAAAGTATGCCTACGATCAACGGGGAGACGACCGCTATGATAGCAAGCCCCAGCAATTCTCTCTGGGCTGCCACGGTGCATATATCAACGGCTTTCTGATAGTCGGGCTTAACCTTTCCCTGGAGCAGGCCCGGTATCTTGAACTGTCTTCTGACCTCATTAACAATTAATGAGGCGGCCCTTGTGACAGAATTGATGATCAGGGAAGAGAAGAGCCAGGGAATACATGCTCCGATCAACATTCCTATAAAAACAGTGGGGTTGGACACTCTTATTCCCGTGTCGAAAATCGTGGTTTCGGTGCCCATGCCGATCTGAATCTTTGAAACGTCCGTGAGGAAGGAACCGAACAGCGATACGGCTGCTATTACTGCCGAACCTATGGCAACCCCCTTGGTAATGGCTTTGGTGGTGTTTCCGGTTGCGTCCAGGATATCCATGACTTTTCTGGATTCCTTGTCAAGGCCGGATAATTCACCGATTCCGTTGGCGTTATCGGCAATTGGACCGAAGGAATCCATAGCCACATTGTTGCCTGTAAGAGTGAGCATACCTATACCGGTCATGGCAACTCCGTAAAGGACAAAGTGAACGTCCTGTCCCCAGTAGATCAGAATTGAGCTCATAATTGTTACCGCAATTACAATGGTCTGCCACACCGCGCTTTCAAAACCTTCTGCAAGCCCGCGGAGTATGAGTGTTGCGGAGCCTGTTCTGGAGGAAGCGGCTATGTCTTTGACAGGCCTGTGGGAAGTATCGGTAAAGTGCTTGGTTACCTCATCCAGTGCAACAGCCAGCAATATGCCGACGCCTACTGAGAGAAATGCTCTCCATTCCTTCATATAAAGGGCGGCCAGCAGGCCAAAGGCAGCCAGGCTGATTGCGGCGGAGGTGTAGAATCCACGGTTTATGGAATTGAGGGCATTGCTGTTTTTAGAGCCCTTGACCAGATAAGTTCCTATTATTGACGACAGGACCCCAATACCTCTTACAAGGAGCGGGAATATTATCCACTTAAGATCATTGGTGACCGCATATAATGACAGGCCCAGTATTAATCCCGAGACTATTGTAACCTCATAGGACTCAAATATATCGGCTGCCATTCCGGCGCAGTCGCCAACATTGTCGCCAACCAGATCGGCTATGACCGCGGCGTTTCTCGGGTCATCCTCGGGAATTCCGGCTTCAACCTTGCCTACAAGATCGGCGCCTACATCGGCGGCCTTGGTGTAGATACCTCCGCCCACCCTCATGAACAGAGCCAGCAAGGTTCCTCCGAAGCCAAAGCCCAGCAGGGCGTCAGGGGCGGCTATACCCAGTATGATGAATATGGCTGTTCCGCCCAGCAGCCCCAGACCGTCGGTGAGCATGCCTGTAATGGTGCCTGTCCTGTAAGCGATTTTCAGCGCTTCACCGAAGCTTCTCCTGGAGGCGGAGGCTACGCGGACATTGCCTTCCACCGCCATCCTCATCCCGAACTGGCCTACCAGCAGAGAAAATATTGCGCCCATTACGAAGGCGATTGCTCTTGCAAATCCAATAACTATTTTAACGTTACCTTCACTTAAACTTGAAAATCTTTTCATTGCCTCTTCGCTTGGAGGAACAATGTAGACTGAGAAAAACAGAAGCACAGTGAGTACTGCGATTAGTGGAAGAATTGATTTTAACTGGCGGCGTAAATATGCATCCGCGCCTCCTTTAATGGAACTCCAGACTTCCTGCATTTTTTCGGAACCTTTGTCGTATTTCATGACTTGCCTGCGAAGCATCAAAGCGTAACCCAGACCCAGGAAAGCAATGATGAGTACACACCAGATTCCGATTGTCTCAAAAGTTGTTGCATTGCTAAGACCTGACATTGCTAAAACACATCCTTTCAGAAAAAATGTATCCAAATATATACATACCTGTATTACGAATTCTATAAAATAATTAATAATCCTTTATATTTTTAAAATAAAATTTAAAATATTTACTTAAAGCAGAATTAACAAATATGCTCTTAGTATTGCGAAATTTAACAAAAATATTGATATTCAGGATAAAAATCTCAGTATATCGGAAAGTGAAGTTGAAAAAAATATCCAAATAATATATTAGTTGAAGACACAGGTTTTATGAAAATTGCAAAAAAATGACAATTTTGGATTTTAATATTTACATATGTATAAAATAATGGTAATATTATGCAGGGCGAGTCATCTTACTAAAGAAAAGAATGGGGATTAAATATGGAAAACAAGAATTTCATGCTAAATAAAGAAATGGAATGTCTTAAGGAAGAACTTTATGATTTATTAGAAAATGAACCATGGGCAAAGCTTGACATACTTAAAATAAGTACGCGTTTGGACAGTTTGATCTTACAATTTTATGATTCCAAATAACTGGTGGTAATTGTATTGCATTCATTTATTAATTTTTCTATACTTCTTCTCTCCGACTTATCTTTTATGAGATCAAAGTTTTTTAAGATATAATTGATTTTATTTGCCGTATGGCATTTAAAATCAGTTATATCGATAGTTTTTCTTTTATATTGCACCAATAAAAGCGAAACCAGCATAAGTGAGCATTCAAATAATTGTTTCTCAAATTCTTCATTTTCAAACAAATTACTCATATTCTTTCTCCACTTCTTATTAAATTTTATCGGATAATAAAAATATAATAAATCTTAATTAAAATGTCAAATATTTCCTAGGTTTTTTATAAATAAAATTTTTTTGTTGCAATTTTTTTGATATAATCCTATAAAGGATGTTTTTTAGAAAAATATAGACAATATGGGTTTTAATATTTAAAGGTGGGTAAATGCTGAATATAAATATGGGGAATGACAATCTGGAAATTAAGACTATCGATAAAAACAGTTTTAAAAATATATATTCAATATACAGCGCCAGCGATTTCAAATATGCGACAGGTGTTTTCGAATCCATGGAATACGCCAGGTTCATGGATGAAATATCCCGGTTCATTCAGAAAAAGGATGTGTTTTTCCTCGACATATGTTTGCCTCAGGGGGAACCCATAGGTCTGATCAAGGGTTCGGTCATAGAAAAAAACCGCCTGCTGTGGATCAACTCGCTGGTCATAAATACTCCATACCAGAAAAAAGGGTATGGCAGGATGGCGACACTTTTGCTGGAGAGTTTTTTTAAACAAAAGTATCTTGTAGAAAAAATTTATCTCTCGGTGTTTAAAAGCAATAAGGCCGGAATGGATTTCTGGAGCGAGTGCGGATATGAATTTTGCGATGGTTTGCCGGGGATGGGCGCCGGAAACATCGGTGAATTCGCACAAATCATGCGTAAACTACTATAGATATGAGATATATTACAAAAATATTACCAAAATTTTGCTAATTTGTTGCTAAAAGTTTGACAAACTGTTACACATTGAATATAATGGTTAAGTATTATAAAAAGCTGAATCCTCGAAAGAGGTACGGAGGAACCAATATTTGGGGTGAGTCCATGCAAATGGTAGGGCGGTCCTATTGCCCGAGCCCGGCAGCTAACTTCGGAAGCATAATATAGGAGGAGCCAATGACAGGTAAGATTAGCAAGATACTTGTCGGATGTGTTTTCGCTTTTTCACTGGTTCTTGTTTGCTCGGTGGCCATGGCTGCATCCCAGCAGGGTCAGATCGTAGGAACAGAGGTAAATGTGAGGACAGCACCAAACACTTCGTCAAGTGTAATCACAAAGTTATCCAATTCAAGGGTATCAATTGTTGATCAGTCAAATGGCTGGTACAAAATTTCTTTTAGCGGAAAGACAGGGTGGGTTAGCAGTGACTACATAAAAGCTCTTTCCACAAAAGGAAAAATTAATGCTAATGGTGTTAATTTTAGAGAAAGTGCTAGTACATCTGGCAAAATAATTGATTCTCTAAGTAAGGAGACGGGTGTAGAAATTCTTGATACTCGCTCAGGTTGGCACAAGGTAAAGGTTGGTTCTAAAACAGGTTATGTGGTTACAAAGTTTGTCACTGAAACCAGTACCTCTACCGAAGTAAAGACATCACGTTCGACAACGGTTGAATCTCTACCGGAAGATGAAGAAGAGATTTCAGACAGTTCTACGGCCGGTAAGATCATTGCATACGCAAAGAAGTATGTCGGGGTGAAGTATGTTTATGGTGGAAAAAGCCCCAGTGGCTTTGATTGCTCAGGTTTCGTCGGATATGTTTATAAGAATTTCGGGATTAAATTAAACAGTTCGGCCGCAAGTATGTATTCAAACGGTACAAAAGTATCAAAGAGCGCCTTAAAAGCCGGAGATCTTTTGTTTTTTGATGCATCGGCAAGAAAAGCATCCGGCGTAATCGACCATGTTGGTATTTACATGGGTGGCGGCTTGTTCATACATGCCTCATCTTCAAACGGAAAAGTTATGGTTCAAAGCTTATCCGAATACCGCGGAACTTATATTGGTGCGAAAAGAGTAATTTAATTTTTATCATAACCCGCAAAAACGTCCTTAAAGGGCGTTTTTGTGGGTTCATTCTCATTTTATCCCCAGGCCGTCAGTTCTCACATCCAGTTTAAAAAAATGTTTTACATTTTAAATCCAGTGTTTAAATCTTATTTTTATCTTATTTGAAATTTCAAATTTCTCAAATTTAAATCTTTTATTTTATCCTGCCGTTTTAACCGGTTCCGGAGGTTTCATATGAATATGAACTTAAAGAGACCGCTATGTATTTTTTGCGTCTCATTTATTGCCGGCATACTGATCCTGAACAGTATGGGCATGTCTTTTTTTCTGTTGTCTGCCGCATTATATCTGATGTGCATTGCTTTCATGTTTAAAAAAATTAAAAATTCAATTCTGCTGTTTTTAATTACGCTTTTATTTTTCGGAGCCGGCGGAATTATTTTTAATAACGCGGAAAAGACCTATATGGGGACTTTTAAGGAATATTATGATAAGCCTGTTAAAATCGAAGGTTTCATAGACAGTGAAATTGAGAACTCAGGCGACCGGGTAAAGTTCACTTTAAGGACCGAAAGGATTATTTACCAGCAGAGTGCCAAAAGGGTCAGGGGCAATTTGTTTGTATATATCTATACAGTTGATGGCAGCCGGTTTGCCGGGAATGAAGCGGGATACAGATCCAGGGTCTCCATCGGGGCGGTTATTGACGAACCAAAGCCTGCCACAAATCCGGGAGGTTTTAACTACAGGCGTTATCTGGCCTCTATCGGGATCTCCGGCACAGTTTATCTGAAAAATCCATATGATATTGAAAAAACGGGAATTAAAGGCGGAGGCTGGATCAATAAGCTGGGCTATAAAATCAAAAATACCGTTTTAGGTATAGTTGAGTACTCACTGGATAAAAACCAGGCAGGATTGCTGGAAGGAATGATAATAGGGTATAAGGACGGACTCGACGAGACTGCATTTGAAGCCTTCAGCAAAGCGGGACTGACTCATATAATGGTGGCCTCCGGGATGAATGTGGCCTTTATAATCCTGCCCCTTACCTTCATTTTTAAAAAATTGCGGCTGGGCAATCTGGCGGCCAATGGCCTGACAATACTGGTGCTTGTGCTTTTTGTCTTTGTGGCGGGCTTTTCGGCGTCAGTGGTGCGGGCAGTGATTATGGGTATAGTTATCCTGACAGGCAGGATAATCAGGCGGGAGACAGATATATACACAAGTATTGCAATTGCTGTTTTCATCCTGCTGGCAATAAATCCGTTTACGCTGTTTGATATCGGATTTCAGCTGTCTTTTGCCGCAACGCTTTCACTTGTGCTGTTCTATCCTAAAATCAAGGGAGCTGTTACCAATAAATATATTCCGGACCTTGTGGCGGATACGCTGGCTGCAACACTGGCAGCCCAGGCGGGAGTGATTCCGGTTACGCTGTATTATTTCAATAATTTATCTCTTATTTCAGTGCTGTCCAACCTGCTGGTAGTCCCTCTGGTCCAGTTTATAACAATAATAGGTTTTGCCATGGTATTCGCAGGTCTGGTAAATATTCACGGGGCGGTGCTGATAGGTTATGTTAATAATTCTTTTCTGTCCTTTGTACTTTTTGTGACGGAGACTACTGCCAAAATCCCATATGCATTACTAAAACTCCCCACTCCACCTTTGATTTTAATCACAGTATATTATCTGGTTCTGCTGTACTGGCTCAAGCGAAGTGTGATAAAGGAAAAGATACCGGCGGTTAGACATTTGAAATGGGTACTTCCGGGGATATTGGCACTGGTGCTGCTTATAAGCTTTGCCGTCCCGAAACCTCTTGAAATAACATTCCTGGATGTGGGGCAGGGAGACGGCGCGTTTATAAAGACCTCACACGGGACCAAAGTGTTGATCGACGGGGGAGGAAGAAACGCAGGCTCCAAATCTTCATTTGATATTGGAGAGTCTGTTATGGTACCATATATTCTGGACCGCGGAACAAAGCATATAGATATTGTCATTGCAACCCACGGACATTCGGACCATACAGAGGGGCTGGAGGCCGTTCTTAAGGAAATGGACGTGGGAACGGTCATACTCCCGGATACGGACGGTGAAGGCTTTGAAAAGATAGTTAATATCTGCTCTGAAAAAAAGATTCAAATAGTGGAGTGCAGACAGGGGGATATTATAAAGCTTGACAGTGAAACAGATTTTTTGGTATTGAACCCGCAGAAATTTGAGGAGGATTCTTTGGCACAGCAGTCTTTGAATGACAGCTCATTAATGTTAAAATTAACATACAGGAATGTTAAGGTGCTGTTCACCGGCGACTGTGAACTTCCCGTTGAGCAGAGGGCCCTGGAGCTGGGGCTGGATGTAGACGCGGACATGCTGAAGGTGGGGCATCACGGCTCTTCTACTTCAACAAGTGAGGCTTTTCTGGAAAGAGTCAGTCCTGAATATGCGGTGATATCCGTCGGCGAAAACAACAATTTCGGGCATCCCTCCCAATTTGTTGTGGACAGAATTGAGGAAAGGGGTATACGCCTGTTCAGAACCGATGAAAGGGGCGCTGTAACCGCCACCACCTATGGGCAGAAGCTGCGGATACGGACTATGCTTCCCGGCTGACGGCGGGGATGCAGAACTTCGGTTTATGCCTGTTCTTCTGTAAAAATTGAATTGAAAGAGGATAATGTATGAGTCTGGATATTTTAAAAAAGCAGGTCAAAGATGAAAAATTGCAGAATGTTTATCTTTTTTTCGGCGCCGAGGAATATTTAAAAAAATATTATATTAATATAATAACAAAATTGATTGTAGAGGATGACAACAAAGATCTCAATTTCATTTCTTTTGAGGGAAAGACCGATCCTGAGGCCATTATTTCAAGCTGCGAAACCTTACCGATGTTCAGTGAACACAAGCTTGTGGTTGCAAAAAATACCGGACTTTTCAAGGCTAAAAAAGGCAGTGCGGCAGAGGACGGAGAAGATAAAAAGAACACAAAAGACAAATTGTCGGAATATATGGAAAAAATACCGGCGTACACCTGCCTTATTTTTGTGGAAACTGAAATCGACAAAAGGCTGAAGCTGGTCAACGCCATTAAAAAGAACGGGCTTATGGTGGAACTTGATTATCAGAAGCCGGCGGATCTTGTAAAATGGGTCATAAAGGTATTTAAGAGCCACAATAAAAATATAGATCAGATGTCCGCGTCCTATATCGTTGAAAACAGTGAATATTCAATGACCGAGCTGCTGACTGAAATAGAAAAGCTGGTAAATTTCCTTGGAGACAGGACTGAAATCGCCATGAGGGATGTGGAGCTTGTCTGCAACAAAACCATCAAAAGCAGGATATTCGATCTGACGGATGCAATTTCCGAAGGCAATATTTCCAAAGCCCTCACATTCCTCAATGATATGGCGGAGCTGAGGGAACCTATGCAAAAGGTCCTTTTTATGATAATAAGGCAGATCAGGATGGTATACAGGATGAAGCTGCTGAGGCAAAAGGGATTAAGAGACGATGCAGCAGCCAAACAGCTGGGATTGACGCCTTTTGTGGCATCCAAGGTAATGAGCGTCAGCAGGAATCTGGACATATCTACACTTGAAAAGGCCATGTATTACAGCCTTGAACTGGATGAATCCATAAAAACAGGAAAAATAACGGACAGGATAGCCATAGAGCTTTTGATAGCAGCCATGGGCCGCTGATTGAGCCGGGTAATACGAATTTGAACATATGGGGTGGAGTCGAACTTGGAAAATTGGATATTAAAGAACCCAAAGGTTGATTTTAAAGAAATGTCACAGACCCTTGGAGTCAGCGAGCTGCTTTGCAGGGTGCTGGTAAACAGGGGCATTACTGATTACCATATTGCCAGAAGCTTTATAAATCCCAGAAATGACGGCTTGTACAGCGGAAGATTGATGAGGGATATGGAAAAGGGCGTTTCCATTATAAAGGAAAAAATCGCAGCCGGTAAAAAGCTCCGTATAATCGGAGATTATGATGTTGACGGGGTTATAAGCACTTTTATTCTATACAAGGCTTTGGACAGATGCGGTGCAGCGGTTGATTATGCCATACCTCACAGGATATTGGACGGCTACGGGATCAATAACAGTATCATTGAGAAGGCAAAGGAAGACGGCGTGGATACGATTATTACCTGCGACAACGGGATATCAGCCATAGAGCAGGTCAAATACGCCAAAGAATCCGGTATCACCGTCGTAATCACAGACCATCATGAGGTGCCGTTTACAGAGGACGCCGATTCAAACAGAGTACATATCCTCCCGGAAGCCGACGCAGTTATAGATATGAAACGGACCGACTGCGAGTACCCATTCAAGCTTTTGTGCGGCGCCGGAGTGGCTTTCAAGTTCGTTCAGCTCCTGTTTGAAGATATGGGCATACCGGAGGACGCCCTGGAAGAATTTCATGAGTTTGTGGCCATTGCCACCGTGTGTGACGTGGTTGATCTGACGGGTGAAAACAGGATACTTGTAAAAAACGGCCTCAAGGCCATAGGGCAGAGCAAAAATATTGGCCTTAAGGCTCTTATGAAACAAACCGGGATTCTGGGGAAGGAAATAAGCGTATATCATCTCGGATTTATCATCGGTCCCTGCATAAATGCCTCGGGAAGGCTGGACTGGGCCGAAAAGGGCCTGAGCATGCTCCTGAGCACGGATGTTCAGGAAGCCGAAAAACTTGCTCTGGAGCTCCATGAACTCAACAGGGAAAGAAAAAGCATGACTCTCCAGGGGATGGAAGAAACCGTAGCGGCAATAGAGGGCAGCGGCTTGAAGGAGGATAAGGTTTTAGTTGTCTACCGGCCGGACATACATGAGAGTATCGCCGGCATCATCGCAGGTAAAATACGTGAAAAGTATAATGTCCCCACATTTGTAATAACCGACGCCGAAAACGGTGTAAAGGGTTCCGGCCGGTCAATAGAAGAATATAATATGTTTGAAGAGCTTTTAAGATGCAAAGAGCTGCTGACCAGGTTCGGAGGCCATCCAATGGCGGCGGGGCTGAGCCTGGAGCGTGAAAACCTTGAGCTGCTGAGAAAACAGCTGAATGAATACACGTCGCTGACGGAAGAAGACTTAATTCCAAAGGTATACATTGATGCACGTGTTCCGCTTTCCTGGGTAAATTTAAAGGTCGCGGAAGAATTGCTGCTGCTGGAGCCCTATGGGAAAGGAAATTCAAAACCGTATTTTGCGGAGAAGGGCATACCGGTGGCAAGAGCCACGGTGCTGGGCTCGGAAAAAAACGTTTTGAAATTGAGACTGGTCTCGGGGGGCAGCAGATACATAGATTGCATATACTTTGGCAATATACCGGATTTTGACGGCTATGTGTCCGGAAGATTCGGAGGTGACGCGCTGGCGGATATGTATGCCGGCAAAAGCAACAGCGTAAAACTTGACATGGTATTTCATATCGGCATAAATGAATACAACGGCAGCAGAAATGTACAATTGGTCATGCAGCATTACCGAAGCACTGAAGGATAAAAGTAGATAATAGTAGTCAAAGGCTTTTTAAAAAATTAAAAAAATTTTTTAAAAAGCCTTTTTTGATAAAGTGTAATAAAGCGACAACTTCCTGATCAAAGGCGATCATTATATTCTCCAAGAACTTTTCTTTATAATGATAAGTAAATATACGTATAATAATCAATTATTTTAAAATTTGTGAAAATAAAATGAAATCATTTTATTTTTATATGTTCATGTATTGCTTTTAATATGTTTTTGTTTTTAATGATTTGATATTATAGTGCCATTGAAGCTAATATTAGTCTAAAAAATAATTTGGGAGGTACATTATGAAAAGAAAAGTATTATCTGTCATTTTAACACTTTCTTTATCCTTGGGATTACTTGCCGGTTGCGGAGCTTCTGCAGAAGATTCTTCAGGGAATGCTGAAAATACCGTAACAAATACAAAAGGTAAAACAGAACAGAAATTATCCATATTGATGGCTAAACCTGATGATATGGATGCAATTTCAAATGCGTTCTCTGTATTTGAAAAAAAATATGCGGTAAATGTAGAGGTTGAACAGACACCGGGCGGAGATGATGGTGAAAATATAATAAAAATCAGAATAGCAACCAATAGCCTACCGGATATTCTTATGAGTTCTGTTGGTGCAAAGCTACAGGAACTTGCTCCAGAAGAAAACCTTATAGATATTAAAGGAGAGAGTTTTCTGGATAACATTGATAGTGGATATATTAAAGCGGTTACCATAAACGGAGGAGTTTTTGGAGTACCAGTATCAACATCAAATGTTGCTGGTGTGTACTACAATAAAAAATTATATGAAAAATTAGACCTGAGTATCCCTACGACTTGGAATGAATTTTTGAATAATTGTGAGAAGATAAAAAAATCAGGAAATGATCCAATTGTTGCGCCATATGAAAATGTAGGACTTTCACAGATTCCATTCCTCGGAAATTACTATTATGTTCAGAAGGAATTTCCAAATTTTGCTGAGGATTACACTGCGAATAAGGTGTCTCTGTCAAACACGGAGGTTTTTGTGCGAGGGTTTGGGAAAATGTATGATGTTGTAAAAAAAGGATACTTAAACGAGGATTATTTGTCTACTTCAAATGAAGATGCAGCTTCTATGCTTGCGGAAGGAACTGCAGCACATTTTATAATCAGATCAAATATTCTAGGCGTCATTGCAACTCAAAATCCGGAAGCAATAAATGATATAGGATTCTTTCCGTTGCCTGACAAAGATGCTTCTGTTAGAGGAGTAACAACATGGATGCCTCCGGCATTCGTCATTACCCAAAATGCTTCCAGTCCAGAACTTGCTAAAAAACTTTTTGGGTTTGTTGCTTCAAAAGATTATGTAGACGCATATACTTCAGTTATCAAACCGTCAGGAGCTTTTCTTATTAAAAATATTACACTGCCGGCTGACAGTTATCCGGCTTTGATTGAAGCACAGGAATGGGTGACAAAAGCATCTTCACCGGCAATGGAATTCTTTTGCCCGATAAAGGGATCCAACCAGGCTACAATCTGTTCGCAGGTAGCAGCGGGAAAAATTACACCGGAAGAGGCCGCCAAAAAGATTGAAGAAGATAATAAAATTTCAGCAAAACAATTAGGCTTAAAGGACTGGAACAACTAGGCGAAGAGCTTAGTCATGTCCGATGAGAAAATTCTTGTAACTATAAGTTTAAATAGACTGCCTTGTTACAGAGGCAGTCTGTTTAAAATATGAATATAATTTCGGGAAAGGAAACATATGGGAAACATATATAAAAAGGTTTACAATTATTGCATTGCGTTACCTGGAGCATTAGTCTATATCATTATATTTGTTATACCAACGTTTGCATCTTTCTATTTTTCATTGACAAGATGGAATCTTAAAGAGGCAGATTTCATAAGATTGGATAATTTTAAAACCTTTTTGCTACAGCCGAATTTAAAAATAAGCATTGCAAATACATTTATTTATGCATTTTCAACCAGTTTATCCAAAGTGATTTTGGGAATATTGATTGCGGTATTTCTTTGCAGCGGAATACGCTCCGCAGGCTATTTAAAAAGCGTTTTATTTTTTCCGAACCTACTGGGTTTTGTGGCAGTTGGAGTTGCATTCAGCAGTTTAATGCATCCGAGCAAGGGTCTGATAAATATGATGATTACCTCATTAAATGGACCCAAAATTAACTGGTTAACAGATGAAAATATGGCTATGCTATCGGTAATTCTTGTGGATGTCTGGAAAGGTATAGGGGTATCGATAATAATCTATATTGCAGGTATCAGTGCCATCCCGCAAAGTTATTATGAAGCGGCGGTAATAGACGGAGCATCCGGGTATCAACAATTCAGATTTATAACACTGCCGCTGTGTTTGACCTCCATTAATTCAGTTCTGACTCTATCTTTGATTGGTGGGCTTAGGTCCTATGAATTAGTCTGGACCTTGACACAGGGAGGCCCTGGATATGCTACAGAAGTGTTAGGCTCTGCAGTTTATAAATTATTTGCAAACGGTCAGTACGGATTGTCTACAGCAGGAAATGTAATAATATTTATTATTGTCGCAGTAATTATATTTCCAATTAATACATTGATTTCAAAAAGGGAGGAGGAATTGTAATGGTTGTAAAAAGGAGTATATCAAGTAGGATCGGAGAAGTTCTAGCAATTATAGCTTCAATAGTTTTTTTTCTACTTGTGTTTTATTTTGTAGTTATCAATTCCTTCAAATCAAATGCTGAAGCAGGAAAGATGACTTTATTATTTCCGAAGGATTGGCAGATTATAAAAAACTATAAATATATTTTTACTTATAACGAAGGGATTTTTGTACGATCATTATGGAATAGTATAAAATTGACTTTTTTCTCCATTGGTATATTAGTAATATTATCTTCAATGACTGCTTTTATACTTGCCCGCCGTAAGGGAAAAATTATGCGGACCAGCAATTATTTAATATTGGCAGGTTTAATTGTACCACCGGCGATTATTCCCACATACTGGGTGCTATCGATAATGAATATATCTAATACTTTATTCGGCTTGATTTTAGTAGAAGTGGCTACTATGTTTCCGTTTTCGGTTATGCTATATAGAAATTTTTTATTGACCATTCAGACAGAAATTGATGAAGCCGCTATAATAGACGGATGTGGAACGATACGTCTATTTATAAATATTATTTTCCCGTTGTTGAAACCGATAACAATAGCTATAATTATATTACGCAGTGTGATTGTATATAATGATTTTGCAAATCCGATGTATTTTCTGCCTGGGGCTAAAAATAGCACGGTTCAGCTCTGTGTATATTTATTCCAAGGTACATTTACCAGTCAATGGGGATATTTATTTGCTGCTATTGTAATTATATCTCTGCCTCCCTTAATATTATATATTTTGTTAAATAGAAAAATATTGGAAGGTATGACAATAGGAGCTGTTAAAGGATAATTGGATCATCTTAACGGAAATTTTTATAGGAGGATACAGGGTAAATGTTATATGAAAAGAATAAAAAGATGTTTGATGATGCTCTTTTTTATAAACCTTCGGCAGAGTACAGAGCAGCGCCTTTCTGGGCTTGGAATACAAAACTGAATTGGGAAGACATGAATGAACAGATAGATGTTTTTAAAGAAATGGGCATGGGCGGTTTTCATATACATTCCAGAATAGGCCTAGATACGCCATACATGAGCGAAGAATTTTTAAATTACATTAAGAAGTGCAATAAGAAAGCCGAGAAAATGGAAATGCTGACATGGCTTTATGATGAAGATAAATGGCCTTCAGGCTTTGGTGGAGGATATGTCACAAAAAATCATGATTTCCGGAGCAGGTGTTTGCTTTTTTCACCTTTTTTCCATAAGAACGGTTATTACGAGCGGAAAATACCACAGGAAAATCGCCTTGGTATTGATGGCATGCTGACTTTACTTGAAAAATATCAAGTCATATTAAAAGATGGCTATTTACATTATTACAGAAAATTAGATGAAAATGATACCTGTCAGGATAATATCTGGTATGCCTACCGGATTGTTTCAAAAGATCTGCCATGGTTTAATAATCAGTCTTATGTGGATACTCTCAATAAAGAGGCCATTGAAAAGTTTGTTGAAGTAACTTATGAAAAATATTATAAGTCGTTGGGAAACGAATTCTCTAGAACTATACCAGCTATTTTTACGGATGAACCACAGTTTGTCATGAAGCAAAATTTAATAGATGCTGATAGTAAGCAAGAAATTGGAATTCCATATACGGATGATATAGAGGAATCCTTTCGGGATAAATTCGATCATAGTCTTATGGAAAGTCTCCCTGAAATATTCTGGGAACTGGAACACGATCAGGTTTCGCAGATACGTTACTGGTATCATGAGCATATCACGGAACGTTTTGCAAAAGCCTATGCAGATACATTGGGTGGCTGGTGTAAACAACATGATATTATGTTGACCGGGCATATGATGGAAGAACCTACTCTGGAATCACAGACCAGAGCTCTTGGAGAAGCAATGCGTGCATATCGTAGTTTTCAGCTTCCGGGAATAGATATACTGGCAAACCGCTATGAATACAGTACTGCCAAACAGGCACAAAGTTCGTCCAGACAATACGGAAGATCTGGAGTGATGAGTGAGTTGTATGGAGTTACCAACTGGGATTTTGATTTCAGGGGATACAAACTGCAAGGGGATTGGCAGGCGGCAATGGGTGTAAGCGTTAGGGTCCCTCATCTCAGCTGGATGAGGATGAACGGTGAAGCAAAAAGGGATTACCCAGCTCCAATAGATGCACATTCTCCATGGTACAAAAAATACCATTTGATTGAAGACCACTTTTCAAGAGTGAATGTCTGCATGACAAGAGGAATCCCTGATGTTCATATAGGTGTGATCCATCCTATAGAGAGCTATTGGATATGCTGGGGGCCGGATAGCCAGACCAGGCAAAAGCGAAACCGTTTACAGGAAAACTTTGATTCAATAATTAACTGGCTTCTGTTTTCTAATCTGGATTTTGATTTTATTGCAGAATCTTCTATACAGGAATTATATAAAGGATCAAAGGAAAAACTTACACAGATAGGTGAAATGAAATATGAAGTTATTGTTGTGCCGGACTTAATTACTATTCGTCAAAGCACAATTGAGATGCTCAAGAAGCATAAAGAAAATGGCGGCAAGATTATATTTATGGGTCATACGCCACAAATCATTGATGGAGACTGCAATTGTAAATTTAAGGACCTTTTCTTTAGGGATAATATCATTGGTCATGCCAAATATGAATTGCTTTATGAATTAGATTCTTACCGGCAGGTAGATATAATAAACAAAAATGGTTCAAGAAATGAGAATTTTATTCATCAATTGAGAGAAGAAGATGAATGCAAATGGTTATTCGTAGCACAGGGAAAACCGGTTGATTCATTGAAACTGCCGTCGGAAACACATTGTACCATAATTGTTAAGGGGAACTACGAGGTATGGACTTATGATACTATGACTGGCACTAAGCAGCAAGTATCAACTGTATTCAAAAATGGGAAGACATATATAGACAGGGCAGTACATGATCATGACAGCATGCTATTCAGGTTGTTTAAAAAGGATATGGTAAATTCAGCCATAGATGAGGCGAGAGAATTGATGCCGGCAAGGTATAGCAAAAAGTATTCTTTTATAAAACATTTGAATCAACCATGCAAATATAAGCTGTCAGAGAAGAATGTATTGTTATTGGATATGGCTCGTTACCAAATAGATGACAGCGAAATCTATGAGAAAGAAGAGTTGCTGAGAGTTGATAATGAAGTTAGAAAGCATGCGGGCTATCAGTTGAGGACTGATAGTTTTCCACAGCCATGGTTGTCTCCAGAGGAAAGTACGGGTGAGTATGTATTGAAATGCTTCTTTGATATAGAATCAGAGATTGATATGGAGGGAGCTGAACTGGCATATGAGGGAAAAGACGTCATTGTGGAATGGAATCAGGAAATTATGACTGAAAAAAGTGACACCTTCTTTGTAGATAAGTGTTTCCGCGTTATTAAATTGTCTGCTATTAGAAAGGGAATGAATCAGCTTGTGCTTAAGATTCCTTTCGGCAGAAAAACAGATGTTGAATGGTGCTACATTTTAGGGGATTTTGGAGTAAATGTGACAGGGGATAAATGTTTAATAACAAAACCGGCTAAGATGTTGTATTTCGGCGATATTACGAGGCAAGGATTAAGTTTTTATAGTGGAAATATAAGTTATACCTTGTCTGTAGAAGTGCCGAAAGGGGAGTTGATTATTGAGATACCTCAATATAAAGGAGCTTTAGTAGAGATTAAAGTGAATGGAGATACCAAAGGAAACATAATGCTTTCGCCATATCGGTTAAATTGCGGACATGTTCAGGCAGGTAAGTTTGCTGTTGAATTGACATTGTATGGCAATCGTTTTGCAATGTTTGGCCAGTTGCATAACTGTAATAGATTTGAACAGTATTACGGTCCCAAAACATGGCGAACGGTAGAAAATTCATGGAGCTACGAATATCAAATGAGGGAAACAGGTATATTAACGGCACCTATTATTTATATTTCAGAAGGCTAAGACGTTTTGTAACTAGCTATAGCGGATTATTGTAAATAATCCTCAATCCGCTATAGAAAACTATCTATACAAAAGGTGATTATCGGTATGAAGAAAAAAATAAAATTTTCTGCTAAATTGTTAAAGTCTTCATTAAAAATCATAATACCTTTTTTCATTATTTGCTTTTTAGGATTTATTGTAGTAAATTATCAGTCTATCCTGAATACCACAATTGTGAGAGAAAAATTAAATGCGGAAAGCATTGTGACTCAATTGGACAATTACATGGATGATTTATCCTTTGTCTCGTTGGATATTTTAAGCAGAAATGATTTTGTAAACTCAGCCAAGGTTCTCTACAACAATGATGAAGATGAACTTACATTAAAAGATAATTTTCAGATAATTAAGAATACATTGTTATCTTATGCGTTATACAAAACATCATTTCAGGTTGTTTTTTTTAATCAGCAGGGCTATTTCGCAACCAATTATGGCTATGGTTTTGATTATAATTATGGCTATAAAATAAAGGACGAGGAGATAAAAAGGCTGGATTGGATAGATAAAGCAAATGATTTGCGCGGCGGAGAATTAATACTTCCATTACACAAAGATACTTTTTTTGACGGAGAAAAAAATGTTATTTCAATGGCAAGGACAGTACGTGATCCGGGGCGTACAATCGGATATCTGGAGGTACAATCTTTTGAAGAAAATTTTAAGTATATATGGGATACATTGGATGCTGATTTTGAACTCCTGGTTTTAGATTCAGATAATAAATTAATTTATTCATCACAAAATATTGGCAGTGAAGTATATAATTTTTATGGTTCTTTAAAAATAGACGATAATAACCTAATTAAAAAAAATCCTTACACAGGAGAGAGCCAGATTGCCAGCATATCTGCCTCTGAAAAGACAGGCTGGAAGGTATATGTTTATAAACCTACTCTATCTATTACCAAAAGCTTAATTAAAGATATGCAGCCAATTGTGATAGCTGTTTTGATCGTTCTGGCTATTGTATTATTTTGCTACACTTATATATCAAAACAATTTGCAAGACCTATGATTGAACTGTCCAATCAAATGAAAAGCATGACATTGGAAGAAGTTGATCAGAAGCCTGAAATATTATTGCAGAATGAATATGAAGAGATTGAAGAATTAAGCAAATCTTTTTATGATATGCAGATACGCATATCAGATATGGTACAAAAGGAAATAAAGTATCAGAATCTTCAATATGAGGAACATTTTAGAACTTTACAATCCCAGATGAATCCTCATTTTATATACAATACTTTAAGTGTTATAGGGATTATGGGAATTGAAGGAGGAAGCAGATCTGTTGCAGAAGCTTGCAGTTCTCTGGCAAAACTACTCAAGTATTCCATTTCCAATCCGAAAGAATATGCCACTTTTGAAGAAGAATTTGATAATGTAAATTGTTATCTGAACTTACTGAAGATCAGATACGAGCATAAACTGAATTTTGAAATAAATATGGATACTCAACTGAAAAATCAACGTATTCCACGTTTGACACTGCAGCCTTTTGTGGAAAACGCAATTAAATATGGGTTTGGTAAAGAACATAAGGATTTAAATGTAAAAATAATGGCCCATGCTGAGAATAATATCTGGAAAGTTGTAATTGCGGATAATGGTGAGGGATTTTCCAGAGACGCTTTGGAGGAAATAGACAGAAATATCCGGCAAGGACTTAACTTTGAAGAATTCAAGCAACTTAGAAAGGATAACAGCGAAATGGGAATTGCAAATACTATTATGCGTCTTCATATTTTTTTTCATGGAAAAATCAAATATGAATTTGGTAATAGAGCAGATGGTGGAGCTTATATTATATTGAGCTCGGATTTGGAGGATGAGCCATGATTGATTTAACCGTCATTATAGTTGAAGACGAACCGCCCATAGCAAGATTTATAAAAAGTGTGCTTGAGGAAATGAAAGGTTTCAAAGTAGTTGCCGTATGTGAGGATGCATATGATGGTCTTGCTGAAATTGAAAAAATTAATCTGGACATTTTAGTAACAGATATACAAATGCCAGGTAAAAATGGTCTGGAATTGATAAAGGAAGCCAAACAGAAGAGACCTCAAGTTATATCGGTTATAATTAGCGGATTTAAAATTTTTGAGTATGCTCAGGAAGCTTTAAAAATGTCTGTGTATGAATACTTATTAAAGCCTCTGGATGAGGAACAGATAAAGAATGTATTCAGCAGTATTAAGGCTAAATTATTGTCCGATTACCGCAATCAGGCAGAATATCACTTTCAGAATGTATTAGAAGAAGGTGTTTGGAATCAAGAGCTGCAGGATAAATATTTCCGCTTTCCTTATGCAGAAATTTTATTGCTGCATTGGAATGATATATCGTATGAGACTGGAAAAAAAGAAAAAATTATATCCAATTTGAATGCGCTTTTTGAGTATAATCAAGTATGTGTATTCCATTATAAGGATGTGCTATGCATAATAATTGGTTGCAGTCATCATAAGGACATTGCGTTCTATGTAAATAAATATATAGATATTGTTGGCAGACAATTTCAGAAAGAAGGTCGGGCATTATATGCAGTTGTAACTAATAAAGATTATCCGCTTTCCGAAAGTATTGCGATTATTAAAAATATGTATTGCAAACTGGAAAAAAATATAGGATATGAAGACTTACAAGTTTTCTATCTGGAAGATAACGAACATATTGAAAGCGATACAGTTCTGATACAAAATATAGAAAAAGCTTTATATCAAAGCCTGGCTTTTGGCATGTGGAATGAATTAAAAAAAGATTATATTACTATGTTTTCCTTGTTTGAACAGCAAAAAAACTCAAGAAACTGCATTAGGAAAAAATTATATGCATTTATTTGGAAACTTTGCGTATCTGAAAAGAAAGAAAACATATTTGATAACATATTGAAAGAAATGCAGGAAATTTTTCAATATGCAAGAACTTATGGAGAATTGATGTCAGGTACTTGGGAATTAATACAGGGTATAGCACAAATATCATTTGAACAGAAAAGACATCAGAAAGATAGTATGAAAATTATGTTTGACTACATATCTCAGTATATAAATGAGAATATTGGCAAAAGCTTATTTTTAAATGAGATATGCGATTTATTTGGTATTAGCCAACCATATGTAAGTAAAATTTTTCGCATGCAAGCAGGCTGCTCATTTAAAGAATATGTTTTAAAGACAAAGATTGAAAGAGCTATCCAAATGATGCAGCAGAATCCTGATGTACTAATAAAGGATATAGCAGCTTCCCTGGGATTTGAAAATCCACTATATTTTAGTACGGTATTTAAAAACGTAAAAGGTGTTCCGCCTTCATATTTTATAAAAAATTTGTAACGAAATGATTATTGCAGTGAAGTGAAAATTCGAAATATCTACAAAGGTACTTAAAGATCCTTTATATTGAATTAATTAACTATGAAAGTGAGGACAATATTATGCTCAGAAGTCAACAAATACGTGAAATAGCAGCTGAAATGGACTCTTTAAAGATGGGTGCAGGTTGGAAGAGTGAGGATCTGGCCAAAGCTCAGATCATGGTGCAGACTTCATGGGGTGACAGCCATCCGGGAAGTGTGCATCTTGGAAAACTAGCAGAAGAAATAAAGTATGGAGTTGCCGAAAAAGGAGGAAAACCGGCTCAATATACAATAACAGATATTTGCGATGGAATTGCACAAGGACATGATGGCATGAACTATTCGCTTGTCTCCAGGGAACTTATTGCAGGTGCAATTGAGGCCCAAATAAATGCAGCGCCATTTGACGGAGCAGTTTTTTCCGCTTCCTGTGATAAGGCGATACCAGCACATCTCATGGCAATTGCCAGGAAAAATATTCCCTCCATATTTGTACCCGGGGGTGTAATGAAAGCGGGTCCGGACAACCTCACTCTGGAGCAGATAGGTACATATTATGCAAAATTTTTAAGGAATGAAATCAGCAAGGAAAAATATGATTACTATAAGGCAAATGCCTGTCCCGGATGCGGAGCATGTCAATTTATGGGTACCGCAGCAACAATGCAGGTTCTTTCAGAAGCGTTAGGTATGGCTCTCCCCGGGTCTGCTCTGATGCCTGCTGATAACAACGGATTATATGAAATGGCTAAAGAAGCCGGAAAACAAATTTTAAGGCTTGTTGAGACTAACCTTACTCCTAATAAAATAATGACATCTGGAGCTTTTAAAAATGCAATTATGGTACATGCCGCAATATCGGGCTCAACAAACGCATTGCTTCACCTGCCAGCAATCGCACATGAACTTGGAATAGTGCTTGAAGCAGATTTATTTGATGAAATTCACAGAGAAATTCCATATATAGTTAATGTACGTCCAAGCGGAAGTTTGCCTGCCGAGTATTTCTGGTACGCAGGTGGTACAGCAGCTGTAATGGAGCAAATAAAAGCATATTTGGATTTGGATGTAATTACAGTAACAGGAAAAACACTGGGAGACAATCTTGAAGAGTTAAAAACAAATGACTATTACAGGATGTGCGATAGATATCTGAAAGCCGGAGGTATAAGAAGAGAACAGGTAATAGCAGATTTTGATACTCCTATCAAAAAACATGGTGCAGTGGCAATATTAAAGGGAAACCTGGCTCCTGAAGGTGCTGTGGTAAAACATTCCACAGTTGTGGAAAAGATGCATCAGGTCGTATGTACTGCAAAGCCATTCAACAGTGAAGAAGAAGCGTATAATGCAGTTATTGAAAAGAGGATTAAACCGGGTGATGCAGTTTTTATAAGATATGAGGGACCGAAGGGCTCAGGTATGCCTGAAATGTTTTATACAACTGAGGCTATCGTGTCAGATCCTGAATTGGCAAGTACTGTAGCACTTATAACAGATGGAAGATTTTCCGGTGCTTCAAAGGGACCAGCTATAGGGCATGTATCGCCTGAAGCTTTCGAAGAAGGTCCTATTGCTCTTGTGGAAGTAGGAGACTTGATTAAAATTGATATTCCCAGGCGAACTCTTGATATTATAGGAGTTAAAGGAGAAAGGAAAACACCTCGTGAAATTGAACAAATACTGAATGAGAGAAGTAAAAAGTATATAATGCCAGAGATTAAGAAAAAAAGGGGAATTCTAAAAATATACTCCAAGCTTGCGGTATCAGCTTTTAAGGGGGCTTATATGGAATGATCTTATATTTATATATTTAACTATAGAGTGTGATAAATATATTATCTTAACTTTAAAACATACTGGAATAGACTCTGATATTAGTCTATTCCAGTTTTTGTATGCCTGTATTAACTATTTTTGATGCATTTTTATTGAATCATAAAAAATATAAATGTTGTATGTGTGTTTGGTTTTAATTATAATATTAACTATATCAAAAGCAAATCATATCGGTTGAGGCCTTTAACTTCCGACCGGGTACTATTTGCTTGAGCTGAATTCTGGAAGAGAGGTTTTGGCAGATGGATTTAAAAACAAAACTCAGGCATGTAATGGATTTTCCCAAAGAGGGGATAGATTTCATCGATATCACCACAGTACTGCAGGACCCCAAGGCTTTTAAAGAATGCATGGACACTTTCAAACAACTGGCGGATCAAATGGGGGATTTTGATATTATCGTAGGCTCGGAATCAAGAGGATTTATTTTTGGAGCGCCTCTGGCTTACCAGATGAACAAAGGATTTGTTCCAGTCAGAAAAAAAGGTAAGCTTCCCTATAATACAATCAGTGTCGATTATGACCTGGAGTATGGAAAAGATTCCTTGGAGATGCATGCGGATGCCGTAAAACCGGGACAGAGGGTTTTGATAGTTGACGATCTGCTGGCTACGGGAGGAACCACCGAAGCGAATATCAAGCTGATTGAACAGCTTGGGGGAAAGGTTTCTGGTATTATATTTTTTATAGAGCTCGCTTTCTTAAACGGGAGAGACAGGCTTAAAGGTTATAATGTAAACTCTATTGTGACATTTTAATTTATTTGTGGCAAAACAAATTTCACGTTACGCACTAATAAACATTTATTTTATAAATTGAAGTCATTGACGACGGATGGAGGTTGCTTTGTTAGACAACTTTTCAGTGCTGATTGAAAAAGTTAAAAAATATGATCCCAATTGTAATATCGAACTGCTTGAGAAAGCGTACAACTTTTCAAAAGCGGCTCACGAGGGGCAACTGAGAAACTCAGGGGAGCCATATATAATTCATCCGGTTGAAGTAGCAATCATACTGGCCGAAATGGAATTGGACAGCACTGCACTTGTTGCCGCACTTCTCCATGATACCATAGAGGATACCACCTGTACATACGATCAGCTTAAGGCTCAGTTCGGAGTAGAGGTGGCAGATCTGGTTGACGGCGTTACAAAACTTGGAAAAATACCCTTTACATCAAAGGAAGAGCAGCAGGTGGAAAACCTGCGCAAGATGTTTCTGGCCATGGCGAAGGATATTCGTGTCATTATGATCAAGCTGGCCGACCGGCTCCATAATATGAGGACCCTGAAGCATAAGACAGAAGAGAAGCAGGTGGAAATAGCAAGAGAAACGCTGGAAATCTATGCGCCTCTCGCTCACCGGCTTGGTATTTCAAAGATCAAATGGGAGCTTGAGGACATATGCCTCAGGTATCTGGATCCAAAAGGCTATTACGATCTTGTTGAAAAAATTGCCTTCAAGCGCAAGCAGAGGGAAGCATATATAGAAGGCATAATCACAACCTTAAGGGAGAAAACCAATGAGCAGGGCATAGAAAATGCCCAGATCGACGGGAGGCCAAAGCATTTCTACAGTATATACAGAAAGATGGTAAATCAGAACAAGACTCTTGATCAGATTTATGACCTGTTCGCTTTCCGTATAATAGTGAATTCCGTTAAGGACTGCTATGCGGTGCTTGGTCTGGTTCATGAGTTGTACAAGCCCATGCCGGGCAGGTTTAAGGATTATATCGCAATGCCCAAGCCCAATATGTATCATTCCCTGCACACCACTTTGATAGGGCCTGAGGGACAGCCCTTTGAAGTCCAGATCAGGACCTGGGACATGCACAGGGTTGCGGAAGTGGGTATTGCCGCCCACTGGAAGTACAAGGAGGGCGTTGATGACGTCAAGGACTCCGACAATAAATTTGCCTGGCTCAGACAGCTCCTGGAATGGCAGAAGGATACCAGGGACGAGAGCGAGTTTATGGAAACCCTTAAAATTGATCTTTTTACAGACGAAGTTTTTGTGTTCACTCCCAGAGGGGACGTGGTAAATCTTCCTGTGGATTCCACTCCCGTAGATTTCGCATATAGCATTCACAGCGCTATCGGAAATAAAATGATAGGCGCCAAGGTCAACGGTAAAATGGAGCCTATCGACTATAAGCTGAAAAACGGCGATATTATAGAAATCCTTACTTCTTCCACAATTCACGGGCCCAGCAGGGATTGGCTGAAAATAGTCAAGAGCAGTCAGGCCAGAAACAAAATAAATCAGTGGTTTAAAAAGGAAAAAAGAGAAGAAAATATAATCCGCGGCAAGGAAATGATCGAAAGAGAGATCAAAAAACAGGGCTTTACCTATAGCCAGCTGTTCAGGACTGAATGGATCGAATTAGTACTGAAAAAGTACAATTTTGCTTCTCTTGAGGATTTATACGCAGGGCTGGGTTACGGAGCCATAACCACAAACAAGGTCATAACCAGGTTAAAGGAAGAATTAAAAAAGACCCTGAAGCCAGAAGAAATTGAGCATATTCTGGAAACCATCGCACAGGCCAGAGGGGAAAGAAAGAAAAAGAACATACCCGAAAGCGGTATTATAGTAAAAGGGATCGACAATTGTCTGGTGAGGCTGTCAAGGTGCTGCAATCCGGTTCCCGGCGATGAGATAATAGGTTATATCACCAGGGGAAGGGGTGTTTCCGTCCACCGAAGCGACTGTATAAACGTTTCGGCCGGTCTGGAGGAAGAAGGACGCCTCATAGATGTCAAATGGTACTCTACAAATGATGTTGCCTACAAGGCGGATATAACACTTATGGCAAATGACAGAACTTCCCTGCTGCTGGATGTCACAAACAGTATAGCAGAGCTCAAGGTTCCCATAAAGGCCGTAAATGCCAGGACCACAAGAGAGCAGATAACGCTTATAAATCTGACGCTGGAGATAACAAATACCGAGCAGCTGGAAAAAATCATAAAAAGGCTTAAAAAGATTGACAGCGTATTTGATGTGACAAGGAATAAGCAGTAGGAAGAGCAGAATTCAGGAGCGGGTATGAGAGCGGTTGTTCAGAGAGTCAGAAAATCCAGTGTCACGGTTGACGAAAAAGTAGTGGGAAAAATCAACAAGGGCCTGATGGTGCTTTTAGGGGTGGGAATTGAAGATTCTGACTCAGATATTGATTACCTGGCCGAGAAGATTGTCAATCTGAGAATATTTGAAGATGACGGCGGAAAAATGAACCTGTCCCTGCTGGAAACAGGAGGGGAATTGCTGGTGGTTTCCCAGTTTACTTTATACGGCGACTGCAGAAAAGGCAGGAGGCCGGGCTATGACAAGGCCGCAAGGCCGGAAGCGGCCAGGGATATGTACGAAAGTTTTGTTGAAAAGTGTAAGAGCTACGGTATTACTGTCCAGACAGGAATATTCCAGGCTGAAATGCTTGTGGATATCAGTAATGACGGACCTGTTACACTTTTGATCGACAGCAGGAGAGAATTTTAGGCCATAGGGCCAATCCATACGGTCAACGCTGTTTGGTGCACATATGGGGATATGGAGGGAAAAATGGTTATTAAGCCTATTACAGGAGGGATGTTCGAATCCCTGTCCTATTTAATCGGAGAAAACGGAAAAGGCCTGCTCATTGATGCCGGAGTAAGCGCTGAAAAGGTAATGCAGGTGGCTTCGGAACTAAATATATCTATTGAAAAGATAATCCTCACCCACGGGCATATAGATCATGTGGCGGAGCTGGACAATATTGTTGAAAAAACCAATGCCAGGGTTTATATTCATATTGATGACGAGCTTGCCCTGACTGATGCCAGGTTTAATGTTTCCGCCTATGCGGGGGATGTGAAGACCTTTAAAAGCAAGGCCGAAGTTCTCAGAGACGGTAGTGTAGTAAAACTTGGAGAGCTGGAATTCAAAATAATTCACACTCCGGGCCATACGCCAGGCTCCATATGCATTCAGGTAAATAATAGTCTTTTCTCAGGCGATACTCTGTTCAATTCGGGTTACGGAAGGGTGGACCTGCCCAACGGCAGCTTTGAGGACATATACAGGTCTATTGTAGACAGGCTTTTCCCCTTGCCGGATAATATGGACGTATATCCTGGCCATGGGATTAAGACCACCATTGCCGCGGAAAGGCTTGCAAATCCTATTAAACATGCGGTGGAGTGGTAAATGATTTACTATAGAAATGAATGCGGCTGGCTTAATTATGAGTTTGAAGATGTGATGAAGCTGTTTTTTTTGCGGCCGGAGATGAAGAAGGCTGGCGATTCCGCGGATGAATGCGGCCAGGCTTTTATTTATTGCGGGCGGCATGAGTTTAATGGGCAGGATTGCGTTGTTATAAGGCTCAGGGACGGCGCATATGACGAAGAGACCGGCATTCCTCTGGAAGTTGACCTTTTAGATGGAAACGGTCAGGATTCCGGAGCAGGTATTTTTACCGGAAGCGGGTCTCAGCCTGAGCACAAGCAGGAAATAAAAGCCTTTAAAAGAATTTTTAAAAGAAAATTATTCCTGCTTCTGCAAGAATATACCGGAAAGACCATACCATGGGGAATTATGACCGGTATCAGGCCGGCAAAACTTGTCAATGAATTTCTGGACCGCAATAGGAGCCGGGATGATATAATAAGTACATTGGAGCAGAATTATTTCGTCACGGCGGACAAGGCCGGGCTGCTCTATAAGGTGGCCCTGAACCAGAGGCATTTATTTGCGGGCTCCGTTCCCGGAGGAGTTTCTTTTTATATAGGGATACCTTTCTGCCCCACACGCTGCCTATATTGTTCATTCAGTTCCAGCACCGTCGGGCAATATAAGAAAATGGTGGATGCATATATTGAAGCTTTGCTGGAGGAAATAGGGCAAACAGCATCACTTATAAAAAAGAAAGGTCTCCGGATAGAAAGCCTTTATATGGGCGGCGGCACGCCTACCTCCATCAACGGCAGGCAATTGTCGCATTTGCTGGAAGGCATCGAGTCCCATCTGGAGCTGGAGGATTTGAAGGAGTATACACTGGAAGCGGGCCGCCCGGATACCATTGACAGGGAAAAACTGAAAATAATCAAAAACAGCAGGGTATCCAGAATCAGCATAAACCCTCAGACCATGAACAGCTCCACACTGGAGAGAATAGGGAGAAACCATACTCCGGCAGAGGCGGAAGAGGCCTATTGGCTGGCCAGAGAACTGGGTTTTGACAATATCAATATGGATCTCATATGCGGTCTGCCGGGAGAGGATCCGGCTATGTTCCGGACCACCCTGGAGAAGATATCGCAGCTTGGCCCCGACAGTCTCACCATCCATACAATGGCGGTAAAAAGGGCTTCCAGGCTCACTGCCGAAATGGGAAATTACAATTTGGAAACAGAGTTCAGACAGGTTGCGGATATGGTGGATATGGCAGGAATACAGGCCGGAGCCATGGGGCTTGAACCGTACTATTTGTACAGACAGAAGGATATTCTGGGCAATCTGGAGAATGTGGGCTACAGCAGGAAAGGCAAGGAATGCGTCTACAATATCCAGATAATGGAGGAAAAACAGTCTGTTATAGCCTGCGGCGCCGGCGCGGTGACAAAGGTGGTATTCCCTCAGGACAGAATTGAAAGGGCGTTTAATGTTAAAAGTGTGGAGGAATACATAGGCCGGCTGGATGAAATGATTGGCAGGAAAGCCCGTCTGTTTGAATTGTTGCAGCAATCATATTTATAAGGAATGCCATACTTGGGGGGAATCTTTATTTTTAGCGGATTAATTAGCGGATTAAGAGGAACTATAAGAAATTTCAATCACAACACAAGTATCGTCCGGAAGATAATAATGCTTACGCTGTGCCTGATTTTTCTTTCGCTGATGGCTGTGAGCTGCTCCTATTACGTCAGCATGAGTTCCATCATTGAAAACGAAGTAACGTCCACCTATGAGATGATTACCGAGCAGTATGCCAGCAGCGTAAGCTATAAATTGAACATATTTGAAAACCTCATTTCGGGAATAGCCACATCCAATTCCATTCAAAAGGCCCTGTCCACCATGCAGTCCTCGGACTATTTTAACAATATGCAAAAAAACATCGACGTAAGCAATGAAATTGACTTTCTGCGGTCGGGCTACGATTATTCCCAGATAGACGAAATAAAAATATATTTTATGAATCCGGGCTTTGACCTGTTCGGAAAATACGCCGAAAATATCGAAAACGTCCAGAACAATGACTGGTACAAGCAGATAGATATGAAAAAGAGAAAGCTGGAAATACTGTCAAGCCCGGACGATAAAGGAGACCTGTCCCTGGTGAAAGTTATTTCAAGCCTTCAGCAGGATAACAGGATGGATATTATCGGTTTGATCAAAATCAATGTGAATAAAAAGAATCTGTATCAGTTATCCGACAAGCGCATAGACAAGGTTCAGAACCTGAAAATATATACTCTGGATGAAACGGGAAAGGTCATATACCAGAATTGCCCGGAGTCCCTTAAAGATATCGGCCTGTCAGGGGAGGATCTGAAACGCAAGGACAGTGAGATACCTCTTATGAACACAGGCGGAGGTTCTGCCCTGGCCGTATTGCGGAATATGCAGTACAGGGATTTCAAGTGCATAATAGTCTTTCCCACGGATTCTGTAAATGTCAAAATACGCAACGCCATTGCGCTTATGCTCATTGCCATTATCAGTATAGGAGCCGTTTCCCTCATAATCATACTGTCCTTTTCGGCCAGCTTTGGAAAGAGGCTGAAATACCTGCTGGGACATATGGAAAAAGTAAAAAAGGGCGATCTGAACGTGACCGACGCCAGCGGCTACAACGATGAAATAGGCATTGTCCATAACAATTTCAATGAAATGGTCGAAAAGCTGAAGCAGACAATCAATGAAAATTATGTTCAGAAGCTGAAAAAAAGAGAGGCTGAATTAAAGGCGCTTCAATTTCAGATAAACCCGCATTTTTTATACAATACCCTGGAGTGCATCAATTCAATCGCCATAGTCAACAATTGCATGGAAATAAGTAAAATCGTGTTAAAATTAGGCGAGATGTTAAGGTATAATCTAAATAACAATGTCAGCGAGTATGTGGAGTTTAAGGAGGAAATCAACCAGATCCACAATTATGTGGATATTCAGAAGGTGCGGTTCGGGGATAAGTTCAGCGTGATATTTGATATTCCTGAAGAACTGGAAAGCCGCAGGATTCTCAGGTTTATACTGCAGCCTGTTATAGAGAATTTCATTGTGCACGGCTTTACTGACAAAAAGGAAAAAGGCTGCGCCGAAATATCCGCAACCGAAAAAGACGGTATAATAGAGATTGACATTCAGGATGACGGGACCGGAATTCCGGAACACAGGCTCACCTTGATAAATGACAGGCTGAAAATCAACGACGAATGGCAGGTTGACGGAAATAAAAAAAGCATAGGGCTTCAGAATGTAAATTCCAGAATAAAGCTTGCATACGGAGAAGAATTCGGACTTGAGATAAAGAGCATACAGAACATAGGAACTCTTGTGAAAATCAGAATTCCTAGCGGCCTGTAACATTTAAAACGTATATTGTCAGGTGAGGGAAGCTTTCTCAGGACTAATGTTGCAGATCACTGAATTTGAGTGAAGGGATGATGCAGTTGTATAAGGTTTTAGTAGCTGATGATGAAGAATATATACGCAAAGGGATTATCGCCGTAATAAGCAAAACAGGCTTTGAGTTCGATTTTTTTGAAGCGGTGAACGGCGAAGAGGCCTTTTCATTAATTAAAGCGCACAGGCCGGATATTGTCCTTCTGGACATTAAGATGCCTTTAATGAGCGGAATAGAAGTGCTTGAAAACTGCAGGAAAAATAAAATCGACGCCAGATTTATGATTATCAGCGGATATTCGGAGTTCGATTTTGCACAAAAGGCTTTAAACCTCGGAGCAGGAGGATATATCCTGAAACCTATCGACCCCGGAAAAGTAGAGGAATTGCTGAACAATTCAATCAATCAGATAGATGAATCCAAAAGGCTTGACGATCTTGGCAGACAGAAGGAAGGACTGGAAAAGGAATCCGAACTGATAAGGCTTGAAAGAACGGTAAATCAGCTGCTGCATTCTCCCAACAAGCTTATTGATACCAGCGGAGACTTTTTTGAAGACAATCCCTTCCTGAAGGACAGGCTGTGCCGGATAATCCTCTTTCATCTGGACAGCTGCAATTTCAACATATGGAATAAGGAATTCAACGGCATTGAGGGGATAAAGGGAGAGTTGAGGGAAAACCTGGCAGGTATTGCCCCCAATGAGACCATAAGGATTATTGACAACCAGAAGAACATAAATGAAGTATTTGCCGTCATAACAGGAAGGCAGAAGCCGGGTGTGGCCAAAGCCGCTGCCGGTTTTCTGGAAATGGCTGTTCCTGAGATAAAGAACAGCTTGAAATTAAGCGTAACCATTGCTGTCGGAGAAGTTGCGGAAGCAGTGAGCGAAAGCCTGTATAAAAATCTGAGAAAGCTGCTGGATATCAGGTTTGAGACGGGAATCAATAAAATATATGATTCCGGCAGCTTGAGCCGTACCGCGGAAAGGTCGTCTTCCGACCAGTACCTGAAACTGCTCGCCCAGTATATCAATAAAGCCGATTATGACAATATAAAGCTGACTTTGAAGGATCTCTTCGGCATGAATGTAAAGCCCCAGGGGGATATGATAAACACAAGGCGCATATATCATGAGGTAATAGGCATAATCAGCGGCCTGTGTTCCAACAGGTCCATCGATATTATGAAGCCTCCCTTTGAGGTGGATTTTACGGGAGATATACTGGATTATCTGGACAACAAAACCGAAATAGTGAACTATCTCCATACCACAATAGTCAACGTATTTAATATTGAGCCCCTTGAATCGGTAAAATGCAGCAGCGTAATCGATATGGTGGTGGATTACGTGGAGGATAATTATGACCGGCAGCTGAGCGTAAAAGAAATTGCGGTGCAGTTTGCAATGAATCCCAATTATTTTTCATCGCTTTTCAAAAAGAAAACGGGATACAGCTTTGTGGACTTCACAAACAATAAAAGGGTGGAGGCGGCGTGCAGAATGCTTTCCCTGCCCAATACCAATGTCACCGGAATAGCTGAAAGTCTCGGATTCCAGGATGTACAATATTTTTACAAGCTTTTTAAAAAGTACAAGGGCGTGACGCCTCTGGAATACAGAAAACAGTCCCTGCAAAAATAATCGGCCCATGTCCTCTGTCATAAACCTGTTTCAGTTGAATTCCGTTCAATCGAAGCAGGTTTGTTTTGTTTTGATGGAATTATTCCACCGGGAATATAAGAATTTGACAATAGACTTCTGAGATTTAAACATTAAATAACTTTTTGGCTTGTGCTATTATAATCGCAAGATAAGAAAAAATAATCAAATACGAGGTGCATATATCTTGAATAATAGTCGTACCAGGTCCGGAAGCAGTTTACTCAAAAGCGTAAAGAAGCACAGAAATATTTATATCATGGTACTGCCCTGCATTATATTTTTCATTATATTTTCCTATATTCCCATGACCGGAATAATTGTGGCTTTCAAGGATTACAGCTTTGCAAAGGGCATTTTCAGAAGCCACTGGGAGCAGAATTACGGATTGCAGAACTTTATTGATTTCTTTCATTATTTCGAGTTTGCCTCAATTGTGAAAAACACTTTCCTTACAGGCTTTGTCAAGTCAATACTGGCATTTCCCTTTCCAATCCTTTTTGCGCTGCTTGTAAATGAATTATACATATCAAGATTTAAAAAACTGGTACAAACTGTTTCATATATGCCTTATTTTCTGTCATGGGCGGTGGTATCACTGATGATTTTCAGGGTGCTGGCTCCGGACGACGGCCTGCTGAACCAGGTCAAGGCTTTATTTGGCGGTGATTCAAGCACTTTTTACATGATGGAAGAAAGGTATTTTTATGTAATATTGCTGCTGAGCCTGCTGTGGAAGAATATCGGCTGGAATTCCATCATATATCTGGCTGCAATATCCGGAATCAATCCGGAGCTGTACGAAGCCGCAAAAATTGACGGGGCGGGAAGGCTGCGGCAGACCTGGCATGTAACATTGGCCGGTATAAAGCCCACCATGGGAATTTTGTTTATTATGTCGATTGGAAGTATTGTAACGGCGGGTTTTGAACAAAACTATCTATTGAGGACACCGGGCAATATGCGTATGGCCGATATCATAGATGTCTATGTGGTGGTTCAGGGCTTCCAGCAGGGCAAATATGCATATGCGACGGCTATCGGTCTCATGCAGGGAATTATAGGGCTCATAATGGTTGTCACGGCAAACAAACTGAGCAAAAAATATCTGGAGGTCGGTATCTGGTAAATTTAGTATATTAAGGAATCATAAAGTCAATTACGGTCAAAAGCTTCGCTTTCAGGCGATAGTGACGGATTTGATTCTTTAAGATAAATAAAATGAAGGAGGATTTTATGAAAAAATTAATTTCAGGTTTTTTAGCGGTATTAATGGTATCGGGACTGGTTCTGTCAGGCTGCGGAAATACAGAAAAAGCAGCTGAGAGTACCACCGGCTCCGCGTCGGCCAGCTCGGGAACCGCCGCTCAGACAGGCGGAAGCTTTATAGCCGACAGAACTATAAAGATTAAGCATTATCAGGTCGGTATCACACTCCCCGAAGATCAGGTAAACAACAAGGTATTTAAAAAGATCAAAGAGCTCACTGGGGTTCAGGTCCAGCTCGATGTTATGAAAGGCCAGGATATAATCCAGGATTTGTCTATCGATCTGGCGTCAGGAGAACTTCCTGACGTAATGACAGGCTATTGCGAAGGTACAAATAATTCTGCAAACGCAAATGTGGTGAATCTTTTGGTTAAAACCGCAAAGGACGATCTTTTTTACGATATGAAATCCGCTTTGCAGAATACGGTCAATTATAAGAAATTCCTTGATGAGAACTATCTTACAAAGGACGCTAAAGAAAATATAATAATGAGAAAAGATTTTAACGGCGCGATTTACCTTCTGCAGATGGAAATACCGAGACCTGATGTTCCGTCCGCAGTGTGGGTAGGAGGTGCCGGCTTGTATATAAGAAATGATATCGCCACGGCTCTTGGCGTGGATCCTTCTACTATTAAAACCAATGAAGACCTCTATGAGCTGGCAAAAAAAATAAAGGCGGGCAATTTCAAGGACGGAAACGGCAAACCTATAACCACGGCCATAGGCCCTACCATATGGGGAGGCTCCAAGGATCCCGCCTATGCGGCTCAGGAGTTTGACTTTGGAAATTCCTCCACCTTTGACTACGATTCCGACGGAAAAGTCAAGAACGTAATGCTTACCGATTATCCATACAAAGCGGTGCAGCAGGAGAGAAAGCTTATTGCGGAAGGCCTGATGGCAAAAGAGACCTTTTCGCTTCAGGGGCAGCAGGCAACAGAAGCCTTTGCAAATGCCCAGTATCCCATAATGTACATGCATCCTTTCTCACAGTCCTGGGACGGGGGCTCGGATGTTTTAAGGAGCAAGAATAAGGACAAGATGTACATTCCCATAGGACCAATGCAGAATTATAAAGGCTCCACGGAAAAGGTGGCTGTAAGAAGAGGAAATACCTTTGTGGCAATTTCAAAAGCGGCCGAAAAGCCGGAAGAGATCCTTAAATTCCTTGACTGGTGCTCCACTACCGAGGGTAACCGTTTGATAAATAACGGTTTTGAAAATGAGGACTACACGCTCCAGGACAGGGTGTCCAAAGAGTATCTGAAGTATACAAAGGATGACCCCAGCGACGATGGGAAGGACCCGGTTCCAACGCCGGAATATACCGAAAAGGCCGCCCAGGACGCAAGCTATAAGACAAATCAGGGTATCGGCGTTCCTCCGCTGACATACTTAAGCAATGTTGATATGTACAAGGATCTGGCAGCTTCATACGGCCTGGGCGCACCCGACCAGTTCCCATTTGAGTACGGCAGAAAGGTATTGAAACTGGCGGCTCCTGAAGTAAAGGTTATCGACGGACTTCCGGCCAGCGGCGTATTGGAGAACTTCACGGGAATAAAACAGCTGAAGCCGGTTCTGGACATATACGGAGATACCATAGTCAAGGCCATATATGCGAAATCGGACGAAGAAGCGGTGAAAATACTTGACGCCTACAAAAAGCAGCTCATTGACGCGGGAGTGGAAGAGGCGGCCAAATATCTGCAGGATGTGGATTCGAAGAATCCCGGCAGTGTTATATTCTACCTGACAAACTGATACAAAACATATACCCCAAAAATTAAATGCCGGGAGTTTTCCGGCGCCGGATTACTTGCCTGTTCTTTATGGCCGCCAGGGCTGGGTTCATATACATATCCCCGGTTGGCCGTAAAGAGCAGGACATTTGATTTCAATATATTTCAAGGAGAACGCGGCATGAAAAACGGCACAATAAAAATAAGCGGATTTGAAAAAGCATTCAGGATATTTAATTATACTCTGATGGTGGGTTTCTGCCTGACCATCATCCTGCCATATTTGAATATTATTTCTCTGGCCCTAAACGACGGAAGCGATGCAAGCAGGGGCGGGATATATTTCTGGCCCAGGGCGTTCACCCTGGAGAACTTTACATATATATTTCACAATAAATCCCTGACCACGGCATATATCATTACCATTTCCAAAACTGTGATCGGCACGTTTTTCAGCGTACTGCTGACCAGTATGGCCGCCTACGGCCTGAAATCCAAAACCCTTCCCGGCAGAAATGCGTTTATGTTCATAATATTTTTTACCACGCTTTTCGGCGGCGGGATGATACCTTATTTTATACTGTTGAAAAATCTGCATCTTACGAGATCGTTTTTAATATATATACTTCCGGCCCTTTACAATGTATTCAACATCATTATCGTAAAGACGTATTTTCAGACCATAAGCCCCAATATTGAAGAATCGGCGGAAGTGGACGGCTGCAATGAGTTCAGAATATTTTTCCAGATAATAATTCCTCTGAGCAAGCCGGTTATTGCTGTAATTGCGCTGTTTAACGGCGTTGGACAGTGGAATGACTGGGCGACGGGTACGTTCTACGTGCAGAGCGAGAAACTGCTTCCCGTTCAGACCCTTCTGCAGAAAATGCTTTCGGACGCCCAGGCCATTAACAAGCTTATGCTGCAAAGCGCCACGGCGGCCATGACCCAGCAGAGCATGCACATATCCAGCCAGTCTCTCCAGATGGCGATGATCATAATATGCACATTGCCAATAATATGCATTTATCCTTTTGTACAGAAGTATTTTGTGCAGGGGGTCATGATTGGTTCCATCAAAGAGTAGTTGATAAAATATGGATAATGTAGTTATAATTATATTTATATTTAAGCCATAAAACCGGAGGAATTCTAATGCAGCACAAATATAAAAATCCGCAGCTGCCGGCAGCTGAAAGGGCTGCGGATTTATTGAGTAAAATGACCCTTGAGGAGAAAGTAGCCCAGATGGATATGATCAGAGGAGTTGAGCTGGCTACCAAAACCCATGAGGCCCATTTTTGTTCTGTTGACGAGAACAGTGATTTTATTTGGGAACAGGTGGAGCAAAGTATCGGAGAAAATGGCATGGGTTTTGTACATGATGTGTATTCGTCACCGGTGGTCCTTAACAAGCTTCAGCGTTATTTCATTGAAAAGACCAGATTGGGCATACCGTGCATATTTACCGGAGAGGCGCTTCACGGTCTATCCTATCCCGGAGCCACTATATTCCCAATGCCCATAAATATGGGAGCCACCTTTAACCCCGGACTGGTAAAAGAGGTGGGGCATGCCATTGCTTCCGAAACCAGGAGCCTGGGGATCTGCGAGATACTGGCTCCGAATCTGGACCTGGCCCGCGAGCCCAGATGGGGAAGGGTGGAGGAAACCTTCGGAGAAGATACATATTTATCCTCGGCCATGGCGTATGCAATTATATCGGGAGAGCAGGGAGACGGCGCAAGCGGGAACGATGCAATAGTCTGCGAGCCCAAGCACTACTGTGTCCACGGAATACCCGAGGGGGGAACCAACTGCTCGCCTGCCAGAGCGGGCATACGAGAAATCGAAACGGACTACCTGCCGGTGTTTGAAGCGGGTATTAAAAAGGCGGGAGCATACAATGCCATGGCTTCCTATAACTGCATAGACGGTGAAGCCGTCATAACGTCAGAACATTATCTGAGGGAAGTCCTGAAAGAGCGCTTTGGACTTAAGGGCTATGTCAGAGCTGATTTCGGAGCGGTAAACAGGCTGAAGACCCACCACAGGATGACCACGGACAGCAAAGAAAGCATACGGCTTGCTGTAAACGGAGGCCTGGACGTACAGGGCTTTGATTTTGCAAATTCTTACTGGCAGCAGTCCCTGGTTGAACTCGTCAACGAGGGCAAAATACCTGTAGAAAACATTGACGAGGCAGTAGCCAGGATCCTTCGTGTGAAATTTGATCTGGGCTTGTTTGAAAAGCCGTATACTGATGAGAGCAGATTCAGAGATGTGCTGCGGTGTGAAAAGCATAAAGAGATATCCTATGCTGTGGCAAAGCAGTCTATTGTAATGCTTCAAAACAAAAACAATATACTTCCCTTAAGCAGGAAAGCAAAGTCTGTTGCGCTGATAGGCCCCAGTTCCAACAACCAGAGGATAGGCAGCTATTCCTCGGTGCCTTACGGGTATGAGGTGAGCTCGGTATATGACGAAATAAAGCAAAGGCTGTCCGGGGATGACGTAGTAGTAAGGCAGTGCGACGGCTGCGGAATAACCGAAATGGATATTGATATTATTCCCGCTTCATGGTTTACCGACGGAGTTGCTTTAACATATTTCAACAATGACAGCTTTGAAGGCCGGCCGGTGGGAAGCGACAGGGCCAACCAGATCAATTTCAACTGGATACTGGCAAAACCCCACAGAGACCTGGCCTTTGTGGGATATTCGGTCAGAATGACGGGGACCTTCCAGGTCAATACTTATGATTTTGTGGAAGAGGACAGCTTTACAGGCAAATTGATATTCACGTCCAATGACAGTGTCAGAGTTAAAATCGACGGCAAATGTGTGATTGAAAGCACAGGAAAGTCAAAACAGCCTGTTCCGCAATGTGACTTTGAATTTGTCAACGGGAAAATACATGAATTCGAAATAGAGTTTGTATGCGACGTAAACGGGAACAATCTTTCGCTGAGCCTGGACTGCCACGGCGATACCTTTGAAAAAGCCGTAGCTGTGGCAAAGGAATGCGATACCGTAATCCTTGTATGCGGTGACGATAAAGTCACCAGCGGTGAGGGTATGGACAGGTGTGACCTGCGTTTGTACGGAAAGCAGAGGAAATTGGTCCAAGAGGTCTGCGCCCTTGGAAAGCCGACAATACTGGTGCTTGAAAACGGCAAACCTGTGGACTTGAGCTATGAGGCGGAAAAATGCGACGCCATACTGGTTTCATGGTTTGGAGGAGAACTGGGTGCCAGGGCAATTACAGATGTACTGTTGGGCGATGTGAGTCCCTCGGGAAAGCTCCCCATATCCTTCCCAAGAAGTGTGGGGCACATACCCTGCTATTACAGCAGACTGCCGGGAGGCAGCTCGGAATACCTGGAAGGAAAGACCGATGCGCTGTTTCCTTTTGGGCACGGATTGAGCTATACCACCTTTGAATACGAAAATCTCCGTATTGAGAAAATGGACGGTAAATACAGCTACGGGGTGGCTGTGGATGTGAGGAATGCCGGTCTGACCGGAGCCGATGAAATCGTACAGCTATATATAAACGATATCCAGAGCTCTGTGGTGACCCCGCCCATGCTGCTGAAAGGTTTTGAGAGGATCTCTCTGGCGCCTTCTCAGTGCAGGACGGTGGAATTCACGCTGGACTTTGACAGCTTCAGGCTTCTGGACAAGAAATTTCAATGGGTGGTGGAACCTGGGGATTTTAAAATAATGGTTGGTGCGTCCAGTGCGGATATTAGATTGGAGCAGACCGTTTTTATAGGCTGAACATTTGAAAAGAAGCCGGATTAAAGACTTAACACAGGAGAGCAGCTGTCTCATTCCTTACAACGGAGAAGGGCAGCTGTTCTTTTATTATAAAGTCAGTTGCGGTTAAACCTTCGCCTTCAGGCAAATGCTGCTTTCAAGCCATTAGATTTGAAGGTTCGACGCTTTTATCCAGAAAGTTTTACTTCAGGAGGCTTTAGCCTCAAACCCAGGCTGCCGGCTTTCAGCCCATAGTAATTGACTGGGGTATTTGCTGCCATGAATAGCCGGCAGGACATGGTATCCAATAATTAATATTGACAATAACTGATGTGAAATCTAAAATATATAGTAGGTTAATACCGTATAGGCCTTAAAAGGGAAGAGTAATCATAAAGGCGCCGGACGCGCCATGGTCAGTTATATCAGGACCGGTTGTTTCAGCCGCTGCCTGTGGATTGGCTTTTACTATTCAGGAAAAAGCTGCACGAAGTCAATAAAATTCTCGAACAATTGGAATTGAGACATAAATTGACCGCGGATTGTGAGCGGCTTATAGTAAATATGAGGAAAGACACCCCTTTGCGGAGCATATGGCTCAAAGGGCCGGTGGGTTGAAAGCTCACCCGTTTTCTGCGTTAAAGGATTCAAGAGATTTTTACAGATTGAAAAGATATGTAAAGATTTAATTAGGGTGGCACCGCGGGAAGTTTCCTCTCGTCCCTTACAGGGATCAGGAGGGGCTTTTTTAACGTATAGGAATATTTTAAAATGACAGGAGTTGTATAAATGGCAAAACAACAGATAATAACGCCTTCAATACTTCCGGGCTTTATGGAGCTTTTGCCCTCCGATCAGATTGTGTTTAACAGGATGCTTGATACTATTAAAAAGACATATGAAACTTATGGTTTTATTCCTGTTGACACGCCTATGATTGAAAAATCGGAGGTTTTACTGGCAAAGAGCGGAGGAGAGACAGAAAAGCAGGTGTACAGATTTAACAAGGGGGATAGTGACCTGTCTTTAAGGTTTGATCTGACTGTTCCTCTGGCAAGATTTGTGGCACAGCATTTTGGAGAATTGACCTTCCCGTTCAAACGCTACCATATAGGTAAGGTGTTCAGGGGTGAGAAGCCTCAAAAAGGCAGATTCAGGGAGTTTTACCAATGCGATATAGATATTATAGGAAATGAGACCTTGAGTGTTATAAATGATGCGGAAATTCTCAGCGTTATTTATTCAACCTTTAAAGCCCTGGGTTTTGACGATTTTACAATCAGAATAAACAACAGAAAAGTGTTAAACGGCTTTTTTGAAAGCCTCAATGTAACAGATAAGGCAGAGGTCTTAAGAGTAATCGATAAGCTTGAAAAGATAGGCGAAAAGGCGGTGGAAGCCGAGCTTAAGGCTATGGGACTGTCCGATGATGCCGCCGTAAGCGTCCTGAGATTTGTGAATATAAAGGGCAGCTGCGGCGAGATAATAGAAAGCCTCAGAAAGCTGGAAATTGACAATGAGCTTTTTACGGAAGGGGTAAATGAGCTGGAGCTGGTTATAAACTATATAGATTCCTTTAAGGTGCCGGCTTCCAATTATACGGTAGACCTGACCATTGCCAGAGGTCTTGACTATTACACCGGAACCATATATGAGACAGTTTTGAACCAGTATCCTTCAATAGGAAGCGTCTGCTCAGGGGGGAGATATGACAATCTGGCCCAGAACTACACTTCAAAGAAATTGCCGGGTGTTGGTATATCCATAGGGCTTTCAAGGCTGTTCTACCAGCTGAGGGAAGCCGGAATACTGGGAGAAGCCAAAAGGGCCACCTCTTCCCGGATTCTGGTCATACCAATGGCGGAGACCATGGGTCAGGCCCTTGAACTTGCCACAAAGGTGAGGAATGCGGGCATAGCTGCGGAGATCTATTTTAATGAAGGAAAGCTGGGAAAGAAATTTTCCTATGCCGACAAGCTTGGGATACCTTATGTAGTTGTGGTAGGAGAGGATGAAGTTGCCACAGGAAAATACAAGCTCAAGGATATGTCCTCGGGTGAGCAGGAGGAAATGGAAGCCGACAGCATAATTGAAAGACTGAAGGAGCACGGCGAAAAGTGAGTGGATGAGTAGCTTTGCGGCAATATTTTTAAGGTTTTAATATCTAGGAGGATTTTTTATGGGAGAATCAATATACGGGCTCAAAAGGAGTCATAGATGCGCCGAGTTAGGTTCGGCCGATATAGGTAAAAAAGTTTCGGTAATGGGCTGGGTCCAGAAGCAAAGAAATCTCGGAAGCCTGGTTTTTGTGGATTTAAGGGACCGGTCCGGAATTGTGCAGCTGGTTTTTACCGATAAGGACGGCGAAATGTTTGATAAGGCCAAAACTATCAGAAGCGAATTTGTTCTGGCTGTAGTCGGAACTGTTTCTGTCAGGGCGCCGGAAGCGGTCAACAGCAAAATGGCAACAGGCGAGATTGAAATAAACGCAGCGGAGCTGAGAATACTCAGCGTATCGGAAACCCCGCCCATATATATTGAAGAAAATTCGGATGTCAATGAAATAACCAGACTGAAATACAGATACCTTGATTTGAGAAGACCGGACATGCAGAGGAATTTTATTCTCAGGCACAGGATAGCAAAGGTTGCGCGGGATTATTACGATGATAACGGCTTTCTGGAGATAGAAACTCCAATACTGATCAAGAGCACCCCCGAGGGAGCCAGGGACTATCTGGTGCCAAGCCGTGTACATCCCGGAAAATTTTTCGCTCTCCCCCAGTCGCCCCAGCTGTATAAGCAATTGTTGATGGTGTCGGGCTTCGACAGGTATTTCCAGATAGCCAAGTGCTTCAGGGATGAAGACCTGAGAGCCGACAGGCAGCCGGAATTTACACAGATCGACCTGGAGATGTCCTTTGTGAATGTTGATGATGTTTTGAACACAAACGAGGGTTTTATAAAGAGAGTTTTCAAAGAGGCTCTGGGAGTCGAGCTGGAGACTCCATTCCTGAGAATGCCATATGCCGAGGCAATGGAAAGATTCGGATCGGATAAGCCCGATATACGTTTTGGAATGGAGCTTGTAAATCTGTCAGATTTGGTGGCAAACTGCGGTTTTAAAGTGTTCACGGATGCGGTGGCCAACGGCGGAAGCGTAAGGGCAATAAATGCAAAGGGCTGTGCAAAATTCAGCAGAAAAGAGATCGATGCGCTGGTGGAAGTGGTTAAGACCTATAAAGCCAAAGGCATGGCATGGATTTCAATCGACGGCAGCAACGAGATTAAATCCTCCTTTGCCAAGTTTATGACCGAGGAAGAGCTGAAAGCCTTGCTGGAGAGAACCGGCGCCGAGGCAGGGGACCTCATATGCTTTGTGGCCGACAGGAACAGCATTGTTTATGACGCGCTGGGACAGCTGCGGCTTGAGGTGGCAAGAAAGCTGGATATATTAAATCCGGACGAATTTAAGTTCCTGTGGGTTACAGAATTTCCGCTTTTTGAATATGATGAAGAAGAAGGGCGTTGGGCTGCCAAGCATCACCCCTTTACCTGCCCAATGGATGAGGACCTGGAATATCTGGACACAGATCCGGGCAGAGTGCGCGCCAAGGCCTACGATATAGTATTGAACGGTGTGGAATTGGGCGGAGGCAGTATCAGAATACACATACAGGAGCTGCAGGCTAAGATGCTGAAGCTGCTGGGATTTACCGAGGAGGATGCGGACAGGAAATTCGGGTTCCTGCTTGACGCCTTCAAATATGGGACGCCGCCTCACGGAGGCATGGCTTTCGGCCTTGACAGAATGGTAATGCTTATGGCAAAGACAAACAGCATAAGAGATGTAATCGCCTTCCCGAAGGTTCAGAATGCCTCAAGTCCTATGGACAACGCTCCGGATATAGTGGATGAAATACAATTGCAGGAATTGCATATCAAGAGCATATAATGATATAGGAAAGAGTGTCGGCGGACAGGTGAAGTAATTAATTACCAGTTTAGAAGAGCCCCGGAATGGGTATTAATTATTTGATTGCCGGCTTTGGAGTATTTATTTTTGGGTATAAAATTAATATTGGAGATTAGTCAATAATATGAAAAAAAATTATCATGTGGGGTTAGATGTTGGTTCTACCACTGTAAAAATGGCCGTTCTTGATAAAAACAACAATATTGTTTATTCCAGGTATCAAAGGCATTATTCTGATATCAGGAAAACAATTTATGAATTAATGGATGAAACCTGCGATAAATTTTATCAGGATGAATGTACCGTTATGATAACCGGATCTGGCGGGCTGCTGGTCTCTCAGTGGCTGGGACTTGAGTTTATACAGGAAGTTATCGCAGGCTCCGAGGCCGTTCAGACGCTTATTCCGGAAACGGATGTGGCTATTGAGCTGGGCGGAGAGGATGCTAAAATAACATATTTTAAAGGCGGTTTGGAGCAGCGCATGAATGGCACCTGCGCCGGCGGAACGGGCTCCTTTATCGACCAGATGGCCTCTCTTCTGCAAACTGATGCCACCGGGCTGAATGAGTTTGCGAAAAACAGCCGGGTAATCTATCCGATAGCAGCCAGATGCGGTGTTTTTGCAAAGACCGATATCCAGCCGCTGCTGAATGAAGGCGCCGCGAAGGAAGATATTGCCGCGTCGGTATTTCAGTCTGTGGTAAACCAGACAATCAGCGGTTTGGCCTGCGGAAAGCCCATCAGGGGAAATATTGCCTTTTTGGGGGGACCGCTGTATTTTCTGTCGGAGCTCCGGAAAAGATTTGAGATTACGCTGAATTTAAAGCCGGAACAGGTGATTTTCCCTGAAAATTCCCAGCTTTTTGTGGCAGTTGGCGCCGCCATGTCATCCAGGGAACTGGAGACTATTTCCTTTAAGGAATTAAAGGATAAGCTTCCTAAAATCCATACCGCCACGGTTCATGAGGTTGAAAGGCTGAAGCCTCTGTTCGGCAGCCAGGAGGAGCTGGATAAGTTCAGAAAAAGGCATGACAGGCATTCGATCGGTCTAAAACCCCTGCAGGATTACAAGGGAGATTGTTTTCTGGGAATCGACGCGGGTTCTACCACAACAAAGGCGGTACTCATAGACACCAATGGCGAAATGCTGTATTCCTATTATGGAAGCAATGAAGGCAGCCCTTTGAAATCAACCATCAGAATTCTCAATGATATATATTCAAAATTACCTTCAGAAGCACGGATTGTAAATTCAACCGTAACCGGTTACGGCGAAGGGCTGATAAAGACCGCGCTGAAGGTGGATATAGGCGAAATAGAGACAATAGCCCATTACAAAGCCGCAGACTTTTTCCTGCCGGGTGTGGATTTCATACTTGATATAGGCGGACAGGATATGAAATGCCTGAAAGTAAAAGACGGGGTCATTGACAGCATAATGCTCAACGAAGCATGCTCTTCGGGCTGCGGTTCATTTATAGAGACTTTTGCCAAGTCCCTCAATTTCAGGGTCGAGGATTTTGCGACCCAGGCTTTGCTGGCTGAAAAGCCTGTGGATCTGGGTTCGCGCTGTACGGTATTTATGAATTCCAGAGTAAAGCAGGCACAGAAGGAAGGCGCGCAGGTGGGAGATATTTCCGCCGGGCTGTCCTATTCGGTTATAAAAAATGCACTGCTCAAGGTCATAAAAATCCGTGATCCCAGAGAAATGGGCGAAAAGATCATAGTACAGGGAGGAACCTTCCTCAACGACGCGGTTTTGAGAAGCTTTGAGCTCATTTCGGAGAGAGAGGCGGTCAGGCCCAATATCGCAGGCCTAATGGGCGCTTTCGGAGCGGCTCTTATAGCCAGGGAAAGATATGAAGGACTGCAATCCACGCTGCTGGCAAAAGAGAATTTAGACAGTTTTGAGCACAGCACGGAGCTCAGAAGATGCAAACTGTGCAATAACAACTGCCTGCTCACAATAAACCAATTCGGAGACGGCAGCAGGTTTGTATCGGGAAACAGGTGTGAAAGAGGCGCTGGAATCGAGAGTATCTCGGAGGATGTGCCAGATCTTTATGATTATAAATATAAGAGGCTGTTCCGCTACAGGCAGATAAACGGCGCGGAATATACAAGAGGGACAGTGGGGATTCCGCGTGTTCTCAATATGTATGAGAATTTCCCCTTCTGGTTTACATTTTTTGACCAGTTGAAATTCAGGGTTGAGCTGTCACCCCGTTCGTCTAAAAAAATATATGAGCTCGGAATAGAAACAATGCCTTCGGAGTCGGTATGCTATCCTGCAAAGCTGGTTCATGGGCATATTATGAGTCTTGTAAACAAGAACGTCAATTTTATTTTCTATCCTTGTCTGCCATATGAGATGCTTGAGGATAAGGGGGCCGACAACCACTATAACTGCCCTATTGTTACCTCATATCCCGAGGTAATAAAGAATAATATGGACATTCTCAAGAAAAAGGAGATCAAGTTCCTGAATCCGTTTTTGCCTTATGACGACAAGGAAAAGCTCAAGCTCAGGCTTGCCGAGGTGCTTGGCAAGGAATTTGATATTTCAAAGGCTGAAATAGAAAATGCCGTGGAAAGAGCATGGCAGGAGGATGAAGCTTTTAAAAACGATGTGAGGAAAAAGGGCGAGGAGACCCTTAAATATCTGAAGGAGACCGGAAAAAAAGGAATTGTACTGGCGGGAAGGCCTTATCATGTGGATCCGGAGATAAATCACGGGATCCCCCAGGTAATAACCTCCCATGGTTTTGCTGTGCTTACGGAGGACTCCATCTCTCATATGGGCAGCATCGAACGTCCCTTAAGGGTTGTGGACCAGTGGAAATACCATTCAAGACTGTATGCGGCTGCAACCGTGGTCAATGAGTATCCGGAGCTGGAACTGATCCAGTTGAATTCCTTCGGCTGCGGTCTGGATGCGGTCACCACCGACCAGGTACAGGAGATACTCAATGCAAATGAGAACATTTATACCGTTCTGAAAATAGATGAGGTCAACAATCTGGGCGCCGCCAAGATCAGGATAAGATCTCTTGTCGCGGCTATAGAGGAGAGGGAAAAGAAAGCGCTGAAGCCAAATGTAAAGCACGCTCCACATAAAAAGGTCGTCTTTACGGCTGAGATGAAGGGCAAGCACACTATACTGGCTCCTCAGATGTCTCCCATACATTTCCAGTTTGTGGAGGCCGCTTTCAGAAAATGCGGATATAACACAGTGGTTTTGCCTAATGTTGACGGTGCGGCTGTGGAGGACGGTCTCAGATATGTAAACAACGATGCCTGCTATCCTTCAATAATTGTGGTAGGGCAGATCATACACGCATTAAAATCAGGAGAATATGATCTTAACAATACCTCCGTGCTGATAACACAGACAGGGGGAGGCTGCCGCGCTACAAACTATATAGGCTTCCTGAGAAAAGCTTTAATAGAAGCGGGTATGAGCCAGATACCGGTTATTTCCCTGAATGCCATGGGGATGGAAAGCCAGCCGGGGTTTAAGGTTTCACTGAATCTGCTGGACAGTGCTTTTAAAGGTTTGGTATACGGGGATCTTCTCATGCGTGTGCTCTACAGGGTAAGGCCATACGAAGCCGTACCCGGATCGGCAAATGAGCTCTACAGGAAGTGGGCCAAAATTTGTATCGATGCCATATACAATGGAAGAAGCAGCAGCTTTAGAAAGAATATAAAAAGTATCGTAAAAGAATTTGACCAGCTGGAATTGACTGACGCGGTCAAACCAAGAGTGGGCCTGGTGGGAGAGATACTGGTTAAATTTCACCCCGATGCCAACAACAATGTGGTGGATATAGTGGAAAAAGAAGGGGCGGAGGCAGTGATGCCTGACCTTATTGACTTTTTCCTGTACTGTGCGTATGATGCAAACTTTAAATACAAAAATCTGTCCAGCACGATGAAGAAGCTGGTTGTTAACAACGCGATAATTGTGGCCATAGAGTGGTACAGGAGGCATATGAAAAAATACCTGCGCAAGAGCAAAAGGTTTGAGCCTCCGCATTCAATATATCACTTGGCGGACAGTGCTTCTGAGATTCTTTCTCTGGGAAACCAGACGGGAGAAGGCTGGTTCCTGACAGCTGAAATGATAGAGCTTATCAAAAGCGGAGCGGGTAACATAGTATGCATGCAGCCCTTTGCCTGCCTGCCAAACCATGTTACAGGCAAGGGTATGATCAAGGAGCTCCGCAGGAGGTATCCGGAATCTAATATCGTTGCGGTGGACTATGATCCCGGCGCAAGTGAAGTTAACCAGCTGAACAGAATCAAGCTCATGATGTCTGTAGCTTTCAAAAATATGAGAAGCGGTTCCGAAAAAATAGAGATTGACGAGACTGAGGAAAAACAGATGGTGCTGGAACCTGCGGACAAGATGACTTCGTAATTGAAATAGAGGATGTTGTAAAATAATAATTCAATACATGTGAAATACCAATTATAACGGGTCTTCCCATACACGATATACCTTTTTCTGTGCTTCTCATTAATGGAAATCGTATTGGCGGACCGTAACAGCTGAATTTTCAACATGTATTGAATTTAATTTTATTTTTCAACACCTCATTTTTTGACTTTAAAAATGTGGAAAGTTTTGGTACAATAAATCTACTACCAATTAAATAAGCAGGGAGGTGATAGAAAATGAATAATGACGAATTGTTTGTTGTATTGCAGGACATGTTTGAGAAGAAATTTGAAGAATCAAAATGCTATACAAGAGAGCTTTTTGCGGAATCAAAGGATTACACAAGGCAGCTCATTGAAGAAGCTAAGAACTATACAAGAGAGCTTTTTGGGGAATCGAAAGATTATACAAGAGAACGATTTGAAGAATCAAAGGAGCTTATTGAAGGTGTAAGGAGTCACACGGGAGTACTTATTGAAGATGTAAAGCGTCAGACAGGAGTGCTTATTGAAGATGCAAAACGCCAGACCGGAGTGCTTATTGAGGACTTAAGAGGAGATGTTAAAGCAATTGCCGAAGGGCATGCTGCCCTGGACCGGAAATTAGATGCGGTGCAGAGGGATTTAAGCGAAACAAAGGAGGAAATACAAGTCATAAGGCAGGATGTACAAGGCTTGAAAAAGGATATGGTCCTGGTCAAAGACTATGTCATAGACGTAGATAAAAAACTCAATGAGCATGACATGATTTTAAAAAGATAAGGTATGAAAGCCGGTTTTAAGCGTTCATACCTTCAATTCATACTATCAAGCACCCATACAATTCCACAATGCATCAGCCGGTTAATTTACCTGCCTTGGCAGCGATACTGTTGCCTTGAACAGATCACCGTCTATTTTAATGGAAAAAATACCACCCTGAAGTTCGGTAAGGCTTTTGGCTATTGAAAGCCCCAGACCTGAGCCCTCGCTGTGGCGGGAGGCGTCGCCTCTTTTAAAACGCTCCATAAGTTCTTCTTCCTTTATGTTTAATTCATAGGCAGAAATATTTTTAATCACAATATCCACTTTTTCTTCATAGTTTTCGACATTGATATATACCCTGGAATTTGGAAGGGCGTATTTGAAAACGTTTGACAACAGATTTTCCACAACTCTCCATAGAAGCTTTCCATCTGCGGTAACATATAGATTTTCGGCGGGCATGGAAGTTTTGAAGGTCAGACCGGATTCCTCGATTTTATCCGAAAGTTCTCCAAGTCCCTGGCTTATCAATGAAGCGACATTTAATCTTTCCGAATTTACAGTTATATTTCCGCTGGTGGCTTTGGCCGCTTCAAACAGATCTTCGGTCAGGCTCTTGAGCCGCTGGGATTTGGAATCGATGATTCCTAAATACTTATCCGCATTTTCCGAATTCAGACCTTCTGTTTTGAGCAAATCCACATAGGTTATGATCGAAGTCAAGGGCGTTTTCAAATCGTGAGATACGTTTGTAATAAGCTCCGCTTTCATACGCTCCGCCTTGACCTGGCTTCCGACGGCATTTTTGAGTCCATCGGCTATTTTGTTGATTGTGGCGGAAAGCTGTCTGAATTCTATGATTCCCTGCTCGGGTATGTTGTGGGACAGCTCTCCGGACCGGATTTTTTCAGCACCATCCTTTATTTGCGTGAAAGTTTTAAAGGTTTTTAAGAGGTAGTATATCGCAAAGATATTGACGCCCACTATTCCTGCAAAACCCATCATGACGCCCGAAGATCCCGTCAGAAACAGCAGGAAGGATATGAAGGTTATGAGGGCATACGCTCCAAAAATCAGTACTAACCGTACTGCCGCCGGGCTCCTGTCAAATACGGAATGGAGTTTCCTGAAAGTGTGATTATAAATGCTTTTAATTTTTCCGATTATCCATATGAATACTTTGTAAATAAGGGTATACTTTATGGCTTCATGCCTTTTAAGCCTTTTTACAAACATTGTTACAAACAGCAGGGTGATCGAGGTGGCTGCAGCTATTATAACGCCGAAAAACGAGTATATGATGCTGATATTGTAGTGCTGCAGGTCTTCTCTCTGGATGGATGAGCCGAATTCAAAAAATGGTGCAAGACACAGCACAACTGCTACTATGGTCACAGCCAATGCAATATCAATATAAATCACATCTATGGCTATAAGGTGAACTCCATCCTTGTCAGGCCGTCTTCCCGAGGCATATATCAGGTATATGAACCCTGCAAGGAGAGCCAGCAGGCCCGCTGAGGAGATTTTAATACCAAACAGGCCTTTCTGGGAGTTAGAATTAAAAACTGTGAGCTCCCGGTCGTATATCTGCTGGGGCATACCTAAATAGACAGCGGTATTGGCGGGAGGAACATCGGATATGCTATAACCGTACGGGCTGAAAAATGTCTGGAAATTATTCTCGTTAAGCTGTACGGAATAGGAAAGTTCATTGTAAAAAGTATCGGCGGAACTGCCTTCAGGTATATTCGTCAGGGTGGCCTTTCCGTTTTCCACTACGGTGTAAAAAATATCTTCCCTCTGTTTCAAGGCTTCATCAATGGAGTGATAATTTGATAACTGCTCGTTAATATAATCGGTCTTCACATTTTTGAGCAACTGGTCATATTTATCATTGATTTCTTTAGTTTCTGCTTCTTTCTGCTTCTTCAGAGTGTCGAGCCTGTTCCCGACGTCAGAGCTTTCCTTGGGAGCGTTACCGCCGGAGCTTTGAGTATCTTCTTCACCTGCCACGGCCTGGATCATCAGCTGGTTATAGTTTTCTTCAACCTCCTGAATTTTGGAGGCTCTTTCATTATTCAGATCCAATGTTCTGCTTTCGATAACCGATTGATCTATGGCTCCGCCTGACTTAATGTTCTCTTCGTTTTTATATATGAACGCCAGGCTGGCAATATTGGAATAAGCCTGCCTGAACGTGCTCTTGCCGGTTATGCTTTCCTTAAAATCCGTATTCTGGATTGCGTCTTCAAAATATGAGACATTTAAAAAACCATAGGCAATGGACAACGTTCCCGCTATACACAATAAAAAGGCGAGCAGCTTTAGCCATACCGAATATTTATAATTTTTCAACTTTGTATCCAATTCCCCACACCACCTTTAAATATTTTGGCTCTTTAGGATTGATTTCAATTTTTTCCCGGATCCTTCTGATATGGACCGCTACAGTGTTCTCCGGACTAAAAGAAGGCTCGTTCCACACTTGTTCATAAATCTGGTCTATTGAAAAAACTCTTCCGGCATTTTCGCAGAGCAGCTTTAAAATTTTATACTCAACCGGTGTAAGGCGTACAATCTCATTGTCCACTTTAACCTCTTTCGCCGTATCGTCAATAACAAGGCCGCCTGTTTTGAAAATGCCGGTGTTGGGCACAAAACTGCCCAGAGAGACATACCTTCTCAAAAGGGATTTTACGCGGGCTATCAATTCCAGGGGATTGAAGGGTTTTGTGACATAATCGTCGGCCCCCAGATTGAGACCTATTATTTTATCTGTATCCTCCGATTTGGCGCTGAGCATAAGAACGGGGATGTTATACTTTTCGCGTATTTTCATTGTGGCCTTTATACCATCCATTACCGGCATCATAATATCCATTATTACGAGCTTTATATCGTCGGTCCTGCTGAATAAATCCAGAGCTTCTGCTCCGTTGAATGCTTTAAGTACCGTATACCCTTCATTTTTGAGATATATTTCAATAGCGTCCACAATTTCCTTTTCGTCGTCACAAACCAGAATATTCACGGCAAAACCTCCGATAGAAGCGTTTTATAGTTCTTAACATTATATCACATCCATCTTATTAATATTTTTCTGCTGCACATGCGCATTGTTTTTACAGAAAACACCATCCTGATGGTTATAGTATCAAAGCCTTCTTACAAAGCGGTTGATAATTTTCTTACGAATTTCTTAATAATTATAATATGGCAGAAATGTTAAATATTTAAATATGGGTGAAATAACAAAAGGGAAAGTCCTGCCGTTTTGCCGCGGCATTCCTTTCCCTTGCACCAATCCATGCGCAAGTCAATTACTATGGGCTGAAAGTCGTAATTGACTTTATAATATCTTTTTATATGTTAAAATCATACTTGAAAATATTTTGAAGTGGTTCGGCGCTTACTGCTTTTGTAACTGCATTTCCGTCCAGAATGAGTCTCTGACCGCAGCTTTCGCATCTCAATGAAATATTGTTCAGCTTCTTAAGCTCTTCTTCGGGAAGGTTCAACAAAACGCTATTACAAATGCAACATTTTATAGTGCGGAAATTCAAAATCGTCCCTCCGTTCTTAAAATAAGTATATTCTTAGATATATGCTTTTGTACCTGTTTTTAGAACAAAAACATATAAGCAATTACTAATAATATTACAGTATTTCCCATATAAATAAAGATTACCCTTCCCAATACGGTCAGGTTTGTGTACAAGCCAGTAATATTTTTTTTAATTTTGAATATAGTTTTATAACTTTATTTATATGATGTAATGAAAGGTATAAAACTGCTGCAAGCCAGTTGTGACGGAGGTCTGATATGAGAGAAACAGCGAGAATTCAAAGAAATTCATTATATGACGGTACAAATCTTGAAGGGGGCAGGGGGAATTTTACCAGATTGCCCATAATCCTGTGCGCCGTTGCGGGAATCCTGCTGGGAGGGCTTGCCTTTAAAGCCGCTAACGGACGTATAGACATCGGCGCTCTGAATTTTGGAGGCGGGACCTCGCAGGCGGATTCATCAGGTAAGAATGACGATTCCTTTGGTTTTGCAAAAGATATTATGTTTAAGGTGGCGGGCATGGACCGCTATAATCCAATCACTATTTTAAATGCAAATTATCCGTACTTTAAGCTTTTTTACAAAAACGGATATCTTGATTACGTTGCACAGCAGGAAAAAGAAAAACTGGAAAGCGGGACTGTCTCAACAGGAGAAGCCAATCCGGCTCAGATCAAAGCTCCGGAGGCTGAAACAGGAAGCGATACCGGTAAAACCACGGCTGCAGGGACTGCGGGAGGAGCTTTCAAAGAGGCCTCAAGCAGTATAACCTTTGAAGGAGACGTGCAGAATTCCGATCAGCAAAACAATCCAGTGGTCACCAACGGCACTATTAAGGTAGTAAATGAAACAAAATACAAGATAGATATAAATAAATTGCTGAAAGAACCGTTAAAACTAAATCCCAGCAAGACCGGCCCGCAGATATTCGTATACCATACCCATACCACAGAGAGCTTTTTGGAAAATACCGGCGAAATCGGCAACAACAAGCTTCCGTCAAGGACCACGGACAACAGGTATAATGTCGTCCGGGTGGGAAACGCCTTGATTGACAACCTGAAAAAATATAATATAAACGTCCTCCACAATACCACCATACACGATAAGGATTACAACAGCTCATACACAAAATCGCTGGTTACCCTGACAGACTATGTCAAAAAGTATCCTTCCCTGAAAATGACCATTGATTTGCACAGAGATGCTGCCGGAGACAAGAAGCTGCGGGTGGTAAAGAAAATAAACGGAAAAGACGTGGCGCAGATCATGTTTGTCATCGGCACCGACGCCAAGCTGAGCAATCCCAACTGGGAAGACAATCTCAAGCTTGCGCTCAAAATCCAGTCCAGACTGAATGAAATCGCCCCCGGCCTTGCAAAACCCACTTACATAAGCAACAGCAGGTACAATCAGCAATTGACCAACGGTTCCGTACTGATAGAAATAGGGGGAGACGGAAACGTCATAGACGAATGTGTGCGGAGTACGTCTTACCTTGCCCAGGCCATAAATGATGTCGTATATAAGAACAAATAATAGATCAATAATTGACTTTATGATTAAATAAAGGGCTGCCGGTCAAAAATAATAAAATGCGGGCAGCGCACTTTGCCAATACCGATTACCCGCATATCAAAAGCTGTCAACGGCTTTTGGAAGGTTTGGAGGTAGGTCGTTTGGCCAGGAAAATAAGATTCAGGCAGCGCAGATTGTATAATTTAAAAATATTTATTGTGGTTGTGCTCTTTATCGCCATTCTGACAGGAGGGCTGCTGGCTGTGGACATAAGTAAAAGCTATGTGTTTTACGGTCAGAGGAGATTTGAAATATTTGAGGTTGAGGCTGTGGGAAATGATTTGTACAGGATCTCAGTATTAAACGGCAAATTTGACTTGAATTTAAAATACCTGAAAAGGAATATTGACAATATCAAAGCCTTATTCAGCTGAAAACGGCGAAATATGTAACCTTTTTGTCACCATTGCATCTTCGTATTATGCTATTATTTCAGAAGATAATTACTAGTGATCTGTAACATCTAAAACGCATATTGCCCGGTGAGGAAAGTTTTCTCAGGACTAGGCGGAGGAGGGCGGAATAATCGCTTTATTTCAACTGACGACAACGACGTCCTGGGGAAATTTAACCACCGGCAATATATGAATTTAGATGTTACAGATCACTGATAAAAGAGAGGGTCTGAAGCCATGAGAAAAACTTTATTACTAATGTTAACAGCAATTGTATTTACGGTGGCATTTCTTACAGCCGGAGCGGGCGCCGATAATGCGGGAGCCGGATCGGAGGCGAAAGTAAAACCGGAAGTAAAAGTTGAAGCAAAAGAGATAGCAAAAGATGAAAAAAATTGCTCAATTAAAATTACCTATCCATATTTCAGCGGCTTTAGCTCGGCGGAAAAATTGAATGATATCGTCCGTAATAAAAATATAGATTCAATAGGGTATATAAATAATATATCCGCAGGTCTGAAAGAATTAAAAGACAGCCTGAATGAAGCGGGAGAGCCTGCTCCCAGTGCTGTCGCTTCCCTGAATTCGTATTTTGACTACAATTTCAGCGGAGATATTTTGTCCTTTGAAATAAATACATATGAATATTCGGGCGGAGCACATGGAATAAGCTATGTGGAAAGCTATACGGTTAATACAAAGACCGGTGAAATATATACCTTTGATTCGCTGTTTAACCAGAACAGCAAGTACAAAGAGCTAATCCCGGATAAAATCAACGCGTTGATAGATAAAGAAAAGGACCTCTATTTTGAAGAGGCCAAGCAGACGGTAAAGGATAAAAACGGCGATTTTAAGTTCTATATGGACGGAAATAAGCTCGTAATATATTTTGACCTGTATGAATTAAGGCCTTATGCGGGTGGAATGCCGTTTTTTGAACTGGATTATACAGAATTGAAGGGACTTCTGAAAGACGACATATACCTTCAAATGTTCAATGCGGAAGCTCTTGAACAGACAAGATTCAACGGCACAAGCAGGGAAACTCAGTTAAAAATCCATGAAGAGCCGATCTATGGCATGCTTGGCGATAAAAAGGTCATTCAGTATTATACCTATATGGTGCCTCTTAGAAGCATTGCTGAGGACCTGGGCTATGAAGTTACCTGGGATCCCCAAAAAGGCGCCGGTGTGGCAGGCGGCTACCTGAAAAACAATGTTAACAGCTATTATACCGCCAACTCAGAGAAGACTCAGCTTGACATGCCTCCACAAATAATCGGCGGTCGGACCTATGTGCCGGTTGAATATTTTTCGCAGGTTTTAAAGGAGAATGTGTTCTATTATGACGACATTCTGAGGATATTTAAAGCTTCGGGAGAGGCCGGCCGGTTTGAAGAGCAAATTGTAAATTTTGTTTTGCCGGGCTCGGCAGAGGAATGTGTTAATATGTATGCACAGGCCGCGTCCCAAAGACAGGGAGCCATTCAGTATGCGCTGATGTCCGAGGAATTGAGAGCGGAGTTAAAGGCCGGGTTTGAGGATATGAACTGGGTTACGGGTGTTTCCAGCCCATGGATAACCGGTTACGATGTGTATGAACAGAAGACCGAGAGTAAAAAAACCTACAATATCATATTCCACTGGGCAACGTCCGCCGGAAAAGTACCGGATTCCAAAACAATAGTTACGGTTGAAAATGCACAGCAGCAGGAAGCCTGGCAGATCACATCCTTGACGGAGTAAGAGTAAACTGAAGCCAAAATACAGGGGACAGGAGCGGCTATGAAGGGCTGAAAGGCCCAATTCATGGCGAGGCCTGTCTCCTTAAATTTTTTATCCTGACCCCGGGTCCGACCCGTCCGGAATATTAAAGATTTTATGCCGTATCCCGCCTCCTTGCAGGGTATACTACTCTATGATATAATCATGAAAGATTAACGAGAAGTCCCGCTAAGGGGCTGTTTTTGATTTATATTGGTGGAGGACAGCGAATGCCTAGTGAAAGACAAAAATATATAAGAAATTTCTGTATTATCGCACATATAGACCACGGAAAGTCAACCCTTGCAGACAGGCTGCTTGAGAAGACAGGAGTTCTGACCTCAAGGGAAATGCAGGAACAGGTCCTGGACAACATGGAGCTTGAGAGGGAGCGCGGCATCACCATAAAAGCCCAGGCGGTGAGAATGGTGTATAAAGCGCCTGACGGGCACGAGTATATTTACAACTTTATTGACACTCCAGGTCATGTGGACTTTAACTATGAGGTGTCAAGAAGCCTGGCCGCCTGTGAAGGCGCAATCCTGGTAGTTGACGCTGCCCAGGGCATAGAGGCCCAGACACTGGCAAATGTCTACCTGGCTCTGGAGCACAATCTGGAAATAATGCCCGTCATAAATAAAATAGACCTGCCCAGTGCGCAGCCAGATGTGGTTAAAAAGGAGATAGAGGATGTTATAGGCCTTGATGCTTCTGAGGCGCCCATGGTTTCCGCAAAAAACGGTATCAATATCGAAGAGGTGCTTGAAAAGGTTGTGAATATGATCCCCTGTCCCGAGGGAGATGAAGACGCACCGCTGCGCGCCTTGATTTTCGACTCCTTTTATGACAGCTACAAGGGTGTAATAGTATATATGAGGGTCAAGGAGGGGGCCGTTAAAACCGGTGACACCATCCGGATGATGTACACAAAAAAGCAATTTCTGGTAACAGAACTGGGTTATCTCAGACCCGGAGGACTTTCACCGGCAGATGAGCTCAGAGCCGGCGATGTGGGGTATATTGCGGCGAGCATTAAAAATGTCCGCGACACCAGGGTGGGGGACACTATAACACTGGTGGACAATCCGGCAAAAGAGCCTTTACCCGGTTACAAAAAGGTAAATTCCATGGTTTTCTGCGGAATATATCCTGCCGATGGCTCGAAATACGGGGACTTGAGAGATGCTCTTGAAAAGCTGCAATTAAATGATGCGGCGCTGACCTTTGAGCCCGAATCCTCAGTAGCGCTGGGCTTCGGTTTCAGATGCGGCTTTCTGGGGCTTTTGCATATGGAAATCATTCAGGAGCGGCTTGAGAGGGAATATAATTTTGACCTGGTCACCACGGCTCCCAGCGTTATTTACAAGATCACAAACACAAGCGGAGATGTGATCACAATAGATAACCCGACTAATCTTCCACCGGTCACGGAGATCGGCATGATGGAAGAGCCAATAGTAAAGGCCACAATCATGGTTCCCACCGAGTATGTGGGCAACATAATGGAGCTGGCACAGGAGCGCAGGGGCGTATACAGGGACATGTCCTATATTGATGAGGGCAGGGCCATGCTGACCTATGAAATGCCTTTGAATGAAATAATTTATGACTTCTTTGACGCATTGAAATCCAGAACAAAGGGCTATGCCTCCTTTGATTATGAACTTATGGGCTACAGGGAATCGGATCTGGTAAAGCTGGATATAATGCTGAACAGCGAAATTGTAGACGCCCTGTCCTTTATCGTCCATAGAGAAAAAGCGGTAACCAGGGGCAGAAGAATGGCCGAAAAGCTGAAGGAATCCATACCCAGGCAGATGTTCGAAATACCAATTCAGGCCTGCATAGGAGGCAAGATTATAGCCCGCGAAACAGTTAAGGCTTTCAGGAAAGATGTTCTGGCCAAGTGCTATGGCGGTGACATCACCAGAAAGAAAAAGCTGCTGGAAAAACAAAAGGAAGGAAAGAAGCGCATGCGCCAGGTAGGTTCGGTGGAAGTGCCCCAGGAGGCCTTTATGAGCGTGCTGAAATTGGATTGAGACTAGATAAAATTTAATATAAACGTAAAGCTTTAATTGGCAGGGAAAATAAAATGTTCCAAAATATTGGAACATTTTATTTTTTTTGCCTGTTCGAATAGTTTTTTTGCTTAAGGTAAAAATAATAGAACAAATTAGGTTTCATCAAATGCACTTAAATTTCGCCGTACAAAACAAGTCATATAACAAATATGTGAAAGGATGGATCTGATGAAAGCTGTGATTATGGCAGGCGGAGAAGGTTCGCGTTTAAGACCGCTGACCTGCAACCTGCCCAAACCCATGGTTCCCATTGCAAATAAACCTGTGATGGAACATATTATTGAATTATTGAAAAAATATGGTATTAATGATATTGCAGTTACCATTCTGTATATGCCGGAAATAATAAAAGACTACTTTGGTGACGGGAGTGAATTCGGAGTAAATTTGAAATATTTCACTGAAACCGTACCTCTTGGTACGGCCGGAAGTGTAAAAAATGCGGAAGGATTTTTGGATGAACCCTTTATAGTAATAAGCGGGGATGCGCTGACGGATATAGATCTGGATAAAGCCCTTGAATTCCACAATGAGAAGAACGCAATGGCGACCCTTGTGTTAAAGAAGGTGGAAAGTCCCATAGAATACGGAGTGGTGGTTACCGACCAGTCAGGCAAGATAACCCGTTTCCTTGAAAAACCAAGCTGGGGAGAGGTTTTCAGCGATACCGTCAATACCGGTATATATGTACTGAACCCAGAGGTGCTGAATTATATGAAGCCAAATCAGATGTTTGACTTCAGCAAGGATCTGTTTCCTGTTTTTCTTAAGGAAAACAAGCCAATGTTTGGCTTTGTCACAGAGAATTACTGGTGCGATATCGGGGATCTGGATGCGTATGTGACCGTACACAATGATATTTTAGACAAAAAGGTTGACATAAAAATTAATGCGGAAGAAGTACGCCAGGGTGTATGGATAGAAGAGGGCGCGGTGGTTTCAAAGGAAGCAATCCTCAAACCGCCGGTGCTCATAGGGAAAAATTCTATAATCAGGGGCGGCAGCACCATCGGGAGCTACTCAGTCATAGGAGAAGCAAACCATATATGCGAAACGGGCTCGGTAAAAAGGAGCATCCTGTGGAAGGGCTGTGTGGTAAAAAGAAACTCCCAGCTGAGGGGCACGGTATTTTGCAATAAAGTACAGATAAATGACAGGGCCTCGGCTTACGAGGCTTCCGTGGTGGGAGATAACTGCATTATAGGCCCTAATTCATCAATAAAGCCTGCGGTAAAAATCTGGCCCAATAAAAATATTGACTCAGACACTGTGGTAAATTCAAATCTGGTCTGGGGTTCGAAATATTCTAAAAACCTTTTTGGCAACAGGGGCATTCTGGGAGAAATCAATGTGGACATCACCCCTGAGTTTGCCTCCAGGCTTGGAGCGACCTATGGGTCCATCTGTAAAAGGGATTCCAAAATAGGAGTCAGCTGCGATGACGTGGATGCTTTAAAAATGCTGAAAAATTCACTTATATCCGGCCTGCTGTCCTCCGGGACGGAGGTTTACGATATAGGAACCGCGCTGCTGCCGGTGACCAGATCGGCCATAAGGTTTTACAATCTCAGCGGAGGAATACACATATCGTCTCTGGGCCAGGAAAAAGACATGCTCGTAATAGATGTGCTGAATAAGCTGGGAAGCAATATCGAAAGAGGCGAAGAGCGAAAAATTGAGAATTCCTTTATACGGGAGGATTTTGTCCGATGCGCAGTAAATGAAATCAAACCCATAGTTACAATACCTGAGCACGGTGTCTTTTATATTCAGACCATTTTAAACAGTGTGCAGGCAAAGGAGCATAGCTACAAGATAGCCTTAATAACAAAATCCGATTTGCTTAAAAAAGTAGTCGGGAGGATTCTGGACGAGCTGAAATGTGATTACGCATTTATAAATCCCAGGATGGATGGAAATTATCCCAAAAAGGAAAGTATGTTTTCCGATATAAAAACGCTTACGGGCACTGTCAAACAGGGAAAGTTTGACATGGGGGTTTATTTTGAAAATTCCTATGAAAAGATGATGCTGATAGATACAAAGGGGAGAGTAATTACGGACGACCTGTATATGGCGCTGATCTCCCTGATCCATTTGAAAACCACAAAGGGAAATACTGTTGTTGTTCCTTTGAATACAAGCGATGTTATAGAAAAAATAGCAAGTCAGAATGAAGGTAATGTGGTCAGGACCAAGACCTCCGCAAAGGAAATGATGAAGAAAATGCTCAGCGAGGAATACCAGGACAGCATCGGCGATTTTTTCACCATGAATTTCGACGCCATTGCGGGACTGGTCAAAATTATAGATTACATGTCTCAGAATGACATGAGTCTTGGTGAAATAGTTCATATGATACCTGATTTCCATATTCTGAAAAAAGAGGTCAAATGTCCATGGCCGGCCAAAGGAAAAGTTATCCGGGCCATAATTGAGGAAAATGAGAGCGCAAATATTGAGACAACGGAGGGGGTAAAGGTGTACGGGGAAAAAGGCTGGGTACTCGTTCTTCCTGACGCTGAAAAACCTGTATGCAAGGTGGTCAGCGAGGGATATTCACAGGAATACGCAAATGAGCTCACCGATATATATGTAAAAAAAGTTAAAACCATAAGCCAGGACAATGTGAGCAGCAGCTGAAAATGTTGCCCACACGGCAAATGGAGTGCTGTAAAATATTTTACAGCACTCCATTTTTTTATATCCGCTCATATTTGAAATTTGGCCGCGGGAAGTTTATAATAATATGTAAACAAACCATGTGCGGAAAAGTCCGTGCTCTTATTTTGCGGAGGTCCTTTAAAAAAGTGAAAAAATTTAAAATAGTTTTATCGGTTATTTTAAGCGTTTTGCTGCTGGCAGCCGGGTTTTACGGTTTTTACATACCGGCGGTAGCCTCGGAAAACGTTTCTACATATGTGGCGCTGGGTGATTCTATTACCACAGGTTACGGCCTGGTGAATTTTAATTCAAATGATGTGAAAAATAAAACCAGCGAGTACAATTTTGTTACAAAGCTGGGGAATAAGCTCGGAAAACAGCCTGTCAATCTGGGAATAGAAGGGCTTGATACCACAAGGATGTTAAAGTCCATAAGCAAGCCGGCCACAGCAGGAGAAAAAGCGGCTGCTGCCCAGATAGAAAAGGCCAGCCTTATAACTGTTTCCATAGGAGGAAACAATGTCTTGCTTCCTCTGCTGGAGGCAATAAACCGGCAGCTGAGAGATGGAAAGACGGTCTATGACGCAGCTCCTGAAGAAATCCAGATAGCGGTATTTACTCTGCTGTTTGATCCGGCTGCAATGAAGAAGATGCAAAAGGATATTTCGGACGGCGCGGCGCTGTTTACGGGGGATTCTAAAAAAACCGGAGAATTCATCAGTATAATCAATGCGGTAAAAAAGCTGAATCCCAAAGCACAGATAGTTGTCCAAACCATATACAGCCCGTACAGACAATTTTTGCCGGCGGCGGTGGACACAGCAATTAAAGCCATGAATGCAGAAATAATAAAGGACTCGGCAAATGAAAAGAATTATAAGGTCGCCGATGTATATTCCGCTTTTTCAAAAGCCGGAACGGGAAGCAGGCTTGTAAACGCGGACAGCGGAAAGTCCTTTGATCCGCATCCCACCAGAGACGGGCATAAGGTCATTTACACCCTGCTTGCATATTCCGCAAAAAATAATGTATTTCCTTACGGCATAAAAACCAATATCACAAAAGGAAAGCTGGCGTTAAAAATATCGGCGGGGGAATTGCAGCTGACAGTCACTCCCGACAAGGGCTACAAGCCCCCTCAAAGTATCTCGCTGACTGTGGGAAAAACCGCCAAAAAGATTCTGGTTCCTCAGAACGGCAGGGCAGTGATACCTGTGGCTGAGGCTGGGGATGATATCAGCGTTTCGGCGGTTTGCACAAAGTGAATTACATATATGTGAAAAATTCGGACTTGCCTTGCCGGACCGCGGGCGTTACATTTCGCCCACGGGGTCATAGGTCCTGTCAACATAGGGTTCAAAATAAAAATCGATGTAAAGAGGGATACCGCCATTGAGCTGTGCGGAGCTGATCCTTGAGGTGTAAAAAGCCGCTCTGTACTCAAATTCCGGTTCTTTTACCCTGTCCCGTGCATTTTTATCGTAGGGGATATCCTGAATTCTATAGATACCTTGGATTTCCAGCTGCTTTATAAACCAATCCGTTTCATCGTCGTCATAAACGTCCATGCAGGGTATATTACCTTTTTTCATTTCATCTATGATCTGTGTCATTTCGCCTGTCTGAAATCTTACTTCGTAAAACATGTGTTTAGTCCTCCCCGGTAATTTGACCATCAGCGGAAGATTGCGCCAGTTTATGATTATTGGTTCCATCAATGTCCATACCAAAACAGTGGAATCATTTATGCTGATGATATATATTATAACTATATCAATAACTATACCACATTTGCGGAAGTGCAAACAAACTCATGGAACCCGGAATGGGAACCCCTGGGCCGGAAATCTGATGTAAACCTAAAAAAATATGGAACAGGAGAGCTCAAATGAAAGTTTTCTTTGCCATTGAATTTGAGGAACAAATAAAGGATTATTTGTTTGATATACAAAATGAATTGAAGCGGTACTGCACGGGCGGAAATTTCTCCCGCAAGCAGAATTTCCATCTTACTTTAAGGTTTATGGGAGAGCGGAATGAAATGCAAATAGAGCAGTTGAAAACAGTACTTTCCAATACCGCCCGGGACACCCGAAAGTTTGAATTGAAGCTGGGCGGATTGGGCAATTTCAGCAAAGGCAGCAAAAAGATCATATGGCTTGGCCTGCGGAAAAGCAAAGAGCTTCAGTTGCTGTACGGCAGGCTGGAGGAACAGCTCCGAATAGTTGGATATGAAAAGGAAGACCGCAGCTACAATCCGCATATCACTCTGGTCAGAGAGGCTGGAATTAATGACTTAGGCATGGCTGCGGAGGCAATAAAAACAGATGGAGTGCCTGTCTGTGTAAGATCCGTATCCCTGATGGAGAGTACCCGTGTTGACAACAAATTGAGCTATATAGCTGTTAAAAGTCAGTTGCTGGAGGCTGAAAACCAGTTGTAATTGACTTCATGGGAAGGATTAGCTAAAATTCAAAGCTAAATCAGCTAATATTATTGACTATTTAGCTATAATTTAATATAATATAGCTAAAGAGTTCCCGGGAAATCAGCAGGCGCTTAACCGGCGACAGCCGGCCGGGTGAATTACGGTATTTATCATATTGAAAAAGGTGTGATGATATATGAGAGTTACATCTACAGAGGTGCAGAACAACTTTGGAAGATATCTGAATCTTGCCGCGGCTTCGGAAGAGGTCATTATCACCAAAAACGGCCGGGATATGGCCAAAATAGTCAAGTGTCACGGCGAGAGCACTGTAAATGAAGAGCTGGCCTTCTATGAAAGTGAAAACGGCACGAGGATCACTTATGAAGAATTTCTTCAGATGACGGAGAAGTCAGATCTGAGATACGAGTTTATAGACGGAGAGGTTTTTGCCATTGCCACGCCCGGCTATGCTCATCAGGCTGCCATATCGGCAATAAACGGCCGGTTTTATAATTGGTTCAGAGGGAAAAAATGCAGGTCTCTTACCTCGCCCTTTGAGGTTGTCCTTGTGAAGGAGAGCGGCGGCAAAAATGTCGTTCAGCCCGATATTGTGGTCATATGCGATTCCGGAAATATTGACGGAAAGGGTAAATATAAAGGCATACCGTCCCTGGTCGTAGAGGTGCTCTCATCCTCCTCAAAAAAACATGACATGCTCAGGAAATTGTTTTTATATGCCCAGACCGGAATCAAAGAATACTGGATTGTGGATACTTATATAAAGGCAGTGTATCTTTACTGCCTTGAAAACGAAGATGACCTTGATATAACGGTTTTCAAAAATGAGGAATCAGTCAGATCCGTGATATTTAAAGGCCTGGAAATACCCCTCGATGAGATATTTGAGTAGCATAATACCGGGAGGAGCGTTTCAATTTTCCCTATAGCTGATATCGTTAAGACCTTCAAGGGAAATAGTAAAATTTCCGCCGGTTTTTTCAAGCAGTTCTTTTTTCATATAGATGCAGAATTGGTCTCCGGGACCGCTTCCGGCCAGTGATACCATATCCTTCAATACACCGTCCTTTGAATATACATCCGGCTTTACATTTGCGTTTGAAGAGAATGAACGGGGTGTAAAACCTGCCACAAAGGTGCTGCTTAAAATATTTCCGGATTTATTCCCGGTATCGTGGATGAAATACAGGGCGGCTAAAAGATAACCGTCATCTCCGTTGGCCTCCGAGATACTTTTTAGATACAGGGTGGAATTTTTATACTTCAATAAGGGAATTTTTAAATCAATATCTCCGGACTCAGAGGCTTTTACATATTCAGCCGGAAACATGCCAGAGGTAAATTCAACTTCGGCATTGACCGGAGTTTGGTTCGCTATTTTTCTGCCGTCCTCATTTACTATGCTTAAATAGCCCTTGTCATCGGCTTTAAAATCAACGTCCGGCAAAAGAGACTTTATTCCCACATAGTCCGGGTAGCTGGACATGAATAACACCTGGCTGTCTTTGTCATAAATCATGATTTTTTCGATTCGGCCCATTCCTCTGGTTTCGACGGTATATCCTTTGTGGCCGGACATCTGCACAGCCATGCTTTTTCCTGAGCCTTCCAACGTTAATTTTTTTCCAAGGGCCAGAAGGGCCGGATCATTGATAATTATATTGGCAAAGGGATGCATACCTGAGGCAGTGCCTCCCGCCAGTGTTACAGGGGGCTTTTCACTTCCCGAGCCCTGTACCAGCCTGCTCATGACTTCATTTTTGCGGGTGTCCTTCCACAGCTCGTAGTAGCCTGTGGTGGAGCCTTTTTCAAACAATACTACCGTATAGAAATTGTAAATTTTTGATATTCCGGCAGGGGTGATGCCTTCAGACTTGATAAAAGACGTGAGTTCACTGTCGGTAACAGAACTCCAGCCATTTAAGTCCGCGGTTTTATCAAAAGCCTTCAGCTTGCCCGTGAGAGTTATATTGTCTTCTGCTTTGGGAAACAACATCAAACCGGGCGTATAAGTCAAGGTAAAGGAGGCTTTATCGTAATCCACCCCGGACATATCAAAGCTCACGGTGCTGTCTGAACCTATTTTGAAGCCTTCTTTGGTCTGGACCGGTTTGGTGTTTTTTACAGATCCGTTGTAAATATAAAACTTGCAATTATATGCGGAAGCTTTATTCAGGTTGTGTATTTCAAGCCGTATATCCTGCGGGGAGCTTCCTGCCGCTGACTGGGAGACACTCAGCAGAATATTGTCTTGAAATTCCAGCTTCTCTCCGGAAGTTCCGGGAAAATACGAGGCGGAGGTGCAAAGAGTAATGCCTGCCGCAATAAGCAGGACTATGCCTGCAAGGGTGATACTGTTGCGTTTTTTTGAAAAAAGAGCTATGTTTTTTATCCTCTCCTTCAAAGCCTTTTTATTTTCATTGATTCCGGAGGCAACTACGATTGAATGCCTGCGGGCCGGCTGCTTTTTTGCAATTTCCAGAAGAGTCCGGCCGTAGCCCCCTATCTGATCGTCTTCAAGCAGCTGCATGGCGTATGAATCGGCGCAGATCTCCTGACAGCGCCGGACCATAAAACAGCTGTACCACAGAATGGGATTGAACCAGTGTATTGCACAGAGCAAATATGACAGCCAGCCTATGGTCAAATCATTATGCTTGATGTGAGCGAACTCGTGAAGCAATATATTGTAAAGGGTCTCGCCGTCCGCTGTTTCTGTCAATCCCTCAGGCATCAGCACGGAGCAGTTTATTATTCCAAAAACACATGGAGAGTTGAGGCTGCGGTCCTTTAAAAAAGAGATGCTCCTCCTGAGGCCGGTTTTATTTCTCAGCTCCTCTAATATTCCGGCGGGAATAGAAGCGTATTCCAACGATTTTATCCTCTTCGCATATGATATATTAACCGCTGCCAGGTATGTGATAATGGACAGGGTTCCCAGAAGCCAGATATAAGCCAGGACCGTCGTTAAACCAACGGATGTTGAACCTGCTGCGGAAGTCCCGGGCCTTTCAGCGGGGACAGCGGCATTTGTCGGATCCGTTTCGGCACTATTCCCGGGCTGATATTCGGTATTTGCGGATTGTCCGGTCCCGGCGCCCGGATTTCCTGAGGAGGGCGCATTATCCGTGCTTCGCAGATCCGGCCCGGTGGAGTAGGCGGGTTGAAGTATCTGAAGCACATTGGATTTACCCGCGGATAAATCCATGGAAAGAACATTGTAAATACTGACGGGACTTTCCGGAAGTACGGGAATGACCAGCCTTATCAAAACCAGACCCCACAGCAGATAGGATAATCTTGGGCTCATACGCTTCCTGAACAGCCTGTTTACCGCCATAACCGTCAACGCCGCAATTGCTGCCTGTATGCTTATGGTCACAGTATTGGCAAATATAAAGGTGATAATACTATTTATAGTGTTCATCTGGTACTCCGTCTTTGTTTCAGAATATCTTCAAGCTCGGCTATTTCACTGTCGGTCAATTCGGATTTTTCAATAAGCGAGGCCAGAACAATGCCGGCCTTACCTTTTATGATCCTTCTCAGAAAGGAACTGCTTTCTGATTCAAAAGCGCTTTTTTCATCTATGGCAGGGAAATAGTAATAAATACGGCTGTCGGAAATGTCCTGCTCAAATCTCAATGCGCCTTTTTCAATCAGCCGGCGCAGATAGGTGCGGATGGTGCCGTCGCTCCAGTTGTTTTCCATGGAGACCTCTGCGGCCACCTGGGCGGCGCTGAGTCCCGGGGTTTGCCATAAAACCTTCATAACCTGCCATTCGGCGTCTGATATCTGTATTGATTTCTTTTTGTCTGCCATTTTAACCTGATCTCCAATTCAATTTCAGTATGTAAATCTAATACAAGTGTATTTAATTACATAATACATTTGTATTAGATACCTGTCAAGTGTATGCAGAAAAAGGTTGAAAGAAACTTAAAAAAAATTGTAAAGGGGACCGGTCCATGCCAAACTTTCATGATGTATTGCGTGAGATGCGGGGCATGGGCATAAGGTTGAAGGAAATTTTTAAAAAATTATAAAAGGGGGACCGGGCCCATGCAGGTTTTTATGATGTATTGTGCGAGATGCAGGGCATGGGCATAAATATGGGAATTAAATGCAATTGAATTGCAGTTATATAAATGGTAAAATGGAAATCTGGAAACAGTACTTACGGAGGCTAAAACGATGACAAAAAAACTAGTGGTTAAAGTAATTTGCTTTGTGGCTGCAATGACTGTTATGACTTCAAATGTTTTTGCGGCAGGCGGAGTGACCCTGAAAATCGACGGAAAACAGGTGAACGATTCTGTTAAGGTCATTGACGGGAAGCAATATGTTTTGATTGACAGCCTGTCCAAAAATCTTGAAGGCATCACTGTAAATAAAAACAGCAATTCCATTGAAATAAACACCGATACGGACATGATTTCCAAAATCATTTCAAAGGTGAGCCCGTCTGTGGTGGGCATAATAGGCAAGCTTAAGGAAAGCAGCTATGATTACAGCGAATACACTGACAATCTGATTTTTGGCACCGGAGTTATATATAGAAGCGACGGGTACATAGTGACAAACGCCCATGTGGTCAAGGACATGGACAGCATAGTTGTGGTTCTGTCAAACAGCAAGGCATATAAGGCCAGATTGAAAGCCATAGACGAAAGCCTTGATCTGGCAGTTATCAAAATCGATAAAGGCGGCCTGCAGCCTGCGGTATTTGGAAACATATCAAACGTAGCCGTGGGACAGGAAGTTGTTGCCATAGGAACTCCGCTATCCTTTAGTCTGCGGAATTCGGCCACAAAAGGCATAGTCAGCGGAATGAACAGGTCGGCCGACGGGGAGTACAGATTTATACAGTCCGATGCCGCCATAAACGGAGGCAACAGCGGAGGCCCCCTGGTAAATATGAAGGGCCAGG